>NZAK01000164.1 GCA_002687515.1 Rhodospirillaceae bacterium
ATTGAAACTCCTCTGTACACTTCACATAGTTTTTTTGAACGAACATTCAAGAAATTACACGCCACCAGCATTCACTTTAACTTGATTACATGTAAGTGAATGTGAACTGGATTACACGTAAGCGAGTGTATTGATTAGCAACAAAAGGTTAATATATGGATTACCGCTCCAACATCGACAAAGACGTATTGACGATGTCGTCGAGAGTGGCCTGGTCTTCGAAAACCATGCACATCACGCGCAACCCGTTGAGGCTGTTGGTCAAATAGCGGGCCAGCGGCCTTGGGTCCCGGTCACCCTGAATTTCGCCGTTTTGGCGGGCTTCCAGCAAAGCATTGTAAAAACAGGCTTCGACCCGCTTCAGCCCCTCGGCGACCCGGCGCGAGACCTCTTTATCGGAGGGGCATAGTTCGACCGCCGTGTTGTACATCATGCAACCGCGCCGGTCGCCGTCTTCACAGGCGCAACGGGCGGTTGTTTCGAATATTTCGCGGATCGCGGCGCGCTTCGATCCGGGGCGTGAAAGCGGCGCCAACATGGCCTCTATCTGCGTGTTGTAGAAATATTCGAGGGCTTCCAGATGCAGCGAGCGCTTGTCGCCGAAAGTGGCGTAAAGGCTGCCCCGGTTGATGCCCATGGCGCCGACCAGATCCTCCATCGAGGCGCATTCATAACCTTTTTCCCAGAACACCAGCATCGCCTGTTCCAAGACTTTTTCCCGGTCGAATTCCTTGGGCCGTGCCAAATCAATTTCCTCCAGACGGAGCCCGCGCCCACTAAGATGTGCGTATTGGAACGTCAATTCAAGTATTCAATCCAAATAAAAATGGCTGCGGCCGAAGCAAAATAATTTGTCTGGTTAGGGCAGCACCCGCTGCCTAAACTCCGCCAGACGATCAACTTGACGATCAACCTGGCAATCAACCAGCCGAGAGGATGCCACCATGGAGAAGCTCACCCTGGCGCAAGCCGACACGATCATCGACGAAACCTTCGCCAAGGGCGGTGAAATGGGGTTGAAACCGCTCACCGTCGCGGTCCTCGATGACGGCGGCAACCTGGTGGCATTCAAGAAACAGGACAATTCCAGCGTCATGCGCTTCGAGATTGCCCGCGGCAAGGCCTGGGGCGCGATCGGCATGGGCACGGCCAGCCGCAATCTGGAAAACGTGGCCAAGGAAAGGCCCCATTTCATGAACGCCCTGGTCGGCGCGTCGGGCGGCAAGGTTGTTCCGGTGGCGGGCGGCTTGCTGGTCAAAACCGGCGACGGCCAGATTGTCGGCTCGATCGGCGTCAGCGGTGATACCTCGGACAATGACGAGATCGCGGGACGCGCCGGCATCGAGGCGGCGGGGCTTATCACCGACTGAACGGCGGCCGGTGAAGACGGCGATCAGGCCACTGGCCTGTTACAATTTCTTTCTCATTGATCCCTATCAACGCGATTCGGTCTGTGCTAATCTGTCCTTCTTCGGTAACCATCAAGAAGGAGGATAGGAAGCTGACCCCACCCGACAAGATAGATCACATATTGAACCTTTTAAATTTGGCCCATACAGAATTGGGCGATGCCGAGAGCATCAAAACATGAAAACCCCGCCACCGATGCGGGGTTTTCAGCATTATCGGTAATTGTTTTGTTATGGAACCCGAGCCAAGGTTAAGGTGAAATTCATTGTTACGTTGATCCCCATTTACCTCGCGTTTTTGATCCTATTACCAGCCGCCGGAATTTTCGCGGCACACCCGGCTGCCGCCCAAGGCGGCGGCAATCCCAAAGCGCAGGCGATCATCAAACGGATGAGCAGTGCCGAACGTAAGGAATTTTTTTCCCTGAGCCGCCCCGAGCGCCGTGCTTATATCCGCCAACGGCTCGGCAAGGGCCGCGAAGCACCGCCGGCGCCGGTTTCAAAACCCACGCCACCTTCCGGCGGCACGGTCACCGCGCCAATCCAAGGCCTTTATTTCATCGATGCCCACAGCCAGATGGATGAAAACGTCGATGAAGCGCGGGTCATCTCGCTGATGGATCACGCCGGCGTTTACCGCACGATCCTGTCCAACCACATGCGCCGGCCCTGGTCGGATATTCCCAAGTTCGCGAAATCACGGCCCGGGCGGATCGTTCCCTCGGTGCGCATCAAGGGCCGCGGTTACCATGGCCGCGGCAGCGCCGTCGACTTTTATGAGCGGCTTTCGGCGCAGATCAACAGCGGCGCCCACCGGTCGATGAGCGAAGTGCATCTGTGGCATGACAGCGACGGCGGCAAGTACCAGGAAATCAAGGTGGATTTCGAAGACAAATTGGTTCTGGCCGCCTTCGCCGGCGCCCGCAAAAAGGGCTGGCCGTTCATCATCCATATCGAATTCGCGTCGCTTTCCGATGGCGGCAGGAATTCATACATGCAAAAGCTGGGCGCCTTTTTGAAAGCCAACCCGGAGCACAATTTCATTCTCATTCACATGGCCCAGCTGGAGGAAAGCCCGGTGCGCCGCCTTCTGGATGCGCACCCCAACCTCCATTTCATGATGTCCCACGCCAGCACATTTTATCAGGGCCGGGGCAAGCCGTTTATCAACATGTTCGACGGCCACGCGTTCAAACCGCAATGGAAGAAATTGATCGGCGAACGTCCGGACCGGTTTATTTTTGCCCTCGATAATGTCTTTTCCAGGTTTTGGACGCCGGAACTGTATCTTGCCAAGATGGAGCTTTGGTGGCGCGCCCTCGCGCAACTTCCGGCGCCAGCCGCTCACGCCCTGGCGCACGGCAATGCCGAACGGCTCTGGAAGCTGGCGCCGAAACCGGCGGATGCGATCGCCATGCCGCCCTGGATCGCCAAGGACAAGCTGGGGCCGGTAACCGGACATAGCGCCGGGCGCATGCAACGCGGCCGGCGTCGCCGATAGCCGCGCCGGTTGCCGCTAGGGTTCGGCCGGACTACCATTCCGGGGGGGAACAAAGAAAGAGAAGGACGAAATCATGACCGGGCTCACCGCTTTCAGCCTTTCAGGATGGATCGAAAACAATCGTGACAAATTGAAGCCGCCGGTCGGCAATGCGCGGGTCCTGCCGGAAGGGGATTTCATCGTCATGGCCATCGGCGGCCCCAATTTCCGCACCGATTACCACGACGATCCCGGCGAGGAGATATTCTACCAGTTGGAAGGCGATATGACCCTGCGTGTGATGGAAGAAGGCGGCCCCCGCGATATTCCCATCCACGAGGGCGATATCTTCCTGCTGCCCGGCAATCTGCGCCATTCGCCGCAGCGCCCCGAGGGCACGGTCGGGCTGGTCGTCGAACGGCTGCGCAGAGAAGGCGAATTGGACGGCTTCGAGTGGTTCTGCGAAGACTGCAATGGGCTCGTTTACCGGGCCGAGGTGCAGTTACAGGATATCTATAAGGACATGCCGCCCCTGTTCGACACCTATTACGCCGACCCGGCTTTGCGCGTCTGCAAGGCGTGCGGCCACCAGAACCCGGGCAGGCCCGAAAGCTGACAGGCGTCTTCAATCACCTTCGGCGCCGCCGGGCGCGTTTTCCGGATACCATTGGCCGCGGCGCATGCGCCTCACCGTCACTTCCTTGAAAAGTCCGGCTTTTCGGAATGGCTCGTGGTCGGCGAAGGCATCGGCGGCCGCCCGGTCCGGTACGTTGATGATCAGCAGGCTGCCGGTGCGCGTATCGTCCGCGTCGGCCAACGTGGCGCCGCCCAGCACCATGATCTCGGAATTGTCTTCCAGATATTGGAAATGCTCGTCGCGCATTGCGTCCCGGATGCGCGGCCCGTCGGGGCCGTCGACGCCGTAAACCATGTAAAGCATGTCTTCTCCCGCTTGTGATTCCCCCGGCCGCGGGTTAGACAGCATCCGGCCGGTTGGTTAACATTCAGCCCAGAATATCCCGCGCCAAGGAGGCATCTTATGGGTTTGTTGGTGGACGGCAAGTGGACCGATGACGAAGTGCGGAGCGAAGACGGCCGCTTCGTCCGCCCGGACAGCATTTTCCGCAACTGGATCACCGCCGACGGCGCCCCCGGCCCAACCGGCGAAGGCGGATTCCAGGCGGAACCGGGCCGTTATCACCTGTACGTCACGCACAATTGCCCATGGGCCTACCGGACCACAATGTTCCGCAAATTGAAGGGGCTCGAGGACGCCATCAGCATCGCCATCGCCGGCTCAACCGACAAGGACGAAGGCTGGACCTTCACCGACGAGCCGGGCGTCGTCCCCGATAGCGTCAATGGCATCTTCCGGCTGCACGAGGTCTATACCAAGGCCAATCCCACCTATACCGGCCGCGTCACGGTGCCGACTTTATGGGACAAGAAGAAGCAGACCATCGTCAACAATGAATCTTCCGAAATCATCCGCATGTTCAACAGCGCCTTTACCGGCGTCGTACCGGGCGGCATCGATTACTATCCCGAAGACTTGCGCGCCGAGATTGACGCCATCAACGAAGTTGTTTACGCAAACGTCAATAACGGCGTCTACCGGTGCGGTTTCGCCACCTCCCAGGAAGCCTACGAGGAAGCCTTCGACAAGCTGTTCGATACCTTAGGCGATCTGGAAGCGCGCCTTTCAGGCCAGCGTTACCTTGTCGGCGGGCGCCTGACCGAGGCCGATTGGCGGCTGTTTTCCACGCTTTTGCGCTTCGATCTCGTCTATTACGGCAATTTCAAGTGCAACAAAAAGCATGTCTATGAATACCCCAATCTATGGAACTATGCGCTGGAACTTTACCAGCATCCCGGCGTCGCCGAGGTCACCAATCTCGATCACATCAAGCGCGGTTATTACGGGATGATGCCGAGGACAAATCCGTCGGGCGTGGTGCCCAAGGGCCCGGATATCGATTTTACCGCGGCCCACGACCGCGACCGATTCCCCAAAGACCCCCAAATCAATTGAACCAACCGGCGAGGACCCATGAGCGACATTATCGAATTCACCAAAGAAGGCGCCGTCGGCGTCCTGACCATCAACAATCCGCCGGCCAATGCCTTGAGCTTCGCCGTCTGCAAGGCACTCGGCCAGATCATCCCCGATTGCATGGCCGACGACGATATTGCCGGACTGGTGATCACCGGCGCCGGACGCATGTTCATGGCCGGCGCCGATATCCCCGAATTTAACCTGACGCGTCCCGATGACGTGCCCGATTTCCACGATGTTTTGCGCGCCATGGAAGAGGCGCCGAAACCGATCGTCGCCGCGATCAACGGCGTCGCCCTCGGCGGCGGGCTGGAACTGGCGATGGGATGCCATTACCGGCTGATCGCGCCGTCGGCCCAGGTCGGCCAGCCGGAAATCAATCTCGGCTTCATCCCCGGCGCCGGCGGCACCCAGCGCCTGCCGCGCCTGGCCGGCGTCGAGGCGGCGCTCGACATGATCGTCGGCGGCGATCCGGTATCGGCCGAGCGGGCGGTCGAACTGGGCATCGCCGACGAGCTGGTGGACGGCGATTTGCTTGCCCGCGCCGCCGAATTCGCCGCCGAAAAGGCGGCATCGGGCGAAGCGCCGCCGGCGACCGGCAAGCGCAATGAAAAAATCGCCGGCATCGATGCCGCTGTCTTCGAAGCCTACCGCGAAAAAATCGCCGGCCGTTCGCGCGGCCTGGAAGCGCCGTTCGAAGCCGTCAAGTGCATCGAGGCGGCGACCAACCTGCCCTTGCAGGAAGGCTTGGCCTTGGAGCGCGACATCTTCGCCGTATTGCGCGATTCCGACAAGGCCAAGGCGATGCGCTACATGTTCTTCGCCGAGCGCGAGGTGGCCAAGATCCCCGATATCCCGAGGGACACCGAAACCAAGGATATCAAGTCCGCCGCCATCATCGGCTCGGGCACCATGGGCGGCGGCATCGCCATGTGCTTCGCCAATGCCGGCCTTCCGGTGACCCTGATCGATGTGTCCGAAGAGGCGCTCGCCGCCGGCATCGGAAAGGTGCGCGCCAACTATGCCGGCACGGTATCGCGCGGACGCCTCGGCCAGGACGCCATGGATACGCGTTTGGGCCTGATTTCGGGCGCCACCGATTATGCCGACATCGCCGACGCCGATATCGTCATCGCCGAAGTGGGCGCCTGGAGCAATCCCCTCAGCCCTGATCCACGGGTCCGCGAGGAGGCGATGGAAAAGTGCCGCCGGAGCCTGGCCCTGGCCGACACCATCGGCGCCCGGTGTTGCGTCAATATCGCCGGCTCGCGTGGCGACAAGTGGGACGGCCCCCACGCCG
>NZAK01000165.1 GCA_002687515.1 Rhodospirillaceae bacterium
CTCGGGCGTAATTACGATGTCCGCTTTGCCCCCGAAAGCGGACATTCTCGGGCTAGGGGATGAATGACCGCTTTTGACCCAAACCGGACATTGGCTCAGGTCGCCGGTTTCCCTCCACCATCGCCGACCGGCGAAAACGGAACCCAAAATATCGGATGAGCAAAGGAAAAGCCGGTTTTGCCGGTTTTTTCGTCCCCGAAGCCGTCTCCGTCGATTAATGCGAGTCTGGAACGTCTGAGAGCCTGAGCGCGGGTCAATTTGGGATTGTTTGCTTGCCTTCTAAACAAGTCAGTCGTCAGCAGCCTATCCATGCAAGCGCCCAGTTGTTTGCCAGGGTTATTTGAGAATCAGGTGTCTTCACCCAGAATGGCGCTGCGGAAGCGACTCCTGAGGAAGGTTCCGTCCCGCGGTGGCAGAACACGGGATAGATCTTCTGCTTTGACTTTTATATTGGCGAACAGTGGACCTTCATTGGCATGTAACTTGGTAGCGAGGCTGGTCACCTCAGATTTTTCGGTAAGCGTACTCGACATCGGGAAACCGCAATCGGACGCAATTGCCGCAAGGTCGACGCCAAAAGCTGAATGGCTCTCCTGCATTCCGGTCTCGCCGTACCTTTCATTATCAAGCACGACAATGGCAAGATTGGTGGGTTTCTGAACGGCAATCGTCGCCAATCCACCCATTCCCATCAGCATATCGCCATCGCCCGTGATAACCACCACCGGAAGGCTGGGCTGCGCAAGGGCCAACCCCAACCCGACCATCGCCGAACTTCCCAGGGCGTTCCAGAGATAAAAATTACACGGGTGATCTTCCAGCGCGGCAGTATCATAGGCGGGCGCGCCCGGGCCGGTAACAACGAGCAAGTCGCGGCGGTCGGACAACAGGGTCTTGACCACCCAACGTCTATCGAGTTTTTGGGCTTCGTTAGCCAACGTCGCTCGCGCGCCCCCAATGTTTCCGGCCGATCATGCGCTGCGACAGGAGGACCGCAACTGCAACCCGGCTGTTAAAGGCGAAATCTATAGCTGCTTCCACAACTTCCGGGACTTCGGTCTCTTCATCGACGCGGTAGACGATCACGCCTATCGCCTCAAGACAGGTTTGAGCCGCCTGTCCGATGGGTACCTGCCACGGATTGAACTCGGCCCATTCGCCGCGCATCGTCACCAGCAATAGCAACGGCGTCTTGCAACTTGCGGTCATCGAGAGGGTATTGATGCAATTGCCGACGCCGCTGCTCTGCATCATCAGGACACCCCGCTCACCTCCCAACCACGCTCCGGTGAGCAACCCCACGCCTTCTTGCTCGGTGGTCAGTATCGAGGCCGTGATATGGTCATCGGCGCGGCAAAGATTAATGAGCGGAGCCAGGCCGGCGTCCGGAACATAGGCGGCATGCCGGATATTCGACCGCCCGAACACTTCATGCACGCCCCGCGACCAATCGAGATTGAATTCGGTGTCGCCGCCGCCGGTGTTTCCAGTCGTCATTAACCAGCCTTCCATCTGGATGGTTGCTCGAAGCCGGGGGATAACCATCGCGCCCAATGTGGCACTGGAGCCAAAATTTGTCCATACATTTTTGTTGTGGGTGGCAGGTCCTGACTGTATAATCACATCGCAAATATCCGCGGAAGCTTTGCTTTTGCCGGGTATAGGCATCGAAAGGTAGATGGAATCGTTTATATTGATCCACACAAATTCGATGCAATTCGGCCAATTGGGGGACCCAGCGCCGCTTTCGTTGACGAGAGGAGAAGGACGCCGCCCGATGTCACAAAATGATCACATTGTTCAGGTGGATGATAACGTAACTCCGGCGAAACTGAGCTTCACAGACACCTTTAACGTCACCTTTCCGCTTCTCGACCGGAACCTCGCCGAAGGACGAGGCGATAGGGTGGTGGTGCGATGGAGAGACCGGGAACTAACGTTCGGGCAACTGGCGGATAACGTCTTCCGCATGGCCAACGCATTTCGCCGCCTGGGCGTCGAGCCCGGCGAGCGGGTCATGCTCCTGGTCAAGGATGTACCGGGTTTCTATTACGGTTTTTTGGCGGCCATACGCATTGGCGCGATACCGATCCCCGTCAATTATTTCCTCCGCGGTCATGATTACACTTACATGCTCTCCGACTCGGCGGCCAAAGTGGTGATGGCTTCGCCCGATGTCCTGGGCGAGATCATACCCGCCATTGAAAGTAATGAAAAAAAAGTAGCGGTCAAAATCGTTGTCGAAGGAGAGCAAGACGGTTGGCTGCAACTCGACGATCTTTTATCGGGTGAAGAAACGGCGGCCGATCCCGAACCGACGGGCCCGGAAACCGATTGTTTCTGGCTTTATTCGTCCGGATCAACCGGCGATCCCAAAGCGTCCGTGCATCAGCACAAGGACATGATTTATACCTCGCAATATTACGGTATCGGCACCATCGGCTTGAAAGAATCCAGCGTCGGTTTCTCGCCGCCCAAGGCGTTCTTCGCCTACGGTTTGGGCAATAGCGTTAGCTTCCCATTGTGGACAGGGTCGACGATCATTCTCCTCGAGGAACGCCCGACCCCGGAAAACACGCTTGAAATCATGAACACCATGAAGCCGACGCATTATTACGGCGTACCGACGCTGTATGCGGCGCAACTCCAGCTTTTGGAGAACGGCTATGAAGCCGATCTTTCAAGCATCGAATTCTGCGCCTCGGGCGGCGAGGCGCTGCCGCCCGCCCTCTACGAGCGCTGGCTGGAGTTCACCGGTCTCTAGATCATCGACAGTATCGGCTCGAGTGAGGTTCTGCATTTCTACACCAGCAACAAACCGGGAAACGTGAAGCTGGGAACCGCAGGCCCCATCGTGCCAGGCTATGAGGGACGCATCGTGGACGCACAAGGCAACGAGATTCCGGATGGCGAGATCGGTGAGTTGGCGATCAAAGGGGAGAGCACCGCCGCCTACTATTGGAACAAGCCCGAGAAGACGGCCGCGGCCATGCGCGACGGCTGGTTTCACACCGGCGACACATGTTATCGCGACGAAGACGGCTTTTACGTTTTTTGCGGGCGCGACAGCGATATGCTGAAGGTGGGTGGGATCTGGGTCTCTCCGGTCGAGGTGGAGTCCGCACTCATTGAACATTCGGCGGTATTGGAGGCCGCGGTGACCGGCGCCCCAGACGATGAACAATTGATCAAGCCGAAGGCCTTCGTGGTGCTGAAGGAACCGAAAGACGCAAGCCCCGAACTGGAGCACGAGCTGAGAGAATTCATCCGCACCAGGCTGGCGCCTTTCAAGTACCCCCGTTGGATCGAGTTCATGGACGAATTGCCGAAGACATCATCGGGGAAAATCCAACGCTTCCGGTTGCGCTCGATGTAGCGCAATGTCCGGCGATTTGCGCTCAGGCAATATCGCCGGAACGCAAAAACAAGTATTCAAACAGACTGGAGTTACATGTCCGAATAATCGGGCTTGCGCTTCTCGAAGTAGCAGTCGATACCGTATTTGAACTCTGGACCCGGGCGGAGTTTCTCGAACGCCTGCCCTTCCAGATGGAAGCCCGTACTGATCGGGGTCTCGTAGGTCTGGTTGAGTACACGCTTCAGCGTCGTCATCGGGTAAGAGGCCATCGATCCCAGTTCCTCCGTCCATTGGGCGATGGCGTCGTCAAGCCCGCCATCGGGCACGACTTCGGCAACGACACCCCATTCGTACGCTTCCTCTGCGCTAATGGATCGGCCGCGCATCAACATATCTTTCGCCCGGCCGAGACCAGCGATCCTGGCCAGGCGCTGGGTGCCGCCGCTCCCCGGAATGATGCCCAGAGTTATCTCCGGCAGGGCAATCTGCGTGTTTTCGGTGGCGATCCGAACGTCGCACGCCAATGCCATTTCGAAACCCGCGCCCATTGCGAATTTCTCCATGGCCGCGATCACCGGCTTCCGGCACCGCTCCGGCATGCCCATATCATGGGCAAGGTTGGACATCTTATCGCGTGGGAATTTCAAGAATCCTCGCATGTCGCCGCCGGCACAATAGGCATCATTGGCGCCACGGACAACGATCACCCGGACTTCAGGATCGGCGTCCAATTCGGCAAGCAATGCGGCGATCTGCTTCCGTCCGATTTCGGAAATCACGTTGACAGGAGGACGGTCCAGGATGACATATCCGACCCTGGCTTTGGTGTCCTTCTCGCATCTCAATCCGTCCAGTTCCTTCAACAGGCTGCCCCGTTGCTCGGCGTAATCCGTCATGGCGTTGTCTCCCGCGTCCATTATAGAGTTGTCTTCGACATATTCTCGATCAGTGATTGGAATGGCCAACCGATCTTAGCCCTCCGCAAAAACGCTGGCAACAATAAAATGTCCGTACATATTTGTTGCAAGGGTACAAATCGTTTAAAATTGCCGGTTACCGAATGATATGGGCCAAATTGAAAATATCGCAGAATTCTACAAAATTTGTGAGATCAGCGTTAAATTGGATTGATCTCGTGATTCAGTTCAAGAGCCGTATTTTAGTGGGATTGAAGCCAAAGTTGTATGGATATATTAAAGTATTGGGATTCATTACAGGACTGCAAACGCCCGCAACGGCCGTTTCTTCACTTTGGAACAGTGGTGACTAGTCCCCGATCTTGAAGGAATTCTTCACTTTATTGATGCTCATAGAATATATGTAGCGCTCACCCGGGTGCATGCTCAATGACAGCAGAATCACCTCACCGGCGTTATTGCGATATTGGCGGATGATCGACAATGCCGGCGAACCGGGAGGGACTTTCAACAATTTGGCGATATGATCCGGCGTGCCAACGGCGCTGATTCGTTGTTTCACCTCGGTGATGGGTTCATCGTAATGTTGTTGGATCAGGGCGCTGATCGCTCGCGGGGCATTCTTGATGAACTGCTTAACACCGCTGTAATCGTTGCGAACATAGATCTCGGTCCAGGAGATCGGTTCCGGCTGGCCGCCAACCCGGCGCACACCCTCGATGCGTAGCCAGCGGTCCCCCCATTGGCAGCCTAGCTGCTGGCTTAACCATTGATCGGCCTCAACCGTCTCGGTTGTGATTACAGAGAGCTTGGCCTCGTGGGCGTGTTGCACGATGTCTTCGAGCGACTGAATTGATTGTACGTAGGTCGCCGGCGGCGCCAGTGATTCGACGACGGTGCCAGATCCCTGCCGCCGGGAGACGAGGCCAAGTTCCTTAAGCCTCCGCAAGGCCTCGCGCACCGTGTGCCGGCTGATATTATATTGATCACAAAGCTCGTGTTCGGTCGGCAGCCGACTGCCGATAGGGTATTGCCCTCCAGCGATTTCCTTAATCAAAATATCTGAAAGCTGAACATAGCGGCTGCTCGATTTGCTGGACCGGGGTTGCTCGGCGCCATTCATATCACATTAGCCTTTCGAAGTTTTTCGATTCGACTCTCATCGTATCCTGCCTCGCGCAGAATGTTGTCCGCATCCGCCCCCATTTTCGGCGCCGCCCGGTACTTAATGTCGCCGTCCGAGCAGCTTATTGGAGACGCGAGCATCCGAATAGCACCTTGGGTATCATGCGGCACGTCGACAATCCTTCCGCGATCTTTAACGAAAGGAGCCTCCAATGCCTGCCCGACGTCGTTGATCGGGGCAACCGGGATTTTTCCTTCTAACTTCTCCAACCAATCGGCAGTGCCGCGTTCGCTCAGCACATCGTCCAGCATTTCAGTCAACAGATCCCTATTTTTCAAGCGGGCGGCGAAGGACTTAAACCGAGGGTCATCGATCCATTCCGGTTTGCCGACTGTTTCCGCGAGGGTAGGCCAGAATTTTTCCTTGTTGCACATGATGAAAATCCAACCATCTTTGGTTCGAAAAAGTTGACTGGGCGTAAGCGAAGGATGACTGGAACGCGGCGCTTGACCTTGAACATACCCTTCATTGAGATACCACGTCGCCAGATAACTGAGATTGAACAACGAGACATCGAACAAATTGACGTCGAGGTCACGCCCCTCGCCGGTGGCTCTGGCGTTCAAAACACCGCTGACAAGCGAGAAGGCCGCCGCCAACCCGGTCATCCAGTCAACGATCGAAAGGCCGCATCTTGCCGGTGTACTGCCCGGTTCCCCGGTGACGGAAAGATATCCTGTTTCGGCTTGCATCAGATAGTCGTAGCCGGGCCAGCCGGCCCGCGAACCGGTCCGGCCATAGCTGGAAAGATGGGTGCAGACGATGGCCGGGTTGAACTCCTTGAGACGTTGAAAATCAAGACCGAGTTTGTTCGGCAGATCACCCCTCAAATTGTTGAGCACCGCATCCGATTTAGCGACCAGATCGTGCAGCACCTGTTGCCCTTCCGGATGCTTCAGATCGAGCGTCAGGCTTCGTTTGTTTCGGTTAAAGGTTTGGTAGAAGTGACTGTCGCCGGGGCCGAAGAAATGGGGTCCAATGTTCCTGCCGATATCGCCGCCGTCATGGGGGTTCTCGATCTTGATTACATCCGCTCCGAGATCCGCGAGATAGAGAGTTCCGAACGGTCCCGCACCATACTGTTCGACCGATATGATTTTTATTCCTTCGAGTGGTAGCATTTATAACTCCAAATATCTCCGGCCATAACGTCCGATTAGACCGGATTGCGGCTGATCAACTGCCGTGAAATGACCGTTCGTTGGATCTCGTTGGTGCCTTCGCCGATGCAGAGTAATGGTGCATCCCGGTAGTACCGCTCGATATTGAATTCTTTGGAGTAGCCGTAGGCGCCATGAATACGCATCGCCTCCGTGGCATTTTCCAAGGCGGCTTCCGAAGCGTACAGTTTGGCCATGCCTGCTTCCATATCGCAGCGTTCGCCGCGGTCGTAGGCGCGCGCCGCTGATTCGACCAGGAGACGCGCCGCCTCCACGCGTACGGCCATATCCGCCAATTTGAGCTGAATCGCCTGATGCTCACAGATCGGTTTGCCGAAGGTCTTGCGGATCTGGGCGTAGGCGATTGATTCGTCCAGCGCCGCCTTGGCCACGCCGACGCCCCTCGAAGCGACGTTGATACGGCCGATTTCCAGACCGGCCAACGCATGCTGCAGACCAGACCCTTCCTCACCGCCGATCAAACGGTCTGCCGATACGGGGTAGTCGATAAAGTTCAGTTCCGCGCTGTCGATGCCCTTGTAGCCAATTTTTTCCAAGCGGCGGCTGACCTCGAATCCCGGCCCTTTTTCGGCAAGAAACAGGCTCATTCCCTCATTGTCACGCTCAACCGCCGACCCGGTCTTGACCAAAAGCGCGAAACAAGAACCTTCGATGCCGTTACTGATCCAGGTCTTGGTCCCATTGATGATGTAACCAAAGTTGCCGTCCTTCCTGGCGGTTGTACGAACGGCCCGCAGGTCGGTGCCGCAATCGGGCTCGGTTAGAGCCAGGCCACCGCGTATTTCCCCGCTCGCAAACTTCGGCAGGAAATACTGCTTCTGCTCTTCCGTGCCAAATCGTTGGACAGCCGATGCCATGATCAAATGAGAGTTGAAGATACCGGTTAACGACATCCATACAGCCGAAATTCTCTCGACAATCTTGGCGTAGGTCGAAGCCGAGAGACCCAAGCCGCCATATTCGGGGGCGATCGTTGCGCCAAACAGGCCAAGCTCTTTCATCTGTTCGACGTTGTCGCTCGGATATTCATCCGCGTGCTCCAGCCGGAGGACGTGAGGTTTTACGTCTCGTTCCAGAAAGCTGTCGATGCTGTCGAGGATCAGCCTTTCTTCCTCACTGGCATATAGCTGGGCGTCATTATTATTGTCGTTCAAAGCGGAAATCCTCCTGAATGGGTGCGCGTAAACATTTCATTCGGGGGTTTGCGAACTGGATTTAACCTGCCGCGTATCGGACCAGTCGCCACGCGTCCCTCCTAACCAGGGTGAAATTCAGCAACCCGGTCTCCCGGACCGAACAAATCTATTTGTCCATACAAATTTATCGAATAGTCCAGTCATCGTCAACAAACAAATATTTGATCGCAAAAAAAATAGGGGAAGGCAATTACCATAGAGCGCTATAAAACATAGTTTTTTTATTTCTAAATTGGTTTCCGCTAATAAAACATGGCGTTTGCCTTGAAGGTTGAATGGTATTTGTCCGCTTCAAAATATAAAACTGGTGCTGAGATCAGCCTGGCCAACACCGGTTGGCGAAAGCTGTTGATCTGCTCCGGGCTTGGGACCTATGGCTGGTCACCGCGCAATATTGCCGCTGCGTCGAGGATGGATCGGACAATTCCTTCATAGCCGGTGCAGCGGCAAATATGGCCGGAGAGCATATCCCGCACTTCTTCCTCACTTGGTGACGGCGTTTCCTTAAGGAAATGTTCCGACGACATCAATATGCCCGGTGTGCAAAATCCGCATTGCAGGCCATGATGTTTTTGAAACGATTTTTGCAGGACACTCAGCATTTCGCCGTCGGACAAACCTTCGATCGTTTCGATTTCCTCGCCATCCACCTGCACCGCATAGAGTGTGCAGCTACGGACAGCCTGTCCATTCAGCAATATTGTACAGGCGCCACAGATCCCATGTTCGCACCCGACATGGGTGCCGTACAATTTTAATTGGTGACGCAGAAAATCGACCAGCAATGTGCGTGGCTGGGCCTGGCCTTCATAGCGGCGTCCATTTACTGTCAGGGTAACTTCGCCGGTTTGATTTTTCGCTATCTTATCCATCTTTTTTCGCTTTCCCCGCCGCCTCGGCGAAGGCCTTCCCCACAGCCTCAAACGCCAATGTTCGAACCAACGCCAGGCGGTAATCAGCGCCGGCCGTCATGTCTTCGATCGGATTGACCGTTTCGAAGGCTTGATCCGACAACGCCCGCGCCGTCGGTTCATCGGCGGGTTCACCGATCACAGCCGAAGTATCCAGCCGGAAGGGACGATCCTCGACACCGCCTAAACCCAAGCGCAGCTCTGCAATCTTGCCGTTGCTACCGACCTTCACAGCGCAGGCCACCGCGGCGATAGCCAAATCCCCTGGCCGCTGCGCCACTTCCTCGAAGGCGTAGCCGGTCTCGGGCGCCAAGCGTGGCCAATGCAGCGCCACCAGCATCTCGTCGGGTCGGCGGTCAGTCGTTAGAACACCACAAAAGAATTCACTCGCCGCCACCCATCGCCGCTGATTCTTTTGGGACGCCAATTCGATCTTTCCCCCTAATGTGACGAGCACCAAGGGGATTTCGGCACTGGGGTCGGCATGCGCGACCGAACCGCCGACTGTGCCACGGGTACGTGTTTGGAAATGGCCCACATAGCGCATCGCCCTGGTCAGTAGCGGTACCTGTTCAGCAATAACCCGGCTTTTCAAAATATCGGCCTGGCGGGTGGTTGCGCCGGTTATTATTCCGTCATCGGTGACCCGTATTTCATCGAGATCCTTGATGCGATTCAGGTCGATCAGCACAGACGGACGCACCAGCCGCATGTTGAGCATGGGACCGAGCGACATTCCGCCGGCCAATAAAACGGCATCGGCGGCGTTTTCGGCGAGAACGCTAAGCACCTCGTCGACGGTATCCGGACGCAGGTAATCGAAAGCAACTGGCTTCAACGACTTGATCCCCCTGAAAAACCGTGGATGACACTGGCAAGCGCCGTGAAAAGTATCCGCAATCGATCCAAGACCGACTGGGACCCGCCGTCTCCCTTTAGCCGGCGATCAAAGCTTTGGAAAAATTGCGCGATGAGGACGTTGGTCACGGTTTTGAGAACGCGTTGCCCGACGCTGGCAATCTTGCCTCCGACATCGGCGCTGTAGCGGTAGGCAAGTTCCGTTTGGTTGTTTCCCAGGTCTTTCAAATAAACCCAGCCCTGCCCGCCGCCGTGCCCCAGCACGCCGGCTGCTTGTCCCACAAGTCGCACTCTGGCGGGTTGCTGCTTATCGAACAGGCCAATCGTAACATTGTAGGTTCCCCTGACGGCGGCAACGCCAATTTTCACGGTCGCCGAGTACGCGTCTGGACCGGTCGCTTCGAGTTTTTCGCATCCCGGGATTACTGCTGCCAATTCGACCGGATCAAGCAACATGTCCCAGACGGCGCCCGGATCGGCGGCGATGATAACTTTTCCCTCGCCGGTCAGGCTTCCGGGGGGCAGATCAGGCTGCGCCGGGCCGGTTTGCGCTGCGGGCTGATGTTTTCTTGCCGTGGTCGGCTCTGGGCGGAGATTGTTGGCATATTGCCAAACCCGGTAAAGTGTCAGCGGTGGCTCCACCTCCCGGACCCCGAGGGCGTCCGACACAGCGTTTGCCAATGCCGCGGGCGTCAGCATTGAACTTCCGTCGCCCATACCTTTACAGCCCAAATCAGTGTGAGGAGACGGCGTCGCAATATGACCGATTTTAATCTTTGGGATTTCCGGCGCGGTCGGGCATGGATAATCGGCGAATGTCCCCGAAAGGAGATTGCCGTTGGCGTCATAAGCGACCTCCTCCATCATCGCGCCGCCGAAGCCATGCACGAAACCGCCCCAAATCTGCCCCTCGACGATCAAAGGATTGAGCAGATTTCCGACATCGTGAACCGAAACGTAGGTGTCGATCGTCACGCGGCCGGAAACCGGATCGATCTCGACGGCCGCCAGGTCGAAAACAGAGCCATAGGTCACCGACGAGGAGACGCGGTCCTGTTCGTCGGGCGCGGTGAGCTTGCGGGGGGAAAAAATGGCGGTCTCGTAAATCCCCGGCTCGATTCGCTCGGGAAGACCGGTTGGATCCCAATGGGCGCGGGCGGCCAGCCGGCCTACCCTGATGCTTCGGTTTCTCGGGCTCTTGAGGCGGGCATAACCGTCAACGAGCTCGATCTCCTCAGTCTCGCACTTAAACTCGTCGGCGGCAATCTCTTTGAGTTTCTGCGCTACCTTGCCGGCGCATCTGGCGACCGCACCGGCCACTGCGGCGGAGAACCGATTGGCGTAATTGCCGGAGGCAAGCGACCAGGCACTGGTCAGGGTATCGATTTCGGTCACCACGTCCACTTGATCGAACTCGATACCCAAAGCGTCAGCAACAATCTGGGCCGCGACGGTGGCATGGCCCTGGCCGTTGGGAGTGCTGCAAAGGTGCACCGTGACCGCTCCCGTCGGGTCCATCGACATCGAGGCGCTGGTATTGCCGCCCGATTTGGGGTCGGAACCGGATCTTTCCTCGACGGTTTGAGCCAAAGAGACGTAACCCATATTCGATCCCGAGGGCTCGACGCCGCAGGCAAGCCCGATACCGAAATACCGGCCTTCGGCCCTGGCGGTATCGCGCTTCAGCAACAGCTCCTCATACCGGGCGAGCTTCTGCGCCTCTGCAAGCCCGCGCTCAAAATCACCCGAATCGAGAATCGATCCACCCGGACAGTCGTATGGAAATTCTTTCGCTCTGACAAAATTCCGCTTTCTCAGTTCGGCCGGATCGATATCCAATTCTTTTGCGGCGAGATCCATAATTCGTTCGAGCGCGAAATAAAACTGTGGGCCACCAAACCCCCGGTTTAGTCCTGTCGGCATTTGATTGGTAACTACCAGAACTATCTCGGTGTCGATGTTCTTCACCCGGTAGCAGCCGTTGCTGGTCGCCTGCATGCGGTAGACCGACGCCGGCTCGGGCGCCCGTATATAGGCGCCGACATTGCAGACATGTTTGAACCGAAGACCGGTCAATTCGCCGGTTTCATCGAACGCCGCCTTGACGCCGCCAAGCCGGTCGTTGGCGGAGGTTGAGGCCATCAAGTGCTCGAGACGGTCCTCGATCCATTTCACGGGTACGCCGAGTCTTTTACTGACCGCGCAGAGTAGAACGATGTATGGAAAAACTCCCTGCTTGACGCCGAAGCTGCCGCCGCTGGCCGGCGGCGTGATCAGCCTCAACCGGTTACCCGGCACCCCCAACGCTACAGACATGAGCGGTTGCAGTACGAAAGGCCCTTGAAAGTTCGACCAGCAGGTGAACCGTTCCGGCGCTGTTTGGTGATGGGCAATTATGCCGAACGTCTCCATCGGGGTTGATCCGTACTTTGGAAATCGATAGTCGAGTTCAACAACGTGCGCCGCGTTCTCGAAAGCTTTGTCGGGATCTCCGGACACAATCCGCCGTCTGTTCGCGACGTTTGATCCAATCTCGTCATGCAGTGGCGTCCCTTGCGGATCGAGTGCCCGTTTTGGATCGGCAATGACCGGAAGCTCTTCGTAAGCGACGTCGATAAGCTCGAGTGCATCCTCGGCCGTGTAGCGGTCTTCGGCCACGACTACCGCAACCGGCTCTCCGACGTAACGAACCTTTTCGACGGCGATCGGATAACAGGTCATCGGTACGCGGACGACCGATGGTATCGGTTTTGTGGAATCAGCAACCTCCGCGCCAGTCACGACGCCGGTCACCCCCGCTAGCGCTTCGGCCCGGCCAACATCAATTTTTATTATTTTCGCATGTGCATATGGTGAGCGCAGAATGGCGGCATGCTTAAGCCCGGTGATAGGTTCCAAGTCATCGATAAACCGGGCCTGGCCGGTTAATAAGGCTTGGTCTTCCTTGCGAGGAACAGCGCGGCCGACCCATCCCTCTGCCGCCTGTCCACCTGTCTTTTCCCTTAATTCCGACACGGTTTATGCTTTCTCGTTGGCGGTAAATGAGTGCCGGAATTCCAGGCGGAGGATATCACGGACTTCGGTCCCTTTAGCGTAAGGCAAACGGGTTTGGCACCTCTGAGCCGGTGTTGATCCACACGCTTTTGGTTTGCATGTATTCCCGGATTGCCTCGATACCGTTCTCGCGCCCGACGCCGCTGCGCTTGTAACCGCCGAATGGCGAGGTGTAGCTGACCGCCCGGTAGGTATTGACCCAGACCGTACCGGCCCGCAATCGGTCCGACATGCGGATAGCGCGCTGGATGCTTTGGGTCCAGACACCGGCGGCAAGACCGTAAACGCTGTTGTTGGCAATTCGGATGGCATCTTCCTCATCTTTGAAAGGGATGGTCGCCAGAACCGGCCCGAATACTTCTTCCTGTGCAATTCGCATGTCATTGGTAACGCCGGAAAAGATTGTCGGCTCGACAAACCAGCCATCGCCGCATTCCGGCCGGGTCGCGGGCCCGCCGCCGAGTTCGCAATTCGCCCCCTCTTTTGTGGCGACGTCGATATAGTGGAGTATTTTTTCATATTGCGGCTGCGTCGTTACCGGCCCGACCTGTGTTTCCATATCCGACGGATCACCCATGCGGGCGGTCTTGGCAAAGGCAACAAGCTTTTCCAGGAATTCGTCATGGATGCTCTCTTGGACCAGCAATCTGGAGCCGGCGATGCACGTCTGTCCTGTGGCCGCAAAGATACCGGAGATAACGCCTTTGACCGCATCATCAATGTTCGCGTCGTCGAACACGATATTCGGGGATTTGCCGCCGAGCTCCAGGGTCACGCGTTTGATGCCGCGCGCCGCCGCTTCATAGACGCTGCGGCCGCCAGCCTCGCTGCCGGTAAAGGCAATCTTGGCGACATCGGGATGTTCGACCAGCGGAGCGCCGACATCCTGGCCAAACCCGGTCACCACGTTGACGACACCCGGCGGGAAGCCCGCCTCCTCCACCAAATCGACGAATTCCAAAGCGGAAGCCGACGTATATTCCGATGGCTTGATCACAAAGGTGTTGCCGGCGGCGATACCGGGGGCGAGCTTCCAAGCGATGAGTAGAAGCGGCGAGTTCCAGGCGGTGATCGCACCGACGACCCCGAGAGGTTCGTGGCGGGTAAAATTAAGGGTATCCGGTTTGTCGGTCGGTATGACCGATCCCTCGATTTTATCGGCAAGGCCTCCGTAGTAGAAATACCATTGCGGTATATAGTTGAGCTGGCCAAGCATCTCCGCCATCAGTTTGCCGTTATCCCGCACTTCGGTAGCGGCCAGCGCCTGAGCTTTTTCCGCCACCAGATCGCCCAGTTTACGCAACAGATGGCCACGCTGACTGGCCGTCTTTTGCGGCCATTCGCCCTCGTTAAATGCTTCCAGCGCCGCGGCAACCGCTCGATCCACATCGTCCGCACCGCCTTTGGGTATTTGGGCCCATGGCTTTCCGGTAAAGGGATTAAAAGATTCAAACCACTCGCCGCCTGCGGGATCCGTCCATTGACCACCGATATACATTTGGTATTTTTGCATGAGAACACCCTCTGAATATTGTTTTCGTTCAACATACCAGGTTGCCGGGGGAAGCAATTGGGATAGTGGCTTCTTAGCGGAGGAGTACAGCGCCCGTTAATTGTTCGGACATATTACGAACAATAATATTTGTGGTCAAGATCGCAAATAGAGCGTGGAAAAGGTTACAACAGATCGACGTCGCGAATAATTTTAATTATTGTCCAGACAAATTTTACTGTTATATTCGTCGGTCCTGTGTCGAGGAGGAAAACCGATGGTCGTTCTAAGAAAACAGATTGGTCCACAACGATACCGCGAAATTTTTGGCCGGCATTACGAGGATTTTGAAGTCGGCGACATCTACGAACACCGCCCGGGCCGCACCTTGACGGAATCCGACAACATTAATTTCACACTTTTGACAATGAATACGCATCCCGTGCATTTCGATGCACACTACGCGTCAAAAAGCGAGTTTGGAAAACCATTGATGAACAGCACCCTGACCTTCGCCATCGTCACCGGAATGAGCGTCAGCGACGTCAGCCATTTATCGATCGCAAACCTCGGTTGGAAGGAGATTAGATTACTGGCGCCGGTTTTCGCAGGCGATACGATCTATGCCGAATCCGAAGTGCTGGACAAACGCCAATCAAAGTCGAGACCGAACGCAGGTATCGTGAGCGTCAAAACGACGGGAAAAAAGTCGGACGGGACAGTTTTTCTGGACTGCGAACGCAACGTACTGGTGCCAATGCGGGGACATGCCGTCGAGGACTTGATGGACGATTAGCCGGGCGAACTCGATAGTATCGTGTTGTACAGCCGCCTAGGGGGAGGCAAATTCGGTTGTGACGGTTTTGCCAAGGATCACGGCGCCCGCATCCCGCAGGGCCGCGACCGTTGCCGTGTCCTTTTCCGGCTGGTTGCCCTTATAGAGGTGCGAGCCGTATTCCGTCGGCATGTCCTTGGTGTCGAGCACATCCTTGATCCCCACCGGCACACCGTGCAATGGACCATTCGGAGTCTGCATATCGCGAGCACGGGCCGGGGCCAAGGCGTTCTCCCGATCGCAGAAAGCCCAAGCATGGATATCGTTATTGCGCGCCTCAATTCGCGCTAGGCACGCCTCCACTAGGGACTCC
>NZAK01000166.1 GCA_002687515.1 Rhodospirillaceae bacterium
AGATGCGGTCGCAAACCTTGTCCGGATGACCCTCCGATACCGACTCGCTGGTGAATAAAAAATTAGATTTCATCGTGCCCTCTTGTCATGGTGCGGCCGCAAGCGTGCCGCGTTGTGACAACACGGCCCCAAACCGTCAAGATAAAATACGAAAAAGAGCGCGCCCAAATCGGGCAGCCGGCCACGGGGCCGGCCGCAATCATTGAAATCCGGTATTCAAAAGAAGTTACTGGCGAAGTTACTGGCGAAGTTACTGGCGAAGTTACTGGCGAAGGTACGGGTCAGTCGGGTTCGTTCATGCGGGCCAGCGATTTGACCAATTCGAATATGCGCTTGCGTACCGGAGTGCTGCCGATGCGGTAATAGGCGCGCACCAGTTCAAGCGTTTCGCGCCGCGTCAGCGGATCCTTTTCCAGCTCAACCTGTTGCTGCTCGTCGAACCCGGCGGGTTCGGCATCGCGCTTCTTTACGTCCTCGGGCATATCGTCGAAGAAAAATGACACCGGTACGTCAAGCACCTTGGACAAATCGAACATCCGGCTGGCGCCGATCCGGTTGGCGCCGCGCTCGTATTTTTGAATTTGCTGGAAAGTCAAGCCGACGGCCTCGCCCAGTTTTTCCTGGCTCAACCCCATCAAGGTCCGGCGCAAACGGACGCGGCTGCCGACATGTATGTCGACCGGATCGGCAACACCCGGAACCCGCCGGCGCGCGATTTTGCGAACCGGGATGGATGGAAACTTGGACCGACGCCTTTTCGGCTTGGTATTATCGGAATTCATAAAATTACCCCGCTACATCGCACGTTAACATGCAACATTTGTCAACAAACAATCCCCCCGCCGCAGCATTGAGACGGTAGAAAAACCCCATAGGTCCATTGATTACAGGACAGGACTTATTGGCGAGTCACTTATTACGTAATCGGCCTATATAATACAAGAGCGGAAATCCAGGAAATACGGATATATATAGTAATAAGGTTAAAAGAACTGAAATATAACTCATGCGCGTATATATGGTTTTACTTGCAAGTGCCTTCGGCAGGGAACTATCGATTGCAATGCGTTCTTCAAGCTTGGTGCGGACCAGAACCCGTCCGTAAGGGTCGACCACCGCGCTGATTCCGGTATTGGCGACGCGTACCAGCGGCATGCCCTCTTCGGCGGCGCGCAGGCGCACGGCGGCGAAATGCTGATAGGGCCCCGACGAAACGCCGAACCAGGCATCGTTGGTGACATTGAGCAGCCAGCCCGGCCGCTTGCCGGCCTCGGCCACGACCCGGCCGGGAAATATCGCCTCGAAACAAATCAACGGGCTGACCGGCGGCGCGCCGGGCACGGCCAATACCGCCGGCCCCGGACCCGGAGAAAAATCGACCCGGCCGGCGGTCAGCTTGGCAACCGGCAAGAACTTCCTGAACGGCACATATTCACCGAAAGGGACCAAATGGTACTTGTCATAGGTGCCGAGAAATTCAGCATTTTCATCGATGATATGCAGGCTGTTCCACAAAAACGGGCCGCCGCCGGCGCGCCCGATATAGCGCGCCGCGCCGCTCAACAGGACGCCGCCAGGCGGAACAGCGGCGGCGGCGCCGCGCGCCGCCGGTGAGCCGCTTTCAATAAATCCCGGCACCGCCGTTTCCGGCCAGATGACATGGGTCGGCGCCGGACCGTCTTCGGATCGGCTTAGACTCAGCAAGTTTTTCATATGCCGCGGGCGCAGTTCGCGCCGCCATTTATCGCGCTGGGCGATGTTCGGCTGCACCAGACGCAGGCGCACGCCATCGACCATGTCATCGGAGGCGCCGGATAGACGCGCGGCGCCGCCCGCCCAAACCGCGGCCAGCACGCCGTAGGTGAGCAGCACCAGCCGCCATCTCCGAAACCCGGACGCCGCGCGCATGCCGAAAACCGCCGGCGCGGCGGCGGCGGCGGCGGTAACCAGGCTAAGGCCGAATACGCCGGTGATCGCAGTTAATTGGATCATGCTGTCGGAAAAGGTCCAGACGGTGCCCATCAGGTTCCAGGGAAATCCGGTGAACAGCCAGCCGCGCAGCCATTCGAACACCACCCACCAAAACGCCAGCATGGCGAGGCGTGCCGTCCCTTCGCCGCACAATTTAAAGGTCGCCAGCGCGGTCAGCCCGATATAGATGGCAAAGCCGCCGGCGACGCCGGCCAACGCGAAGGGGATCATCCAAGCGAACCGCGCGGCATCCACCAGAAACGAAAATGAAACCCAATAAAGGCCGAACAGGAAAAATCCGGCCCCGAACCACCAGCCGGCGCGGTAGGCGTCCCATCCAGCGCTGCCGAGAACCCGGCCAAGCCGTTGCCAGCGGCGGCGCGGCTTGTTTGATCGCCGCGCGCCGTCGATCAGCCAGGCCAGCCCGACGAAGGCCGGCACCAGGGCGGGCACGAAGTGGACAGGCGGCATCGCCAGCACCGCCGCCGCGCCGCACAAAAAAGCGGCGCCCCGGCGGCGCCAACCCGATAGCGCAACCACCGTGTCCCGCCATTGGGTCATGCTCGGCATTTGGATCGGTCCCTAACCGGTATTAAATATTGCCGGCTGGAACGGCGGCGGAATCTTCGGGCGCGCGGATACGCAGGCGTTTAACGCGTCGGGGATCGGCCTCCAGAACCTCGATTTCCACACCCGATGGATGGGTGACCAATTCGCCGCGGATCGGAACCCGGCCGGTCAGCGTGAATACCAGTCCGCCCAGGGTTTCGATATCCTGGCGCTCTTCGTCCGACAGGACCGGACCGATCTTATCCTCGAACACCTCGAGCGCCACGCGCGCATCGGCATCGAACGATCCGTCGGGCCGGGGCAGCATTTCCGGCTCCACGTCGCGGTCGTGTTCGTCTTCGATCTCGCCGACAATTTCCTCGACCAGATCCTCGATCGTGGCGAGCCCGTCGACACCGCCGAATTCATCGACCACCAATGCCATATGAATGCGCTTGACGCGCATTTCCAACAGCAGCTCAAGCACTTGCATCGAGGGCGAAACGAAAAGCACGTCACGCAAAATATTGCTGAGATCGAGGCTGCGCTGTGCATTCTCCGCCGCCAGTACGTCCTTGATGTGGACCATGCCGATGGCGTCATCCAAGGTTTTGCGATAGACCGGCACGCGCGAATGGGATTCGCGGTTGATCAATTCGATCAGCACCTCGAGCGACGCGGATTCTTCGATGGCGATAATATCGGCGCGCGGCACCATGACATCATCGACGGTAAGTTCGCGCAGGCTCAGAATATTCGCCAGCAGCGTCCGTTCCTCGGTTTCCATGGCGCTGACCGCTTCGGGCGATTCCTCGATCAATTCCTCGATCGCTTCACGCACCGAAACATCACCGTTGCGGATGCCGAATATGCGGCCCAAAAGGCCAAGCCAGCCGCGCGCGCGCGCCGGCGGCGCCTCGGTCCCGTTCCGGCTCGGCGCCGGGCTATCGGGGCCGTCGTTCATTGCAATCCTCGTGTTCCCGTGCCGGCTTCGGCGGCGGCCGCCGGTATGGATCGGCGATGCCGAGGCCGGCCAGAAGTTCGGTTTCCAGGCGCTCCATGCGGGTTGCCTCGCCGTCGGTCTGATGGTCATGGCCTAAAAGGTGCAAAACGCCGTGGATAATCAGATGGCTCAAATGATCGGCCAAGGAGACATTGTGGGCGAAGCCGCTTGCACCGCCCTCGGCTTCCAGCCGGGTGACGCCGAAGGCAACGACCACATCGCCGAGCAGCACCGGCGCGGCGCCGGCCGGTAATTCGCCAGGTGGAATATCATTGGCAAACGATAAAACATTGGTGACCTCGTCGCGGCCCCGGTAATCGCGGTTGAGGGTGGCCACGAATTGGTCATCGGCCAGCACCAGGCTAATCTCCGATGCTTGTGGCTGGCCTTGCAGCGCGGCGCCGGCCGCGGCCCGGGCAATGGCCTCGGCGTCAGGCAGGGCGGCAAGCCAATCGGGACACTGCATGGTGACATCGATGTCCGGCGCGTCGCTCATAATCGCGGCTCAACCCCGCTCCCTGTCGGCCGCCGCGCGGCGGTCATAGGCGCGGACGATGCGTGCCACCAGCCTATGTCGCACCACGTCGGCATCGGTGAATTCAACAAAAGAAACGCCCTCGACATCGGCCAAAATAGAGACCGCATCGGTCAGACCCGAGCGCACGCCCCTCGGCAAATCTATCTGGCTAAGATCGCCGGTCACGACCATGCGCGCCTGCGCGCCGAGCCGCGTCAGGAACATCTTCATCTGCACCGGCGTCGTGTTTTGGGCTTCGTCGAGGATCACGAACGCGTCCGAAAGGGTGCGTCCGCGCATGAAGGCCAAGGGTGCGATTTCTATCTCGCCGCTTTCCATTTTCTTGGCCACCTGATTGGCCGGCAGCATATCGTTCAAGGCGTCATATAGCGGGCGCAGATAGGGATCCACCTTTTCGCGCATATCGCCGGGAAGGAAGCCGAGCTGTTCGCCGGCCTCGACCGCCGGGCGCGACAGGATGATACGGTCGATCTCGCCCTTGATCAGGCTTTCCACCGCCTTGGCGACGGCAAGATAGGTTTTCCCGGTTCCGGCGGGCCCCAGGCCGAATACCAAATCGTTCTCGCCGATGGCCCTTAAATAATTCGCCTGCTGCGGCGAGCGCGGCGCGATGCGGCGCTTGCGCGTTCTGACCGCAAGATCATCCGCCTTGAGGTCCTCGCCGGCGTTGGCCGAGATCATGCGGATGGCGCCGTCGATGTCCGCCGGGTCGACATCCTGGCCGTCTTTCAGGCGCTGATAAAGATCGGTCAGAACCGCGGCGGCGGTTTGCGCCGGCTCCTTGGGCCCCGATATAACCACTTCGTTGCCGCGTGAGTTGAGGGTCACGTCCAAGCGCTGTTCGATCTGCGCCAAATGGCTGTTATGGCTGCCGAATAGCAAGGGCAGCAGGCTGTTATCGTCGAATTCGAGAAGCAGGGATTCGGCTTCCCGGACCGCGGTCGGCGTGTTCAAGCGCTGATCCTTCTATTGTTATCCCCATCGTTATCCATTTTTGGGCTGGCGAGATTACCGCCGAGGCTGTTGGCATGCGCCTCGGTAATTTCAACTTCGGCGATGGTGCCCATCAGGCCCTCGGGCGCCATTACGTGAACCGGCTGCATATACGGGCTGCGCCCGACCAGCTGGCCCGCCTTGCGCCCGGCGCGATCGAACAGGACCGGCATGATACGCCCCTCGCAGGCGCGGTTGAATTCGCTTTGGCTTGCGTTCAAGACGTCCTGCAACGCCTGCAGCCGGCCGGCCTTGACCGCATCCGGCACCTGATCGCCCATCGCCGCCCCTGGCGTGCCGGGCCTCGGGCTGTATTTGAATGAATAGACCTGAACGAAGCCGATCTCGGATGCCAATGCCAGCGTCGCCTCGAAATCCTTGTCGCTTTCGCCGGGAAAGCCGACGATGAAATCGGTCGACAGCTTCAGATCGGCGCGCGCCGCAAACAATCGATCGACGATTTTGCGGTAATCATCGATGCCGTGCCGGCGGTTCATGCGCGCCAGGATGGCGTCCGATCCCGACTGCACGGGCAAATGCAGGAACGGCATCAATTGGCGGACATCGCCGTGCGCCGCGATCAGCTCGTCATCCATATCGATGGGGTGCGATGTCGTATAACGGATGCGGTCCAGGCCATCGATATCGGCCAGGGCGCGGATCAGGCCGCCGAGGCCGCCCGCCGCATCGGCACCGGCGCCGCGGTAAGCATTGACGTTCTGGCCGAGCAGGGTGACCTCGCGGGCGCCGGCTTCCGCCAGGTGCCGCGCCTCGGCCAGCACATCGGCCACCGGCCGTGAATATTCGGCGCCGCGCGTATAGGGAACGACACAGAAGGTGCAGAACTTGTCGCAACCCTCCTGGATGGTCAGAAACGCCGCCGCCGAGGCCGATGCCACATCGGGCAGATGATCGAATTTCGATTCTGCCGGAAACTCGATATCGAGGATGCCGCGCGGCGATGCGCCGTCGTTGGCGGCGATGCGCCGTTCGGCGCGCGCCACCAGTTCGGGCAGCCGGTGATAGGTTTGCGGCCCGAGGACTATATCCACATGCGGGGCGCGCTTCATGATTTCCTCGCCCTCGGCCTGCGCGACACAGCCGGCAACCGCGATCAGCGTTCGCTTGCCGGCGGATATTCGCGCGTCCTTCAAGCGGCGAAACCGCCCCAGTTCGGAATATAGTTTCTCGGCCGCTTTTTCCCGAATATGGCAGGTGTTGAGAATAACCATATCGGCGGCCCCGGCGTCTTCCGTCGGCACAAACCCAAGCGGCGCCAGCACATCGCCCATGCGCGCTGAGTCATAGACGTTCATTTGGCAGCCAAAGGTCTTGATATGGATTTTTTTTGCCAATGTCCGAAATCACCGGCGCAAGCGCCGTTAAAAAGCCTCAATCATCGGCGGCGTCTGTCTGTTTCGCGCCCAGCGACACGCCGTAAAGCTCCATCCGATGGCCGACCAATTTGAAGCCGTAGCGCTCGGCGATCTTTTCCTGCAGCTTCTCGACTTCCAAATCGTGAAATTCGATAACCTTGCCCGTATGCAAATCGATCAAATGGTCATGATGGTCATCGGAGGTTCGTTCGTAGCGGGCGCGGCCATCGCCGAAATCAAGCCGGTCCAGAAGGCCCGCTTCTTCAAACAGGCGGACCGTCCGATAGACGGTCGCGATGCTGATCTTTGGATCGATCTCCATCGACCGGCGGTACAATTCCTCGACATCGGGATGATCGTCGGATTCCGAGAGCACGCGGGCGATGATCCTGCGCTGACCGGTCATTTTCATACCGCGTTCGATGCAAATCCTTTCCAGGCGCGATGGCATTTTCTGGTCGATCACTCGGTCTCCTCAATCGGCATTTTCATGCCGCTGTCGGGTCCTTATCGGACGGTGTGGCCGGTATCAACGGATGATAGCATGGCGCAAGCCAGGATCAAGCGCGGCTGCCGCGTGATTTGGTCCCAAGACCGATTTTTTTGGCAAGGCTGCTACGGTGCTTGGCGTAATTCGGCGCCACCATGGGATAATCCCGCGGCAATCCCCATCGCTCGCGATACTCTTCGGGCGTCATGTTGTAGGACGTCTTGAGATGGCGTTTCAGCATCTTCAATTTTTTTCCGTCCTCCAGACACACGATAAAGTCTGGCGTGACCGATTTCTTGATAGACACCGCCGGTTGCGGACGCTCGCCGGCGCCTTGCACACCGCCTACATTGGAAAGCGAGCGATAGACATCCTGAATGAGTTGCGGCAAATCGCCGACTGGAAGTGCGTTGTTGCTGACGTGCGCGGACACAATTTCCGTGGTCAGCTCCAACAATTCGGTATGATTCTGTTGATCGGACATATAATTATAACCCTAATACTCAAATGAGCCCTTTATATAGATTGGTAAAAATTGGTATTCAAGTTCTTTTTCAATGAGAATTCCCAGTACTTAACAAATATATCAGAATTATCAGCCACCTGTTATATCGGTTTTACGAAATATCCCTGGATTTGGACTATTCGATGCTTCGCCGGTAAATAATCGCATCGGCGGAGCCGCCGTTCGATTTATAATAGTCCCGCCTCCGCCCGGCCTGCTTAAATCCCAGCTCTTCATACAGGCGGCGGGCGTGGCCGTTGTTTTCCGCAACCTCGAGATACATTGCCGTTGCGCGCGCCGCCCGGGCCCGTTCAAGCACGGCGTTGGTCAGTGCCGCCCCCAGTCCCCTGCCCCGGTATTCGGGAACAACGCCCAAGGTAACGATCTCGGTTTCATCGGCGGCTGTACGCCAGAGGATAAAACCGCACGGTTCCTCGGCGTCTCCGTCGGCCGTCAAAATCAGCGCCGAGGCGCCGCCGGAGGAAAGCAGCCCTTCGAACCCGGGCGCCGACCAGGGAACGGCGAAACAAGCCGCGTGCATTTGGGCGAGCAGGGCGGCATGGGCGGCCGAACACGCCACCAGCTGTTCGGTGTCAGGCGCGCCATCGATGCTCATCGCCGCGCACCGCGATTGCGCAGCGCCGGCAGAACCGCATCTGGTGGACGCAGGTAAAGCGGTTCCAACGGCGCTTGATGCCCGCCGGGCCGCCACTCGGCGGCTGCCAGGCGGGCGATGAAGCGTGCATCCGGGCAGGGCGCCGACGACGACAGAACCGCGTCGATGCCGCCGGCTATCAGGCATTGGTGTGCGCGGCTGGCCGCGTCTCCAGCCACCAGCACGGTTGCCGAGGTACCGGCGAGCGCCGCCAAATCGTCTTCATCGCTGGCGGCTGGGTCCGACAAGGGCCGGCCAGCGCCGTCGAACAGCTGCACATAGATATCGGCGCGCTTGGTTTCCAGCGCAACCAAAACGTTGGCATCGCCGCCTATCTCATCGGCAAGCCCGGCCAGCACCGCTTCGAAGCTGGTCACGCCAAACATCGGCTTTGCGGCGGCCAGGGCCATGGCGCGCGCCGTCGCCAGACCGATGCGCAATCCGGTAAAGGCGCCGGGGCCGATGGTCACCGCGATCAGGTCCAGATCGGGATAATCGCTCGCCGCCTCGGCCATCACCGCCTCGATCATCGGCAGCAAAGCCTCGGCCTGGCCGCGCGCCATCTGTTCGAACCGATGCGCGGCGATCCCGCCGCCGCGCCAGACGGCGGCGGAACAGGTGGATGTGGCGCAATCGAAAGCCAGGATATTCACTTTTTTTTCATCGCTTTGGTTGCTAATCGATGCCGTTATAATGAGTACCGACGGATATTACACCTTTCGCATGCGATCATGGGTTTGATTCAGATCACGCCGGACAGTCATCGTATCGAGCTGGAATTGGCCTACGCGGGCGCCGACAATTTCACCGGTGCGCCGGTTTACGGGCGCGCCGCCTGCTACCTGCACGCCGAGGCCGAAGCACTTTTGCAAAGTGCCGTGGAACTGGCCCGGCGCATCGGCCTCGGCATCCGTATCTATGATGCGTTCCGCCCGAGCGAGGCGCAATGGGTGCTTTGGGCGCATACGCCCGACCCGGAGTTTCTCGCCGATCCAAGGCGCGGCTCGCCGCATTCGCGCGGCGCCGCCGTCGATCTGACCCTGATCGACGGCGGCGGCCGGCCGCTGCCGATGGGCACCGGGTTCGATGCCTTCACGCCGCTGTCGCATCACGGCAATACCGATATCAGCGCCGAGGCCCAGCGCAACCGGGCCATCCTCATCGGTTTGATGACCACCGCCGGATGGGATTTTTACCGGAACGAATGGTGGCACTATCAATTGTTCGATGCGCGGCGGCTGCCGCTGCTCTCTGATTCGGTCCTCGATCAGCCGATGATGGCGGAGGCAGGGCCATGAAGCGCCCGCTTCACCGGTTGCGCCGGCTTGCCGAAGTTGCGCTTCTCGCCGCGATCTTGGCGCCGGATATTGCCCTGGCGGCGGACTCCGCGGTGATCCTCATGTATCACCGCTTCGGTGAAACCAAGTTCCCGTCGACCAATATCCGGCTTGAACAGTTCGAAGCCCATATCGCCGAGTTGAAAAGCGGCCCCTATAGGGTGTTGCCGGTCGCCGAGATCGTGCGCAAAATCCGCGCCGGGACCGCGCTACCCGATCGCACCGTCGGCATCACCGTCGATGACGGCTATCTCTCGGTCTACCAACAGGCCTGGCCGCGGCTGCGCGCCGCCGGACTGCCCTTTACCTTGTTCGTGGCGACCGATCCCATAGACCGCGGCACATCCGGCTATATGGATTGGAACCAAATCCGCGAGATGAAATCGGCCGGGGTCGGGATCGGCGCCCACACCGCGTCGCACCTGCACATGATCCCGGCCTCGGATACGCGCGTTGCCGGCGAATTGGCGAAATCGGGCGCCCGCTTCAAGGCCGAATTGGGCGCCCGGCCGGATCTGTTCGCCTATCCCTATGGCGAGGCCGGCACGCGCGAACGCAGGCTTGCCCTTGGATCGGGATATCGGGCCGCCTTCGGCCAGCATTCGGGCGTATTCCACAAGAGCAGCGAGCCGAGTTATATTCCGCGCTTCGCCCTCAACGAAAATTTCGGCGAAATCGGCCGCTTTCGGCTGGTGGTCAATACCCTGCCGATGCCGGTCAGCGATGTGGCGCCGCGGGACGCCGGGATCGGCGCCGTCAATCCGCCGAATTTCGGTTTCACGGTCAGCGATGATATCGGCAACCTGAAGCGGATGGGATGTTTTGCCACCAACGAAGGGCGCGCCCGTGTCGAGATTCTGGGCGATCGGCGGGTCGAGGTGCGTCTGAAAAACCCGTTGCCGCCGGGCCGCTCGCGCATCAACTGCACCCTGCGCGACAAATCCGGGCGCTGGCGCTGGCTCGGCACCATTTTCTACGTACCGCCGAAATCTAGAAATTAGATCGCCGGTTCCTTGGCGGCAGCCATGCCGGAAGCGCTGAGCCGGGCCTTGTCCAGCTGGCCCAGCCGGTTGGCGCGGATGATCCTTATGATCGACGACACATAGGCGCGCCCGCGCTCGGAATAACTGCCGAGGGTACGCGCCAGTTCAAGCCCGCTCAGCTCGCCGTGGCGGCGCACCCGCATCCGCTCGGCGCGGAATCCGCGATAGGCCCGGTGCGTGTTTAAATTGGCGACATAGGCGCCGACCGCCTCGGTCAGGGTCTGGAAGGCCTTGACCTTGTGCGACTTGCCATTGTCGCGGCTTTTCGGCACCAAGCCGCCAACCGCGGCAAAGGTCCATTGCCCGAACAGCGCATTGCCTTCGCGCGCAAAGCGCGAGGTGCCCCAGCCGGTTTCCTCGGCGGCCTGGGCAATCGCCAGTGACGGCGGCACCGTGTCCATGCGCCGCGCCAGTTCAGCCATGTCGCCGCGCCGCACCCCATACTGATCCGACTTGGCGGCAAGCCACAAACGGTCCGCGGCCGCCAATCGCCGTCCCGATCGAAGCGCCGCCTTCAGCGGCAGCAGGCGGCGGCGGTCGCCGGCAATCCTGTCGTTGACCCTGAGAACCAACGGCAGAACCATCTTGAAAAAGAATTTCTTGCGTGTTTCCGGTTGCGAGATGCGCAGGATATCGCGCGGAAAGGCGGTCAGAAACAAGGGCGGCACCTGGCTTTTGCCGGCGCGGATGGTTTCCATATCGTATTTATGCCGGATGAAGCTGCCGGAGACAGCCGCCACCGTCGGACCGCCGGCCTTCGCCGTAACTTGGCCGCCCCCCGAGGTAACCGCTTGTTCATCGCCGCCGCCCGGCGCCTGAAACACGGCGCGCGGCGATTTGGTTGCGGTGTCGATGGGAAAAACCGCCGCCGCCACGGCCAAGCCGGCCGCGCCCGCACAGACGAAACCAATCAACGCCTTCTCGAATGCGCTCATTCGAGAACCCTCGGTGTACCCAACATCAAGAAAATACCTGCCCTTAACGCCCCTCGTTTGCGTAACAACACGCGCGCGGCCCGATTTGCGATTGGCTCGCTTTTCCGTCCCGCGCCACCCTGGCCGGTCGGCGATAATATGGAAAATTTCGCCGCCGACGCCAGCCGTTTTTTTCGCTAATTTCAGGGGCCGAATTTTCCATAAATCCAGCAACGGTTTAACCCTCCTGTTTCGCCCAATGCTTGAAGGGCTGGGCGGCACGATTGTGGCGTTTAGGCAACAGTAATCAGCGAATCAGACGCCACTGTGTCCCGATTATGGCGTACTCAAGGCGATCTGCGTGCACGCAGATTGAGGATGCCCATGGTGTCGAATACCTCGTCGATGATCGGCCGGGCAATATTGCTGGCCCGTTCCGCGCCATCCGCCAGCACCCCATCGAGATAACCCGGATCGGAAATCAGGCGCGCCATTTCGGCGCCGATCGGCGCCAGCACCGCGACCGCAAGCTCGGTCAGCGATTCCTTAAACTCTGAAAATTGCCGGCCGGCCTGATCGGCGACCACATCTTCAAACGGCCTGTCGGCCAGCGCCGAGTAGATGCCCAACAGGTTGGCCGCTTCCGGCCGGCCCTCGAGACCGTCGATATCCGCCGGCAGCGCCTCCGGATCGGTCTTGGCGCGGCGCAGTTTGCGGGCGATGGCGTCGGCGTCATCGGTCATGTTGATGCGCGAATTCTCCGATACATCCGATTTGCTCATTTTCGCCGAACCGTCACGCAGCGACATGATCCGCGCCGCCGCCCCAAGGATCAGGGGTTCGGGCAAAGGAAACAGTTCGACCCCGTAATCACCGTTGAATTTCTGCGCGATATCGCGGGCCAGTTCCAGATGCTGCTTCTGGTCCTCGCCGACCGGAACGTGGGTGGCTTTATAGAGCAGGATATCGGCCGCCATCAGGTTCGGATAGGCATAGAGACCGACCGAGGCGTTTTCCCGGTTCTTGCCCGCTTTTTCCTTGAACTGGGTCATCCGGTTGAGCCAGCCGAGGCGGGCGATGCAATTAAAAATCCAAGCCAGTTCAGCGTGTTCCGCGACTTGGCTCTGATTGAAGATGATGTTGTCGGCGGGGTCCAGCCCGGCGGCGATCAGCCCGGCCGTCACCTCGCGCGTGTTCGACGCCAACTCGCCCGGGTCCTGCCAGACGGTGATGGCGTGCAGATCGACGACGCAATAGAGGCAGTCGTAATCGTGCTGCAGGCGCACCCAGTTTTTGAGCGCCCCCAGATAGTTACCGAGATGCAAATCCCCGGTCGGCTGAACGCCTGAAAATATGCGGTCCATGCTTGGTCCCAATAGCTTCCCAAAAGTTAGAACGGCGGTGTTATGGCGGCCCCGGCGATAGAGGTCAAGCCGCCTTGCGGCGTAGGATTCGGTTCAAATCGTCGGTGCTGGCGGCACCGGTCAGAAGCGCCGCAACCCCATAGGCCGCCAGCCCGCCAACCACCAGCAGCACCAAGGCACCGATGCGCAGAGTGGTGCCCCCGGCCAGCCAGGGCTCGAGCCCCGATTGAGCCAGCCAGAGGACGAGGGCCATCAACCCGCTGGCAACGATCATCCGCGGCAAGCGGCGGCGGAGGCGCGCATCCAGGGTGAAATGGCGGCGCCGGATCAGGACCAAGGCCAGCAGCCCGGCGTTGAGCCAGGACGATATCGCCGTCGCCATGGCGATACCGACATGCAGGAACGGCCCCATCAATACCAGGTTGAGGATCACATTCACGATCATCGCGGCGACGCCGATGACGATCGGCGTCTTGGTGTCCTCGGCCGCGAAAAAGGATGTCGACAATGTCTTGATCAGCACATAGGCGGGAATACCCCAGGCATAGGCGGCCAGCGCCCGGGCGGTGGCGCCCGAAGCCGCCGCGTCGAAGGCGCCGCGCTCGAACAGCACCGAGACGATGGGCTGGGATATGACCAGCAGCGCCGCCGCCGCCGGCAGGGTCAGGAACAGCGAAATTTCGAGCGCCCGGTTCTGGCTGTTTTCCGCCGCCGCCATATCGCCGGCCCGCAACTGCCGCGACAGCAGCGGCAACAGCGCCGTGCCGACGGCGACGCCGATGACGCCGAGGGGAAGCTGATTCACCCGGTCGGCGAAGAACAGGAACGAGATCGACCCCGGCGGCAGCAGCGAGGCGATGACCATGTCGATCAGCAGATTGACCTGATAGATGCCGGCGCCGACGGCCACCGGCGCCATCCGCACCAGCAATAATTTGACATCGTCGCTCAGGCGCGGCCGGCCCAGACCCAAGCGGATGCCGGCGCGGCGAAGATGCGCCCACATCCAGGCGAACTGAACGATGCCGGCGGCAAACACACCCCAGGCCAGCGCATGCCCCGGCGACGGCAGCAGCGGCGCCAGGCCAAGGACGGCGCCGATCAGGCAGAGGTTCAGAAGGATCGGCGTCGCCGCCGCCTGCCAGAATTTTTCCAGCGAGTTCATGACCCCGGAGAACAAGGCCACCAGGGAAACGAACATCAGATAGGGAAAGGTGATGCGCGTGAAAATAACGGCGAGCTGGAATCTTTCCGGCGTCTCGGTGAAACCCGGCGCCAGCCCCCGTATGATCCAGGGCATGCCGATTTCCGCCGCCACCACGACGATGCTTAAGGACCAGAACAGGATGGCCAGGGCCTGGCGCGCGAAAGCCTCGGCCTCGGCGCGCCCCCCACCTTCCAATTTGGCGCCTTCCAGCTTGCGCGCGAACAGGGGCACGAAGGCGGCGGAAAAGGCGCCCTCGGCGAACAGCCGGCGGAACAGGTTGGGCAGCTTGAAGGCGACGAAAAAGGCGTCGGCCACCGGCCCGGCGCCGAGGATCGCGGCCACCAGTATATCGCGGATGAAGCCGAGGATCCGGCTTCCCATAGTGTAGCCGCCGATCGTCGAAATCGCGCCGAAAAGGGCCATCGGCCGCCTATTCCGCCGCCGCCACGTCTTCGCCCTCTCCGGCGGCGGTTTGTTTCAGCGCATCCAGAAGCCTTGCCTGAATCACTTTCAGCTTGTCGTCATGCTCGACCTTCAACCCGAACACGTCCTTGACATAGAAGCTGTCGACCACCCGCTCGCCATAGGTGGTGACGTGGGCGCTGGAAATCTTGAGGCCCAGTTCATAAAGCGCAGCGGTGACATCGTAGAGGAAACCGACGCGGTCGCGGCCGTTGACCTCGATCACCGTGTCGGTGTTGCTGGCCTGGTTGTCGATGAGGACGCGCGGCGCCACCCGGAAGGCCTGTTCGCGGGCCGCGACGCGGGCGCCGCCGGCCTTGGCCAATTCCGCGTCCAGCCTGATCTTGCCGGCGATGACATCTTCGATCCGCGTCCACAAGCGTTCGAGGCGCACCGGGCTGGCATAGGCCTTGTCGGTGGCATCGAGGAAGGAAAAGCTGTCGAGCGCCATGCCGTCGGCAAAGGTGACGATCTTGGCATCCATGATATTGGCGCCCGAAAGCGCCATGGCGCCGGCGATCTTGGAAAACAGGCCGGGATGGTCGGGCGTGTAGACGGTCACCTCGGTATATTCGAATTCCTCGTCGTGGCGGGTGTCGATATGCAGGTCCAGGTTCCGGTCCTTGGCTTCGCGCACGATCTCGGCATGGCGGGCGTGGGTATCGATATCGTAGGCCAGCCAGTAGCCGGGATAGCCGGTGGCGATATGTTCCTCCAGCTCGGCGCCCGGCCAATCGGCCAGCCGTTCGCGCAAATCCTGTTTCGCGGCTTCGATGCGCGCCGCCCGGTTTTCCATCACCCGGTCGCCGGACAGGATTTCGAGGGCGCGCTGAAACAGGCCGCGCAGCAGCCCCGATTTCCAGTTGTTCCAGGTATTCGGGCCGACGGCGCGGATATCGGCGACGGTGAGCACGGACAGCAGGCGCAACCTTTCGACCGACTGCACGATATTGACGAAATCGCGGATCGTCTTGCCGTCGTCGATATCGCGCTTGAAGGCGGTATCGCTCATCAACAGGTGATTGAGGATCAGCCAGGAAACGGTTTCCGTTTCCTCGTCGTCGAGGCCGAGGCGCGGACATAGCCCAAGCGCCACCTCGGCGCCCAGTTCCGAATGGTCGCCGCCCCTGCCCTTGGCGATATCGTGGATCAGAAGCGCCGTGAACAGCGCCCGGCGCGAGCGAATCTCGGTCACCGCCTTGGTCATGTTGGGCATTTCGTCTTGGTAATAATTGTTCTCGAGGCGGGCCAGGATGCCGATGGCGCGGATGGTGTGCTCGTCAACCGTATAGGTGTGGTACATGTCGTACTGCATCTGCGCGACGATGCGCCCGAAATCGGGGATGAAACGGCCGAAGACGTCTGATTCGTTCAGCCGCCGAAGGGCTATTTCCGGATCTTTTTTCGAGATCAGGATATCCATGAAGATGCCATTGGCCTCGGGATTTTCACGCAAGTCCTTGTTGATCAGATGCAGGTTATGGGTGATCAGGTGCAACGCCTGGGGATGGATATCCAGATCATGTTCATGGGCCTGCTTGAAGATGCTGAGCAATTTAATCGGATCGTCCTTAAAGGCGTGGTCGTTTTCGACATTGATGCGGCCGCCGTCGGTGATGAAGCCGTCGACCTTGACGCGGCGCAGCTGCAGGCCGGGCAGGCGGAAGAGGGTGCGTTTCTTATGCTGTTCCTCCAAGACCGCGCACAAGACGCGGGTCAGATCGCCGACATTCTTGGCGATCAGGAAATAATGCTTCATGAAGCGCTCGACGGCGCTGATGCCGGCCCGGTCCCCGGCATAGCCCATCGCCTCGCCGATGGTTTTTTGCACATCGAAGGTCAGCCGTTCCTCGGCCCGCCCGGATAGGTAATGCAGGTGGCAGCGGACGGTCCAAAGGAAATCGCGCGCCTTCGAATAGCGGCTGATATCCTGTTCGGTGAAAACCTCGTGTTCGGCCAGCTGATCGATGCGATCGACGCCATAAAGGTGGCGCACCAGCCAATAAAGGGTCTGCAGATCGCGCAGCCCGCCCTTGCCTTCCTTGATATTGGGCTCGACCACATAGCGGGTATCGCCCATCCGTTCGTGCCGCTCGTTGCGCTCGGCCAGCTTGGCCTCGACGAAGGCGTTGCCGCCGCGCTCGGTCAGCTCGGCCTTGAAGCGGGCGGTGAACTCGGCGAACAGTTCCTGATCGCCCCACAGCCAGCGCGCATCCAAGAGGCTGGTCTGAATGGTGACATCGGATTTGGCGAGCCGCATGCAGTCGCCGATCGAACGGGTCGCGTGGCCGACCTTCAGGCCCATGTCCCACAGCATGTAGAGCATGAACTCGACCACCTGTTCGATAAAGGGGGTTTCCTTGTAGGGCAGCAGGAACAACAGATCGACATCGGAAAACGGCGCCAGGCGGCCGCGCCCATAGCCGCCGACGGCGATGACGCTCATTTTCTCGGCCTTCGACAGGTTGGGCGCCCGGTAGACCCGCCAGGTGGCCATGTCGAAAATGATGCGCACCAATTGATCGACCAGGAAACTGTTTTCGACGGCGGACTGCTGGCCGTCGCCGGAAGCCTCGAAGCGGGCGCGCACCTCGGCGTAACCGTCCTGCCAGACCACTTTCATCACGGCGACCAGATCGGCACGCAGTTCCGGCTTGTAGCCGGTCGGGCTGAGGATAGCTTCCAGCCGTTCGACAACCGCCAGCCGGTCGATGATCTTGCGCTGTTGGCGGATCATGTTCATGGCAATCTACCTACAGGAATTTCCGCCGTTGCGATAGGGAGGGCAAGGTCGCGGGCCGTCGGCGGGTAAGACGCCCGCGCGGCCGACCCGACCAGCCCACAAAAAACTTCCGTTGGGGCTGCGCCCGTGGTGCGACATATTTCGGGAATTTGGGGCATGGACATCATAGGCATTTATGGACATTCATGGGCATTTACGGACATTTTTGAACCACAGAGATCACAGAGGACACAGAGAATTTTGTTTCGCGCGAAGCGCATTTCTTCTCCTCTGTGTCCTCTGTGATCTCTGTGGTTAATCTAAAATATGCGACATTTTTTGGCGTAATATCTCATAGGGTTTTATGGGGTTTTATATGGTTTATTTGTGTTTTTCATCGAGCGAAAGCGCGGCGCCGCCGGGCGCCATTCCATCCTTCGCTGTCGGGAACACTTAGAAATATAATCCATATGGGGCGCGGTTCAAGTCGGGGAGCGGAGAATACTGCGCTCTAGTCCTCCAACGCCTTCAACCTGTAGATCAGCTCCAGCGCCTCCTTGGGGCTCAGTTCGTCGGCGTGGATTTCGGCCAGCGCCTGCTCCAGGGGCGTCGGCCCGGCGTCCTTGTCCGCCGCATCGCGCACCTGCGCGAACAAAGGCAGGTCCTCGGCCAGGCGGGTGACGGCGCCGCCCTGGTTTTCTTCTTCGAGGGCGGCGAGCACCGCTTCGGCGCGGGCCAGCACGTCGCCGGGCAGGCCGGCCAGGCGGCCGACATGGATGCCGTAGGAACGGTCGGCGGCGCCGGGCGCCACTTCGTGCAGGAATACCACGTCGCCCTTCCATTCCTTGACCCGCATGGTGTGGGCCGAGAGCGCATCCAGCTTCGATGTGAGGTTGGTCAGCTCGTGGTAATGGGTGGCGAACAGGCCCCGGCACCGGTTGACATCGTGCAGCCGTTCGACCACCGCCCAGGCGATAGAGAGGCCGTCGAAGGTGGCGGTGCCGCGCCCGATCTCGTCCAGTATGACGAACGAGCGGCGGCTGGCCTGGGCCAGGATGGCGGCGGTTTCGACCATTTCGACCATGAAGGTGGAGCGCCCCCTGGCCAGATCGTCGGCCGCCCCGACCCTCGAAAACAGACGGTCGACGGCGCCGATATTGGCGGCTTCGGCGGGCACGAAGGAACCCATCTGGGCCATCACGGCAAGCAACGCGTTTTGCCGCAAAAAAGTGCTCTTGCCGGCCATGTTGGGGCCGGTCAGCAGCCACAGGCGGTGGTCTTCGCCGAGATCGCAGTCGTTGGCGACAAAGGGTGTCGAGCCATCGCCTTCACCGCCTAAGTTTTCGACCACCGGATGGCGGCCGCCGGTGATTTGGAAGCCGAGCCGGTCATCGACTAGCGGGCGGCTGTAGCGTTGCTCGGCGGCCAGTTCGGCGAGGCTGGCGGCGACGTCGAGATGGGCCAGCGCCCGCGCCGCGCAGGCGATGGCTTCGGCGCCGGCCGTAACCTGGGCAACCAGCCGATCGAACAATTCCAGTTCCAGCGCCAGCGCCTTGTCGGCGGCGCTGGCCAGCCGGCCTTCCAGCTCGCCCAATTCGACGGTGGTGAAGCGCAGCGCATTTTTCATCGTTTGGCGGTGGATGAAGGGGCCGTCCGGCGCCTGGGCCAGGGCGTCGGCGTTTTTCTGGGTCACCTCGATGAAATAGCCGAGCACGTTGTTGTGCTTCACTTTAAGCGCGGCGACGCCGGTTGCCGCCGCATATTTATCCTGCAGCCCGGCGACCAGGCGGCGGCTCTCGTCGCGGAGGTTTTTAAGCTCGTCGAATTCGGGCGCGTAGCCGGGGGCGATGAAGCCGCCGTCGCGGGCGTAAAGGGGCAGCTCGGCATCGAGGGCCGCATCCAGTTCCGCCACCAGTTCGCCGTGGCTGCCCAAATCCGCCAGCCACGCCGATACCAGGCCGGGCGGCGCCAAGCCGCCGAAGCAGCGGCGCGCCTCATCGCTGAGGGCGAGGCCGTCCCGCACCGCCGCCAGGTCGCGCGGCCCGCCGCGGCCCAGGGTCAGGCGCGACAGCGCCCGCTCCATATCCGGGCAGCGCTCGAGGATACCGAGAACAGAATCCCGCCGCGTTGGATCGCCGAAGAACATCTGCACCGCATCGAGGCGCGCCTCGATGGCCGCCGGATCGGTGAGCGGCGCCGACAGACGTGCCTGCAAAAGGCGGGCGCCGGCGCCGGTGCGGGTTTTGTCTATTACGGATAAGAGGCTGCCGCGGCGCTCGCCGGTCAGGGTCCGGGTCAGTTCCAGGTTGCGCCTGGTGGCGGCGTCGATTTCGAGGACGGCGCCGTCGGCCAGCCGCCGGGGCGGGGCGATGCGCGGCATCTGGCCCTCTTGGGTCAGTTCCAGATAATCGATCAGCGCCCCGCCGGCCGACAATTCGGCCCTTGAGAAATGGCCGAAGGCATCGAGGCTGCGCACCCCATAGAGCGCTTGCAACCGCTTTTCGCCATTGGCGCTGTCGAAGCGGCTGGCCGGCAGCGGCGTCAGGCGCTGGCCCCAATCTTCGAAGTGATGGCGGGCATCGGCGCGGTGGATGACCGGTTCGGCGATCAGCAATTCGCCGGGATCGAGGCGGGCCAGGACCGCGCCGAGGCCGCCTTCGTCGGCCGCCTGCATGTGAAATTCGCCGGTCGACATATCCAGCCAGGCGATGCCGTAACCGCCGCCGGCCTCGGCGATGGCGGCCAGGTAATTGCTCCGGCGCGCATCCAAAAGCGTGTCTTCGGTGAGCGTCCCGGCGGTGATGGTGCGCACCACGGCGCGGCCCACCACCGATTTGGCGCCGCGCTTCTTGGCCTCGGCGGGGTCTTCGGTCTGCTCGCAGACGGCGACCTTGAAGCCGGCCCTGATCAGGCGCTGGAGATAGGTTTCATGGCTGTGCACCGGCACCCCGCACATCGGGATGTCTTCGCCCAGATGCTTGCCGCGCTTGGTCAGGGTAATGTCGAGGGCGCCCGCCGCGGCCACCGCGTCATCGAAAAACAGTTCGTAGAAATCGCCCATCCGGTAGAACAACAGGCAGCCGGGATGGGCGCGCTTGATGGCCAGATACTGCGTCATCATCGGCGTCGCGGCGGCGGCTGGTTCCGCCGCCGCGGCTGCTTCCGGGCTGGATTTGGGGGTTGCAGTGGACACGTGACCTGGCGCTTTCCGGCGATGTGTGAAGGCGCGAGTTTATCACCTGAAATTCCATCGCGCCACGCGCAAGGGCGCTTAATACAAGTCCTTGATCCTGCTCATTGGTATCTGTTTCGGTTCGCGCTAAACTGTGACCAGATGAGATCGAACGGCGGTAAGGAGCTTAGGCGCCATGAACAGTGAAGCCGTATCAACGCCCGAAGTGGTCGGCACCATCGCCGACAAGGCGCAGCTCGACGAAACCGTGGCGGCGCTTAAAACAGCCGGCTTCGATAGCACCGATCTTAGCCTGCTGTCGTCGCATGACTCGCTCGCTACCCTCGAAGGCGAGGGCAAGCATTGGAAAGACGCGGTTACCGCGCTGGCCGGCGAATATACGGTGCTCGGGCCGCTCGCCGTATCGGGCGGCATCATCCTGGCCGGCGGGCCCGCCGCCGCCACCATCGCCGGCATTGTCGGCGCCGCAGTCGGCGGCATGGCGCTGATCGAGGTCGTGCACGAAGCGGTAACCGAAGCCGATGCCGATAATGTTTCCCGCGCCCTCGAAGCCGGCAGCGTTATCATCTGGGTGCGCGCCGCCAGCGAGGAACGCGGCGCCACGGCACGGCGGGTCTTGCAAAGCTGCGGCGCTTCGAACATCCGCATTACAGGCTAACCGCGGCGCGGTGGTGGTCGGTTGATTCAGGCCCGAAGCAGCAGAATGTGACCTCGCGCACCACTTCCGAAACCTTTAGATGGGCGGCGACCGTATCGACGGCGATGCGCGCCGCGGCATCGCCGGGATAGCCGTAGACGCCGGTCGAAATGGCCGGAAAGGCGATGCTTTCGACGCCGTGTTCGGCGGCCAGGAGAAGCGAGTTTAAATAGCAGCCGGCCAGCAATTCGGCCTCGCCCGCCGTGCCGCCCCGCCAGACCGGCCCCACCGTATGGATGACATGGCGGGCCGGCAAATTGAAGCCGCCGGTGATGCGCGCCTGGCCGGTCGGACAACCGCCGATGGTCCGGCATTCGGCGAGCAGGCCCGGCCCCGCCGCCCGGTGGATGGCGCCGTCGACGCCGCCGCCGCCGAGCAGCGATTCGTTGGCGGCATTGACGATGGCGTCCAGGCTAAGCGTCGTGATGTCGGCGTCGATGATTTTCATGGAGCCCGGCATGTGCTTAGCCCAGGGCTTCCGTTGCCGGCTTATAATCCAATCCCAGATCCTCGGCCACCGCCTCATAGGTGATATGGCCACGGCAGACATTGAGCCCGTTCATCAAGTGCGCGTCGGCGCGCATGGCCTGCATCGCGCCTTGATCGGCGAGCGCCAGGACGAAGGGCAGGGTGGCGTTGTTGAGCGCCCGGGCCGAGGTGCGCGCCACCGCGCCCGGCATGTTGGTGACGCAGTAATGGACCACCTCATCGACCAGATAGGTGGGCTCGGCGTGGGTGGTGGGACGCGAGGTTTCGAAACAGCCGCCCTGGTCGATGGCCACATCGACGACCACCGAGCCCTTTTGCATGGCGGCGATCATCGCGGCGCTGACCAGCTTCGGCGCCGCCGCGCCCGGCACCAGCACGGCGCCGACCACCAGATCGGCGCCGGCGACATATTGTTCGATGGCATCGACGGTGGCGAAGATGGTGTTCAGGGTCGGGCCGAACTGCATGTCCAGCTGGTTGAGGCGGGCGAGGGATTTATCGATGACCGTCACCGAGGCTTCCAGCCCCATCGCCATGCGCGCCGCGTTGGTGCCGACGACGCCGCCGCCGAGGATCACCACCCTGGCCACCGGCACGCCGGGCACGCCGCCCAAGAGGATGCCGGCGCCGCCCTGCTCTTTTTCCAGGCAATGGGCGCCGACCTGCACCGACATGCGCCCGGCGACCTCGCTCATCGGCGCCAACAGCGGCAGGCCGCCCAAATCATCGGTCACCGTTTCGTAGGCGATGGCGATGCAGCCCGATTCTATGAGCCCCGCCGCCTGATCGGGCTCGGCGGCCAGATGCAGATAGGTGAACAGCACCTGGTCCTGGCGCAGCATGGCAAGCTCGGAGGCTTGCGGCTCCTTCACCTTGACCACCATCTCGGCTTCGGCGAAGACGGAGGCGGCATCGGCGGCAATCTCGGCGCCGGCCGCCCGGTAGGCCGCGTCATCGAAACCGACGCCGGCGCCGGCGCCGGTTTCGACCAGCACCTGATGGCCGTGATGCACGGCTTCGCGGACGCTCGCCGGGATCATCCCGACCCGGTATTCGTGGACCTTGATTTCCTTGGGCACGCCGATGCGCATATCGCTCTCCCGCTTATGTGATTAATCTAATATGGGGGGAAGGGCGGCGTTTCGCAACCGTGGCCTTTGCCTAGGCGAGGGACCTGTGCTAACCGGGGGCACGATGAGCGATAGAGAACCCATCTCCACGGTCCTGGTCTATGTCGGCCTCGACCGCATCGGCGACAGCCTGTTGAAGCTGCCCTTCGTGCGCGGCCTCCGCGACACCTTCCCGGACGCCCATATCACCTGGCTGGCGGGCAAGGACACCAGCGTCTATGCCGGCATCATGGCGCCGGTCGTCGCCGGGCTCCTGGACGAGGTGATCGAATGCGCCGGCATCGGCCTCAGCCCGGCCGAGCTGTTGCGCCGGCCCTTGGATGGGCGCGCCTTCGATCTGATCATCGATACGCAACGGGTGGCCCTGGCCAGCCTGGTCCTCTACCGCATCCGGCATAAGACATTCATCTCGCCGTTCGGCAATTTCATCCTGTCGAGCAGTAAGCCAGCCAAGGGCTACCAGTTTCCCAAGGGCATGCAGCGCCAGATGCTGGATCTCTTGGAAATCGCCAGCGGCCGCAAAATCGAAACGCCGACCAAGCTGGACCTGGCGCTGGACCCGGAACTGGAAGGCATCGCCGAAAATCTCCTGCCCGCCGGCCCCCGCTATGTCGGCTTCGCGCCGGGCGCCGGGGGGCTGCCCAAATGCTGGCCGCTGGAAAATTTCATCGCCGCCGCGGGCGCGCAAAGCGTGGCCGGGCGCCAGCCGGTGTTTTTCCTGGGCCCCAAGGAAAAGGACTGGGTGGAACGCGTGCGAAGCCAGTCGCCGGACGCCCTCTTACCCTTGCAGGAAGACGATGTCGGCAAAAAACACGATTTCGCGCCCGGCCTGACCATCGCCCTGGCCCGGCGCCTCGAACTGGCGGTGTCCAACGATTCCGGCACCGGCCATATGTTCGCGGTCGCCGGGGTGCCGCTGATCTCGCTCTTTGGGCGCACGGTGCCGGAAAAATTCACGCCGATGGCGGCCAAGCTGACCATCATCCGCGCCCAGGACTACGGCGGGCGCGAAATGGACCTGATACCGGTGGACGCGGTGGTGGACGCGATCGATGGGGAGTTGGCGCCGCACGGGCGGGTTTGAAACCCGCCCGGGTAATCTAACGAACCACCGCCACCGGTTCCGCGCCATAGCGGCGCATCATCCAGATCAGCAACAATATTCCCGGCACGGCGGCGACGGTGGTCAGCGCGAAAAACGAAATCCAGTCGACCCGGTCGGCGAGCCAGCCGGCGCCGGACGACATCAGGGTCCTGGAAAAGGCCATGAACGAGGTCAGCAGCGCGAACTGGGTCGCCGTATAGGCTACGTTACAAAGGCTCGACAGGTAGGCGACGAAGGCCACCGTGCCGATGCCGGTGGTGACGTTTTCGACGGCGATGGTCAGGGTCAGCATCGGCAAACTGTCACCGGCCAGCGCCTGGGCGATAAAAATCAGGTTGGAGGCGCCCATCAGCACGCCGCTGATCAGCAACCCGCGCATAATGCCGGTCTTGGCTAAGAGCGCGCCGCCCAAAAAGCCGCCGAAGATGATGGCGCCGAAGCCGAAGAACTTGGTGACGCCGGCAATCTCGGTCTTGGAGAAACCGATCTCCAGAAAGAACGGGATTTTCATCACCGTCAGCACCGCATCGCCGAACTTGTAGAGCAGGATCAAGAGCAGGATGGCGAGCCAGCCGCGCCGCGCGATGACGAACTCGACGAAGGGCGCGACGATGGCGCCGTAAATCCATGCCCCGGCGTGGGCCAGCCCGTGCGGCAGATGGCCGCTGCGTTCGAGGAATTTTTCGGCCTCCCGTTCCAGTTCCGCGGCGCCCGAATATTCCGGTTCCGGATTGACCAGGATGGCGATGATACCGACCGCCATCAAGAGGGCGAGACCGGTAAAGACGGCGGACCAGGGAAATATATCGGCGAAGATCAGGCCGAGGGCGGCGCCGCCGACCTGGGCGATGCGCCAGCCGAAGGTCCAGTTGGCCGATCCCGCCGCCAGTTGATCCTCGGCCAATATTTCGACCCGGTAGGCGTCGAGGGCGATATCCTGGCTGGCGGCGAGAAAAGCGACGATCACCGACAGAAACGCGGTCCGCCAAAGATCAGCCGCCGGATCGGTCATGCCGAGCCCGATGATGGCGGCGGTCAACAGAATCTGGATCAGGAGCACCCAGCCGCGCCGCCGCCCGAGGCCGCGCGTCAAGAGCGGCAGCGGCACGTGGTCGATCAGCGGCGCCCACAGGAACTTGAGAGCGAAGGGCAGGCTCACCAGGGCAAACAGGCCGATCGAGGTTTTCGTGACGCCGGCATCGGTCAACCATGCGGTCAGCGGATCGGCAAGCACGCCGAAAGGCAGGCCCGAGGCGAAGCCGAGGAAGATCATCGCCGCGATGCGCCGGTTGAGATAGACCCGGGAAGCTTCAAGCCAGCTGGTCAAGGCTCTTGTCCGCCCAGAATTTCATCTATTTTGGCCAGGACTTGCATTTCATCGATGGCGGCGACGCAAGCGTACATGCCGGCTTCCGCCTCCCGGGTGCAATCGCCGAGGCAGCTTTGGCAGTCCATCGGCTGGTAGATGAAATGGGCATTGGCGGGGATGATCGAGGGCGCATAGGGAACGATCTCGTTCACATAGGCGGCGCTGGCCAGGCACAATGTGGGGGCGCCCATGGCCACCGCCAGATGCATGCTGGCGGTATCGGCGGCGACGACCAGGGAAGCGGCACGAAGCAGCGGCGCCAGGTCTTCGAACGAGGACGCATCAAAGCTGACATTGGGCCGCCCGGCCATGGATTTGAACTCGGGATTTGCATCGAGATCGCCGGGCGCGCCGGTCAGCGCCAGATCGTAATCATCGCCGATATGGTCGATGATTTTGGCATAAAGGGCGGCCGGGCTCTGTTTCCGCTTCTCCGCCGAAAAGGGCGCGAGAACGATTGCCGGCCGGTCCAGCGGCCGCGCCGGCGGCAAGCGTTCCGGCGCATAATTCAACACCGGCGGGGCGCCGTCGCCGCCCAGCCATTGCAGGAACCCGGCCCAGCGGATGATCTTGTCGGTCAGCACCGGGCCGCTGTCATAAAGGCGCGTGAAGCGGGCCCGGTTGCGCGTCAGTTGGCCATCATATTTGGACCAGGGCCGGGCCTGCATGGCGCGAATGTCGGGCGCGCCGGAAGCCAGGATCAGCGCTTCGTCGAGCTTCGGATGGCGCTTGTAATCGACGCTGACGGCGAGCCGGTAGCCGGTGGCGCGCAAGGCCCTGAAGACGCGGCGGCGGTAAAAATAGGATTTACCGAAGCGGGCGAAATCCACCGTCACCACATTGGCCAAATTACTGGCCTGGCCGGCAAACAGGAACGCCGCCGGGCCGGCATCGGCGCGCAGCAGCAGCGTCAACTTTTCGCCCGCCTCGCCGAGGCCGGCGAAACCGGGAAACAGGTGGGCGAGCAGGATGGCATCGCCGATGCCGCCGGCGGCGACGACCAGGACACCGCCGGGCGGCGAACCGGCCGCGAGGATATCCAGATCAGTCATTGCCGTCCAAAAGGGCCGATGCCTCGGCCCACACGGATTTCACCGCAATGGCGCTGACGCAGGGGAACACATCGTAGCGGCTGGCCCGCCGGTGGCAGCGCCAGAAACAATGGTAACAGGGCATTTCCTCGAAAACGAAACGGGCATGGGCCGGGCGCGCTTCCTCGGGGTAAGGCACGAAACTGCCGAAATGGCCGCCGCCGACCACCACCACGGTCGGCGCGCCGAGGGCGATGGCCAGATGCGCCGGACCGGTATCGTTGCTGATAACGCAGGCGGCGTGTTTAAGGATATCCAACAGCTCCGGCATCGAAGTGGCGCCGATCAGATCATTGATGCGCGCGTCATCGCCGAGGCGCGCCCGGTAATCGCCGGGCCGCTCGCCGGGGCCGCCGACGATGACCACACGGAGCCCCCGCGCCAGCAGATTCTCGGCGATGTCCAGGTAACAATCATATGGCCAGCGGCGGCCATATTCGTTGCTGCCCGGATTGAGCACCGCATAGGCGCCCCGGGCGGCGATATCGGGCGGTTTTTCGCGCCAGGGAATCTCAGGCGCCAAGGGCGGGATTTCACGCCCGGCCAGTTCCGACAGGAAGCGCGAATGGCGCACCACCTCATGGGTCGGATAGGGGCCGGTATCGATAATCCGGTCGACCTGGCTCAGATAATAGGTGAATTCGGTGCGCGTCGGCTCGTTGATGAAGGGCAGCGATACCAGCGAGGTCGGCGCCGAAGCCACCCAGACCAGACTGTCGGCCATCATCGCCCGCCTGAGATAGGAATCGCAGATGGTCACCATTGGGGCCAGGCGGCGCACCATGAGGGCGATCTTGAAGCGGTAGAAAGGCTGCCGGGCGAAGGCATGCTCGTCGATCATGAACAGGCGGTAGCCGGCGAATATCTCGGCCGCCACTTTGTCCCAGCTTTTGCACCCCAAGATGGTGATCTGGTTGGGTTTGAGGCCGAGCACATCGGCATAGTGATCGAGGCAGCGGCGAAACAGGACCATATCGCCGATGCCGTCCATGCGCACGATCAGCGCGCCACTTCGTTCGCCGAACAGCGGCCAATGGCGGGCAATCAGGTCGAACAGCCGGAACAGCCACCAGCGGCGGCGCATGCCCGAAGGAAGCACGCGCCAGAACCACGAGGTCTCGAACCGGTGCCCGGCGATGGCTTTTCCGGGACCGGCATCGCCGAATTGGTGGAAGCCGTCCATGTTCCGCGAAATCTACCCGGCCCGGGATCAACTGAACAGGGTTTTCACGGGGGCAGTGCGGTTTACTAACCCAGCTTTTGCGCCACCAGTTGCTTCAGGTTGGCTTCCGAGCGGGCGCCGTAATGGCCGATGATTTCGGCGGCCAAGATGCCGCCCAGCCTGGCGCAAATGGCCAGATCGTCGCCGCGCGTCAATCCGAACAGGAAGCCGGCGGCATAGGAATCGCCGGCGCCGGTGGTATCGACCACATTGGCCACCGGTTCCGCGTCGATGACATGCACCTCGCCGTTGGCGACCACCACCGAGCCCTTGTCGCTGCGTGTCAGGGCGGCGATATCGCAATGGCCATGCACATGCTGCAGCGCGTCGTCGAAGCTTTCGGCCTGATAGAGGGAGGTGATTTCGTCTTCATTGGCGAACAGGATATTAACATGGTTGTCGACCAGTTCGATGAAGGCGGCGCGGTGGCGTTCGACGCAAAACGGGTCGGACAGGCTGAGCGCCACCTTGCGGCCCGCCGCTTCGGCGATCCTGGCGGCCTTGACGAAGGCGTCCTTGGCGTGCGGCGGATCATAAAGATAGCCTTCCAGATAGACCACTTCCGAGGCGGCGATGAGATCCTCGGGAACGTCATCGGGGCCAAGCTCGACGCAGGCGCCGAGATAGGTTTGCATGGTGCGTTCGGCGTCCGGCGTGACCAGGATCATGGAGCGCGCGGTGGCGGCGTTTCCTTCCAGCGGCGGCGTCTCGAAACTGACACCCGATGCACGGATATCATGGGCGAAGACCTCGCCCAACTGGTCCTTGGCCACCTTGCCGATATAAGCGCCCTCGGCGCCGAGCGAGGCCAGCCCGGCGATGGTGTTGGCGGCGGAGCCTCCCGAAACCTCGACGGCTGGCCCCATATCGCCGTAAATCCTGTCCGCGGTTTCGGTGTCGATCAGGGTCATCGCGCCCTTTTCCAGGCCGTGTTCCTGGATGAAGCTATCGTCGGCCTGGGTCAGGACATCGACGATCGCATTGCCGATGCCGGTCACGTCAAATCGGGTCTCCGCCATTAAAATCTCCTTGGGCACCAAACTTTGGACATGAAAAAATCCGATTAGCGGCGCAGTATAGGTGTCGCCGCCGGGGCCTCAAGCGGGAATTTGGCCGGGGCTGGCGCGGGCCAGGCCGCCCCCCTACTTGCGGCTGGATGCGTTCCCGGATACATAGCTGGCGCCGCCGTAAAGGACCAACCGAGTGTAGGACCAGATGATCAAAGCCTTCTCCCGCGCCATCGCCCAGCTTAGCGATCCCAAGCTGCGCCGCGTCTTTTGGATCGGCGTCATCGGATCGGTGGTGATCTTCGCGGCATTGTGGGGCGGCATCGCCTATTTCCTTTCGACCACCGAATTTTTTGAATTTTCGCTGTTCGGCCGCGAGTTCAGCCTCGACTTCATATCCGATATCCTCGGCAACCTGACGGTCCTGGTGCTGACTTGGCTTTTGTTTCCATCGGTGATTACGCTGATCGCCAGCCTGTTTCTCGAAGACGTGGCGGCGGCCGTCGAAGAACGGCATTACCCCGGCCTGCCGGGCCCTAGAAGACAATCGATCGCCGAAATTCTCTGGATCACCCTCAAATTCGCGCTTGCCGGGATCATCCTCAACATCCTGGCGCTGCCGGTGATCATCGTGCTAATTTTCTTCCCGCCTTTTAATCTTTTTGTCTTCTACGGCTTAAATGGCTATCTTCTTGGCCGGGAGTATTTCGAGCTGGTCGCCCATCGGCGGCTCGAACCCGGAAGCGCGCGCCGCGTAAGACGGAATTTCCGGGCGCAAGTCTTTGTTGCCGGGGTGATTATCGCGCTTCTGATGACGGTGCCGATTGTCAATCTGGTGGCGCCGATCATCGCAACCGCCGCCATGGTGCATCTGATGCATGGCTGGCGCGAACGGCTGCAAGCGGCGGGCGGCGCCCAAGGTTTGGAGACCGACAAGAGTTTGGAGACCGGATAAAGTTTGGAGATCAGAGATTGAGCATGTTCGGAAAGGAAAAGGGCAAGGGAACGCCTGGGGCCGATAAAGGGGCCAAAAAGGAAGCCGAGGCGGCGACGCCGGATATGGCGGCGCCTCCGTTGAAGCCGTTTTCAAAAAGCCGCAGCCATGCGCCATCGAAACCCTCGAGCACGCCTTTCCGGCCGGAAATTCCGCGCCGGGTCACGGAAATCCCCGGCGGGCCCGGGCGCACCGACCGGGTTTTGTCGCTGGACGATGAGGCCAACCGCCTGACCGTCGGCCGCAATATCCGCCTCACGGGCGAGATCACGTCTTGCGAGAAACTTGTGGTCGAGGGCCAGGTGGAAGCCTCGCTCACCGACGCGCACACCATCGTCATTGCGCCGCACGGTCATTTCAAGGGCAACGCCAGCGTCGCCGAGGCCGATATCAGCGGCCGTTTCGAAGGCACCTTGGTGGCCCAGGATAAACTGACCATCCGCAAGGATGGCTGCGTCGACGGCTCGGTCCGCTATGGCAAGATCGTCATCGAGGCGGGCGGCGAAATTTCCGGCGACATGGCTTCATTGGATAGCGACGAATACAGCGATAGTGGCAATTCCGGACCCACGAATAAATAGAGCGGTTCCGGACAGATATGAACCATTTGACCGGGATGATTTTGCCCCGTGGCGAGGAGCGCGTCGCATGGCGATGCCTTCGCATCGGCAAAGATGTGCGACGACGTCCACGGGGCAAAAGCACCCGGCCTGCGGTGGGTCAAATCGGCTCCCCGGG
>NZAK01000167.1 GCA_002687515.1 Rhodospirillaceae bacterium
GGGCAGCAAATCGCGCACCCGCCGCTCGGCCGAGGCGATGGTCAGATCATTGTGCATGGCGTGCACCGGCGGGCGTAATTTCAATTCTTCGCGCTTGGCCTCGTCGCCGACGCGGATGGTGTGGTCGAAAACCAAAACCTTGGATGCGCCGGTGACGCCGGCCACCAGCTTTTCCATTTCCGGATAATAGACGCGCCGCACCTGTTCATCGTCGTAAAAATCCGACATCTCGGACGTGCAGCTCATGAACTGAAAGCCTTCCCGGTCGATATCGAATTGATCGGCGATCGAGCGGGCATCGTGGATGGTTATTTCGCGCTCCTCGAGGGTGCCGCTGCGCTGATCGCCGGCGCCGCCCGGCGGGCTGGCGATGGTAACCGGCATTTCTCCGGTATCCACGGTAAACGCGCCGGTGGTGGTTACGCTTTCAAGATTTGAGGTATCGAACATCGGGTTACCTGTTTGCTTTCAATCGCCGCCACTGAAGGTTTGCACGGCACATATGAGCCGACTATAGGCGAGACGCCCAAAAGCTTCACGACAAAATTTCGTGTATCTGCCCTATCGATTGAGTGGACGCCCGCCGCCCGAGCCGATACCATTTTGCCATCACATCACAATAACGCGCCGGCGGACTGTAACTCACTTTAACTCAGGGGCCGTAAAACGGGGGGAAGCCGCGTCATGTCAGATAGCAAACTATTCACACCGATAAAGTTGCGCGGGTTGGAGCTGGCCAACCGCATCGTGGTTTCGCCGATGTGCCAGTTCAGCGCCGTCGATGGCAACATGAACGATTGGCACGTCATGCATCTCGGCAACCTGGCCGTATCCGGCGCCGGGCTGATCATCGTCGAGGCCACCGGCGTCGAGCTTGAGGGGCGCATCACGCCCGGCTGCACCGGCCTTTATTCCGACGACAACGAAGCCGCCATGAAACGGGTTCTCGATTTCTGCCGCGAACATGGTAATGGCGGCATCGGTATCCAGCTTGCCCACGCCGGGCGCAAGGCATCGAGCGCCATTCCCTGGGACCGCTTCGGCGCCCTTGGCCAAGACGACGAAGACGCCTATCCGACCTATGCGCCATCGGCGGTCCCCTATTCCGATGGCTGGCCGACGCCGGCGGCGCTCGACAAGGCGGGGCTGGAACGGGTGCGCGGCGCCTTCGTGCAGGCCGCCGAACGGGCCGACCGCATGGGCTTCGACTTGATCGAGATTCATTCGGCGCACGGCTACCTGCTGCATTCGTTCCTGTCGCCGATCAGCAACCAACGCGATGACGAATATGGCGGCTCCATCGAAAACCGCATGCGCTTCCCGTTGCAGGTGTTCGACGCGATCCGCGCCGTCTGGCCGGAAAACAAGCCGCTCGGCATCCGCATCTCGGCGACCGATTGGATCGAAGGCGGCTGGGACGTGGCCGCCTCGGTAGCACTGGCCAAGGAGCTGAAAGCGCGCGGCTGCGACTTTATCGACGTATCATCGGGCGGCATTTCGCCGGCGCAGTCGTTCAGCCAGGATGACCTCGGCCCCGGCTACCAGTCGGCCTTCGCCGCCGAGGTCAAGCGCGACAGCGGCATGACCACCATCGCCGTCGGCTTGATTACCGAGCCGCAACAGGCCGAACATATCATCCGCAGCGGCCAGGCCGACATGATCGCCATGGCGCGCGGCCTCTTGTACAATCCGCGCTGGCCCTGGCACGCGGCGCGCGAGCTCGGCGCCGAGCCCGACTATCCCAAGCAATACCGCCGCGCCCACCCGTCCTTCGGCCAGAAAGCCGCGCCTTGAGGCCAAGGGCATAATCCGGGTATGTTTTAGAGCGGTTCAGGATTGAAATGAGGTTTGATGATGGCTCTTCGCGACCGGTTGAAAGGCGCCCTCACTGGCAGGAAAGCAAAATCCAAGCCGGCCGCCGGCGTATCGGCGGACGCCGCCGGCGAAAAAGAGCTGCAGAAATTCAATTTGGACCGCAACCAGTGCTGGGCGATCCTGATGGCGCGCATCGATTCCGCCGCCGAATTGAGCGAACATGACTGGTTCGATCCGACCATCGAGCAGCTGATCGAAATCGGCCTGATCCAAGCCATCGAGCAGGAAGGCAAAACCACCTGGCGGTTAACTGGCCTGGGTGAAAAGATTGCCGACTATTTGTCCAAATCCGGCATCCGGCTGACCATCGGCGACCAGGAAGGCGCGATCTAAAAACCGGGTGATCTAGCGCCGCGCCCGGCGCCGCGCCAGCTTGTCGGCCAGCCGGGGCGCCGTGCCGGTGCGGCTCCAGGGACATTGGCCGATACACATGCCGCAGCCATTATTTTCGACGAAATAAAGGATGCATTCGTCGAAATCCACATACCATTTGGTATCGCCGCGCACCGTCTGCTTTTCGGAGGTGATGGCATCGACCGGACAGATATTGGTGCACACCTTGCAGTTGGCGCAGAAATCATCGGCGCCGAACGCATCAAGGCCGTCGGCCTGCAGCGGCATATCGGTCATCACAGAGGCCAGGCGGAACGACGAGCCGAAGCGGCGGTTGATCATCGAGCCGTGCTTGCCGAGCTCGCCGAGCCCGGCTTCGATCGCCGCCGGGATCATCAGCACCGGGCCGGCCAGCGGCCCGCCATGGGGATGCGCGTCCCATCCCTGCTCGCGCATCCAGGCGGCCAATTTATAGGCGGCGCGGGTGCCGCGGCCATACTGGTTCTGCACCTCGATCTGTGATTTATGGCTGGGCGCCGTCTTCAGGCATTGCCAATCCATGGCGACGCCGAGCACGACAATCCACTCATAGGGCGCTTCGTAGCCTTCGAACACCCAGTCCTGGTTGAGGCGCGCGATACCGACGATATCCGATTCGCGCATCAGCGCCGCTTCCTTGACCTTGGCCGATGCTTCTTCGGGCTCCCAATCGGCCGCGATGGCGGCAAGCTCCGGCAATGGCTTGGCTGTGAATTCCTGGTTCGAGGCGCGGTGTTCGTTGGCGCCCGGCGCGGTGCCGTTGGCAAAGAACCAGTTCTGCAGATCGCCGTGCGCAAGGATGCCCGGATCGTGCCACATGATCGGCGAGGCATGGCGCTTTTGCGCTTCGCCCAAGCCATTGATGTCGTTGCCGCTGGTGTCCGGCAACAGGGCCAGAACCTCGCCGCGCGCCTTGAAAGGCGTTTCTTCTTTAACCTCGCCCATCGGTCCATTTCCTCCGCTTGCCTTTCCGGTAAACATATTGCCTCATGCCCCAGCCGATCAAGCCGAATTGGCGCGACAAGAATTTAAAGGGTTCGTCACCTTGCTCGGAGGTTTTCTCGCACTTCTGGCAGCCACATTTTTCGGGCTCCACAACGCCCTAACGCGGCGCGGCGTCCTCACCGGCAGTGTCTTGCAGGGCCTCTCCATCTCGGTCCCCATCGGTGTGCCGATATTTTTCGTCGGCGCCCTGGCGACCGGCGGCGTCGGCCAGATTACCGGCTTCCCTGCAAACTCGGTCCTGCTGCTCACCACCGCCGGCATCGCCCACTTCGTCTGGGGCCGGTTCTGCAATTACATGGCGATCCAGGCCATGGGCGCCAATCTGGCCGGTCCGGTCCAGCAGTCGAGCCTTCTGATCGCTCTCGCCATGGCCATCTTTTTCCTAGGAGAGGTTTTGACGCCGCTGCGGCTGATCGGCATCTTCCTGATACTCTCCGGCCCCGTCGTCATGCTGCGCTCGCGCAAGGCCCGGAAAGAAAAAGCGCCTGACGAAGAACCTGACAAAACTGCCACCAAATTCCAGCCCAAATACGCCAAGGGCTACACATTCGCCTTCTTGTCGGCGTTGGGGTACGGCTCGAGCGCGGTTCTGATCCGCGCGGCGGTGATCGATACCGGCTTCGGCGGCAGTTTGGCGGGCGGCGTCATCGCCTACGGCGCCGCCGCATCGGTGGTTATCGTGGTCCTCCTCTATCCGCCCTTCACCCGCGAGGTGACCAATATGAACCGGGCCACCGCCAAATGGTTCACCCTTTCCGGTATTTTCGTCTGCACCTCGCAGATGCTGCGTTTCATGGCGCTGGCCGTGGCGCCGGTCACGGTGGTCACGCCGATCCAGCAGACGACCGCCATTTTCAGGGTCATCTTCGGCTGGCTGATCAACCGCGAATATGAGGATTTTTCTGTCTGGGTGCTGACCGGCATCGCGGTATCGCTGTTGGGCGCCCTGACCCTTACGCTGAGCACCGAATTCGTCATCGCCAATCTGCCGCTGCCCGACGCGCTGATATCGATCGCCCGCTGGCAGTGGCCCTGATCGCGGATTAAGATAGATGCCATGATTGCGAGATAGGAGAAGAGCATTGTCTGATTTTTACCGGCCCGATCTGGGCGCCAACCCGGAAGACCCGTTCGCCCGCGACGAGACGGACAAGCTGGTGCGCCGCGGCTACTGGCTGGACATGAGCGACCGGTCGGTACTCCTGGCCATGACCCAGGGCATCGGCGCGCACCTCCATAACGACCAGAAGCGCGCCCATCTGCAAGATATCGGCCGCGTCCATTTGATCGACGATGTCTGCGTCCAGGAAATCCTGCCGCCCGGGGAAGCAGAGCAATGACCACATTCGTCTTATGCCACGGCGCCTGGAGCGGCGGCTGGGCCTGGACCGGCATCGCCGACATCCTGCGCGAACGCGGCCACCGGGTGTTCGTGCCCACCTATACCGGGCTCGGCGAACGCGCCCATCTGGCCAGCCCGGAGGTTGATTTGAGCACCCATATTTCGGACGTGCGCGCGCTCATCGAATGGGAGCGCCTCGGCGAATTCGCCTTGGTCGGGCATTCCTACGGCGGCATGGTGATCACCGGCGTTGCCGACAAGGAATGGCGGAAGATCACCAAGATCGTCTATCTCGACGCCTTTTTGCCGGGCAATGAACAATGCCTCCAAGACCTCACCGGGCCGGAATGGGCCGCCGCCGCCAGAACTGCGGCGGACGCAAAGGGCGATGGCTGGCTGTTGCCGCGCCCGGACGGCAGTATTTCCGACACGATGCCCGCCGAGGGCCGCCAATGGATCGAAAGCCTCGGCCGCCCGCACCCCTTGAAGACGATGACCGAGAAACTCATCATCGACGGCAACCATCTGAAGATCGCGGAAAAGGTTTATATCCTGGCCACCGAAAATCCGGGCTCGCCGTTTCACCAATTCGCCGATTGGACCCGCGCGCAAGGCGATTGGACGACCCTCGAGCTGCCGACCCATCACCACATGTTTCAATCGATGCCCCGTGAGACCGCCGATATGCTGATCGGCGAGAATTAGTGTACGCGGTATTTTTCCTGTCGAGCGGGCGCTGCGGCACGCAATGGATCGCCGATTCGTTGCAGAAATATTACGCCGGCCAAATCCGGGCGGTGCATGAGCCGCTGCCAACCGGCTACCATCCGAGGGAATTTTTCGGCCTCCGGGATCCGGCCCGGCTCAGCGATAATGGCAAGTTCCTGGCCCATGCGGACTCGATCGAGAGATCCCTGCTGGCGATGGGCGCTACGCCGCCGCTGCCTTACGCCGAGGTTGGCTGGCCATGCTTCGCCGCCATCCCCTATTTTGCGGAGCGCTTCCGTGGCCGCGTCCGCATTGTCCATCTGGTGCGCCATCCCGTGCTGTCCGCCTCTTCCTTGCTCACCCATGGTCTATATGATGTCGACCGGCCCGGCACCATCGGCGAAAACACGCTGCTCACGCCGTTCGATGCCGGCATTGCCTTCCCCCGTTTCAAGGATGTTTGGGCGCAGCTGTCAGGCTTTGAAAAGTGCCTCTATTTTTGGGCCGAGATCAATAATCACGGTCTGAAGCTGGAAAGCCGCGGCCAAACCCCCTGGCTGCGCATCAAGTTCGAAGACATTTTCCAGGCGGACCAAAGCGGGCTTGTCCGGCTGCTGGAATTCCTTGGCCTGCAAGCTCGGAACGAGATTATCGAAGCGCTTAACAGCAACGTCGATGCGTACCGGTTCAGGAGCTTCGAAGACTGGCAGGCGGATCAAATCTCGAAGCATCCCGAGATCACGGGCGTTGCCGAGGCCCTTGGATACGATGCGTCCGGCGTCGATCAGGGCATCATCAACGAACGCTACCGGTTGCCGGAGCGCGCGCGCGCAGCCGCCAAGGCGGTCGGCACCGCCGATGGGCGCCTTCTTTATAAGGACGATCCGGCAAGTTTCGCCAAGGCCGGGGCCAAGGCCCGTCGAAACGACCCCTGCCCATGCGGATCGGGAAAGAAATTCAAACACTGCCACGGTGCGCCGGGCGCCTAGAGCGGGTAATTCAATCCCGGCTAATCGTTCGACATGGCCTTTTGGTATTTTTCGGACAATTTGCCCTTGGCCTTTTCATCGTGAGCCATCAAGGCCCTCAGCGCCAAATCCCATGAACCGTATATATCGTGCAGGATGAGCGCGATTTTTTTCAGTTGCAGCGGGCTCAGGCTGTCGAACTTCGTGAAATCCCTGATGAAGACCGCATCCGCCCAGAAAATCTGGTTCAAGCCGGCATGGATATCGTTGCCCACCTTCATCGGCTGCACCACCCGGTTGACGATGGGAGCGAAACGGTGGATTACAAATCCATGTTCGCGCAGGAACAGTTCAACCTCTGAAAACAGGGGTTGTCCCTCATACATGGGTAGGAACTCCACCTCCGTGTGGATCGCCAAACATCGTTCCAGGTGCCTGCCGGCATGCTTGAAAACTTCCAGTTCCCCGCCCTGGATATCAATCTTCAAATAATCCAGGTTTTTGATTTCCTGAACGTCTTCCAACTTCACCGTTGCAATTTGTTGCCGGCCGATGACCTCACCCCATTTAGGGAAGCCGTGGAAATACCCGAGAAGATCACGGTTCGGCTCGAAAAGAGATGACATGCCCTCGGCCCGGCATTCCCGGAATTCCCGAACCGAACCATCGAATACGGCATAGGGCAGATAGGTCTCGTTGGATCCCTTTTTATCGATCAGGGCGGACAAGGCTTGCGGGTTGGGTTCGAAACCGACAACCTTCGCAAGGTTGGCGTCGAGCAGCGATTTATAGGGCGGCTGCCCATCGATCGGATTGGCGCCGATATCAACCACATCAATCATCGTTTTGATTTTTAATATTTTTGCGAGCGAGGATTTTTGCGGGTTCATATTGGATGCCGAATTATTCTGGATGGCAGGGCATTGTACAAACTAGTACGCCCCAGCGGAAGTCCCGACCCCCTACGATCGTTTTTCCCGTTTCCCCGGTAGAAGGGGAGCCGCGGGCGATGCGGGCCCATCGGCAAGGCTTGCCGACGCCCCGGGGGGCCACCGGGGGGTGTCCCCCCGACTCCAAATGCGGGGGGCGCCCCCGCGACCCCCGAGGGGACGCGAAAAGCGACCCGGAGGGCGGCCTTCCGCTGGGGCGTACTAGGTTTCCCAAACATTTAAAGCATAACTTCGCCGCCGCAGCAGGCGACGGATTGGCCGGTTATAAATGCACTTGCCGGCGAGGCGAGGAACATGACGGTTCCGATCAGGTCGTCCGGCGTTTCCCGCCGCTTGAGTATTCGCATGTCCTGGACTGCCTGCCGTCCACCATCGTTCATGCCCGCGTGTTGGACCTCGGTTTCGGTGTAGCCAGGCATCACCGCGTTAACGTTGATATTGTCATCGCCGAGTTCCCGGGCCATCACCCGGGTCATGCCGACGATGGCCGCCTTCGAGGTAACATAGTGCATCAGGCCGGTTTTTCCTTGTGGGACGGTGCCGGAAGAGATGTTGATAATCCTTCCCCCGCCGGCCTGGCGCATTGCCGGCACCACGGCCTTGGCGCAAAGATAGGAGCCGGTGATGTTGACATGCATCACTCTGTTCCATTCGTCGAGAGGGATGTCGTCGAAGCCGCGCCGCGGCAAAACCGAGAAGATCGCCGCATTGTTGATCAAGACGTCGATCCGCCCGTGCATATCGAGGGTTTGGGCCACCATGGCATCGACCGATTCCTCGGAACCGACATCGGTTTCCACGGCCAGTGCCTTGCCCCCTTTGCCCTCGATCTCGGCTGCGACCTTGTGCGCATTTTGGCCGTTCAGTTCCGCGACAATCGGAATAGCGCCAGCCTCCGCAAAAGCATGCGCGTATTCCCGGCCAATGCCCTGACCGGCGCCGGTGATGATGACAACCTGATCTGAAACGTCGAAACGGTCATTTGACATAATTTACTCCAGTCGCCACGCCTTTAACGCACGGGCGAAGGCTGCCCCAGGCGATAATGGGCAGCCCCCGAAATTCCGGTAAAAGTTGGCACCGAACCGGTTCGGGCGGTTAGCGTTTCATGCCGCCATAGACGATCTTGACGAATCGGTCGGGCTTCAGGAAGCCGTTGCCCCATTTCGGGTTAAGCGCCTTCAACGGGTCGGCGGCGGCCACTTGGTCCGCCGTTTTGCCGCCTTGCATCGACATTTTGATGCTGTCCCGCGCTTCGATAAGCATGGCGCGGAAAGCCGCCAGTCCCGCCTTGTCCGACAACGGCCCGTGGCCGGGGATGATCTTGGTCCCGGCGTCGGCGAGGCCCAGGATTATGCCGGCAGCGTTGATCATGCCATCGATGCTGCCGCCGTACTGGGTGTCGATGAACGGGTAAAAGCCGTTGAAGAACGTGTCTCCGGCGTGGATTACGTTGGCGTTTTTGAAGTGGACGAAGGAATCGCCGTTGGTGTGCGCCGGCGGCACATAACGGATGCTGATCGTCTCGTCGTTCAAATGAAAGGTAGTCGAGGTGGTAAAGGTGATGACCGGCAGGGCGACTTTCGGTGCCGCCGGTATCTTGGCGTTAAAGGCCTTGAGAAACTGGTTCTTGCTCATCAATTTCCGCACATTCTCGTGGGCGACAATGACGGTGCCGAGCTTGCCGATATTGGTATTGCCGCCGGTATGGTCGAAATGCCAATGGGTGTTGAGCAGGAACCTGATCGGCTGGCTGCTTATTTTCTTGATTGCCGCGATTATTTTCGGGGTCAGCGGCGCGAACTGGTCGTCGA
>NZAK01000168.1 GCA_002687515.1 Rhodospirillaceae bacterium
AAGCACCCGGCCTGCGGTGGGTCAAATCGGCTCCCCGGGGGCGTTGCGGCGCTTGCCCGATGGATCCGCATCGCGCCGCGCGCCGCGCCAAATATCCCACGTGGCCGGAAAACCGATTTGTTCCCATCAAATTGATTCCTATCAATCATGAACCGATCTGGAGCCGGGTTTGGACGAAAAATGAAGCTCGCCGCGGCAGAGGTTAAGCGGGATTCCCGATGAACGAGGTCGTCTGCTTCGAAAATGTAGGGTTGCGGTATGGGCTCGGGCCCGAAGTCCTGCGCGATATTTCCTTGAGCCTGGAAGCCGGCTCGTTTCATTTTCTGGTGGGCGCCAGCGGCGCCGGTAAATCCTCGCTTCTACGGCTGATGTATTTGGCGCAGCGTCCGTCGCGCGGATATATTTCATTGTTCGGACGCGATATATCGACCGTGCCACGCAAGGAATTGCCAGCGTTGCGCCGGCGCATCGGCGTCGTTTTTCAAAATTTCCGCCTGCTTCCACAGCTTAGCGCCTTCGACAACGTCGCCCTACCGCTCAGGGTGGTCGGCGTTCGCCAATCGGAAATTCACCGCCACGTAGAGGAGTTGCTGACCTGGGTCGGGTTGCGCGATCACCTGGATGCGACGCCGGCAACCCTGTCGGGCGGCCAACAGCAACGCGTCGCCATCGCGCGCGCGGTTATTTCCAGGCCGAAGATTCTTTTTGCCGACGAGCCGACCGGCAATGTCGATAATCAGATCGCGGCCCGGCTGTTGCATTTGTTCGATGAGCTCAACAAGTTGGGCACGACGATCGTCATCGCCACCCACAACGAGGCCCTGGTTCGCAAATCCGGCCGTCCGGTCCTGCGCCTCGATGACGGCCTGTTGCGAAATCCCGCCGATGCTGTGGAAATCACCGACGAGAGCGGTGAAGCAGGCGCGGCGCCCGCCCGCCTGGCCACCGAAAACGGCCGGTTCGCATAAATGGCAATCGGGCGCAGCGATATTCAATTTGGGGGCGATGATGCATCGCGCTTTTTGCCCTGGATGCTCGCCTTCATGGTCTATCTGGCGGCCCTGGCCGTCGCCGGATTGTTCATCCTCGACGACGTGACCCGAAAAATCGACCGCGGCATCGAGAATACACTGACCATTCAGATACCTGCATCCGACGATATCCTGACCGATGACCGCAAGGTTGCGGCGGTGCTGAGCCGGTTGCGCCGGATGCGGGGCGTCGAGCGGGCCGATGCCCTGGACGCCGAACAGGTGGCGGCGCTTTTACGGCCCTGGCTGGGAGAAACGGCAGGTTCCGACCAATTGCCGATGCCGCGCGTGATCGATGTCAATGTTGACCGCGGCGACGGGTTCCAGGCTGAATTCGTCCGCGATGCACTTGAACCGATCGTTCCGGAGATAATCATCGACGACCACGGTGCCTGGTTGCAGGATTTCCTGCGCGCCGTCCGGGCGACGGAATTGATCGCCGTGGCCGTGGTGCTGCTTATTTGCGTGATTACCGTGATAACCGTCATCTTCACCACGCGCACCGGTTTGGGGCTGCACCGTGAAACCATTGAAATCATGCATTTTGTCGGCGCCCGCGATTCCTATGTGGCGCGCCAATTCGCCATCCGCTTCAGCCTGATGGGCATCAAGGGCGCGCTGATCGGCATTGCCATCGCGGTACCGACACTTTTGCTGCTGTCGGTGATCGCCGAAAATTCGGGCATCGGACTGATCCCCCGCTTCCATTTGAGCGTCTATGGCTGGAGCGGAATCGGCGCCCTGGTGCCGGCCTCGGCGGTGATCGCCATGATCACGGCGCGCGCCACGGTCATGAAGTCCCTGACCCAGATGGTCTGACCGCATGCGCTTCGGACAGCGGAATAAAGGGCCGGGCCGCCGCCGAGCGCTGATGGCGGGCGCGGTGCTGGTGGCCTGCGCCGGCGTTTGGATCGGCGGCGTATTCACCTTCGTGGCGTCGATTCCGGCCCAAGCACCCGGATCCGACGTCAAAACCGACGCCATCGTCGTTTTAACCGGCGGTAGCGGCAGGCTGGATGCCGGGTTGACGCTGTTGTCATCGGAAAGCGCCAAAAAGCTGTTCGTGTCCGGGGTCTACCGGGGCGTCGATGTGCGCAAGCTTCTGGAAATTTCGCGGCGCGATCCCGAGGGCCTTTCCTGCTGCATTGCCCTCGGTTATGCCGCCGACAGCACATCGGGCAATGCCGAGGAAACGGCCCGGTGGCTGACATCCGAGGGTTACAAATCGATCCGGCTGGTCACCGCCAGCTATCACATGCCGCGCGGCTTGCTGGAATTCAAGCACGCCATGCCGGGTATGAAGATCCTGCCGCATCCGGTTTTTCCGCCCCGCTTCAAACGCGATGAATGGTGGCGCTGGCCGGGTACGGCGAGCCTGATCCTAGCCGAATTCCACAAATATATCGGCGCCGCGCTGGGCCATGCCATCGACAAAATGACGCAAGATTGATAGAGCCTTCCGATGATCGTGCGCGCCCTAATATTCAACATCCTGTTTTTCGGCTGGGCGGCGGTTATTCTTTTGGTCGGATGGGCGTTCCTGCCTTTATCGATGACCAATTACCGCCGCTACATCGCCCTCTGGGCGCGGTTCGCGAATTTTATGGTCAGGCACCTGCTCGGTGTCACCGTGGAATTCCGTGGGAAAGAGAATATTCCGGATGAACCCGTCATCTTCGCATCGAAACATCAATCGGCCTGGGACACCACTTTGTTCCTTTGGCTCGACCCCGATTACGCCTATATCATGAAATCGGATTTGGGCCGGATCCCGTTCTGGTCCTGGTATGTCCTGCATTGCGGCCACATCCTGATCGACCGTTCGGGCGGCGCCGGAACCATGCGCGAGATGATCCGCAAGACCAAATCCATATTGGCCGAAGGCCGGTCGATCGCCATATTTCCGGAAGGCACGCGCGCGCCGCCGGGGACGCGCGGCAAGTACCATCCCGGCGTCGCCGCGCTCTATACCCAAACCGGCGCCATCGTCGTGCCGATGGCATTGAATTCCGGCCTATTTTGGCCGCGCCGGAGTTTTCGCAAATTCCGGGGCCGGCTAATCGTGGAATTTTTGCCGCCGATGCCGAAGGGTCTCGAGGGCCGCGAATTCATGACCCAACTGGAAGACCGTATCGAAACCGCGACGCGCACCCTGGAAGCCGAATTCCACGGCGGCGCAGTGCGCGGCGACGGGTCTTCGCCGGCGGCCCGGCAACCCACCGGCTAGCCGGTGGATAACTTTGTCCCATTCCGGCAACATGCCGGCATCGTTTTAAATAATACAATTAAATCAACGCTGTAGAGATCAGCGTTTCGGTGGAAAAACAAGTGGAAACAAAACATGAACTTTTCGTTGACCGGAAGGTATCAACTGATTTATCGTTACCCGATAGCGGCGTCATTTGATTAGGGCGCCTCGAATTGAGCACAACACATGAAAAACGTTTCTTCCATTTCCCAGCAGGTCTGGGACATGAAATACCGCCTCAAGGCGGCCGACGGCCAGCCCGTCGACAAAACCATGGACGACACCTTCCGCCGGGTGGCCGACGCCCTGGCCGCGCCCGAGGATGATGCCGCCGGCTGGGCCGATCGCTTTTTCGCGGTGATGCGCGATTTCCAATTCCTGCCGGGCGGGCGCATCCTGTCGGGCGCCGGTTCCGACCGCGATGTCACGCTGTTCAACTGTTTCGTCATGGGCGACGTGCCCGACGACATGTCCGGCATCTTCGACGCCTTGCGCGAAGCCGCGCTCACCATGCAGCAGGGCGGCGGCATCGGTTATGATTTTTCGACCCTCAGGCCGAAGGGCGCGCCGGTGCGCGGCGTCGGCGCCGATGCTTCCGGGCCGCTGTCGTTCATGGATGTGTGGGACGCCATGTGCCGCACCATCATGAGCGCCGGATCACGCCGCGGCGCGATGATGGCGGTGATGCGCTGTGACCATCCCGACATCGTCGATTTCATCGAGGCCAAGAAAACGCCCGGCCGGCTTAACATGTTCAACCTGTCGGTGCTGGTCTCGGATGCCTTCATGCTGGCGGTCAAGGAAGATGCGACCTGGCAGCTGGTTTTCGAGGGAACGGTTTATAAGAGCCTGCCGGCGCGCGAGCTTTGGGACACCATCATGCGCGCCACATTCGCCTATGCCGAGCCGGGCGTCATTTTCATCGATCGCATCAATGCGCTTAATCCGCTCGCCTACCTCGAAACCATTCATGCCACCAACCCCTGCGGCGAACAGCCGCTGCCGCCTTACGGCGCCTGCCTGTTGGGGTCGGTCAATCTGGCGCGCCTGGTGGAAGGCCCGTTCGGCGAAACCGCGCATATCGACGAAGCGGCTCTGAGCGAAATTGTCGCCACCGCCGTCCGCATGCTCGACAACGCCATCGACATTTCGCGGTTTCCCCTTGCCGAACAGGAAAACGAGGCGCGCGCCAAACGGCGCATCGGCCTCGGCATCACCGGGCTCGCCGATGCGCTGATCATGTGCGGCGCCCGTTACGGTTCCGCCGACGCGGTGCGATTGACGGAAAGCTGGATGGCCACGGTTCGGCGCGCCGCCTACCGGGCGTCGGTGGAACTGGCGCGCGAAAAAGGCGCCTTTCCGCTGTTCGATGCGGCGGCCTATCTCGGCGGCGCCGGCACCGCCGGACTGGATGCCGATATTCGCGGTGAAATCGAAGCTGACGGCATCCGCAACGGGCTATTAACGTCGATTGCGCCGACCGGAACCATATCGCTGCTCGCCGACAATGTATCTTCGGGTCTGGAACCGGTGTTCAGCTTTACCTACACCCGCCACGTCCTGATGCCGGACGGCGACCGCCGCGACGAGGAGGTGAGCGATTATGCCTATCGGCTTTTCCGCCGCATCAAGGGCGAGGATGCGGTGCCCTCGGAATATTTCGTCGATTCACAGGATCTAAGCACGCGCGACCATCTGGTAATGCAGGCCGCCATCCAGAAATTTGTCGACAGTTCGATATCGAAGACCATCAACTGTCCGGAAAGCATATCGTTCGAGGAATTCAAGGATGTCTACATGCAGGCCTACGATCTCGGCTGCAAGGGCTGCACCACCTACCGGCCCAACGAAGTAACCGGCGCGGTTCTGGAAAAACCCGATGGCGGCAAGCCGGGCGAAACCGATGCCGAGCCGGAACTGCCGTTCGGCCGCCCGGGTTCGGCCAATACCAAACCGGTGGATGCAGGCGACTCCGGCCCGATCCGGCTGTTCCAACCTCTGGAACGGCCGGAAGTCCTGGAGGGCGCTACTTACAAGGTTCGTTGGCCGGAAAGCGATCACGCCCTTTACATCACCCTAACCGACATTATCGACGACCAGGGGCGGCGGCGGCCATTCGAGGTGTTCATCAATTCCAAGAACACCGAGCATTACGCCTGGACCGTGGCGCTGACGCGCATGATCTCGGCGGTCTTCCGCCGCGGCGGCGACGTCTCATTCGTGGTCGAGGAATTAAAGGCGGTGTTCGATCCCAGAGGCGGGCAATGGATGGGCGGCAAATACGTGCCGTCGCTTCTCGCGGCGATCGGCGAGATACTGGAACAGCACATGGTGCGTATCGGGTTTCTGCCGCACGGCGAGGATGAATTTGCCGATGAAAGCGCGCGCCAGCCGAAAGTCGTCAACCTGGACAATCCGGCGGCGGCGGCCGGTTTCCGGCAATGCCCGAAATGCGGACAGGCCAGCCTGATCCGCCAGGAAGGATGCGACACCTGCACCAGCTGCACCTATTCGCGCTGCGGCTAATACATAGCGTAATTCCGGTGGTCACTCTCCCGGACCTATGATGCGGGGTCGCAACGACGCGCCCCAATAGGCAAACCAAGGAGAGTGACCATGACGGAGTATTGGATTTGACGTATCGAAGGAAGAGACTGCGTTTTGCGTCAAGGATGCGGCGGGCAGGGTTCTGCCGCCCGGTGGCGATGAAGAGCGAGACGGCGCAGGAAGGTCGGGTTCTTCTCAAGGCCCGGGCTCACCGGCTGGGCC
>NZAK01000169.1 GCA_002687515.1 Rhodospirillaceae bacterium
ACTGGTTTTACTCCGCCAGGCTGGTGTACTTTTACTCCGGCCAGTGGTGGATATTTACTCCGGCGTTGACAAGTAGCTCGTTTATTTTATGGTCGATTGCCGTCTAGGGGTCTGCTGCTTCGGGATTGGAAATTTTTTTGATGATGGAACTGAATTTTATACATGGTTAGGAAATGCTGGGCAGGTGAGCAATGACGTCAGCCCCTTCAAATTGGCAACAGTTTGATCCGAACAAATATGTGTCGTGAATTGATGACCCTAACCCTGAGCATATACATCAAACGGCACAATTCGTTTCGTCTGTGGTTGGACGAGCTGGAGGGCCCAAGTAATAATCGGCGGTGACGTCGGTGGCCCTCCATCGCACCTTTTCAGATACCCAACATTATTTCACATTTAGTACATTATACTAATAATGTACTGAGTAAGACCAATCACCGAGGGATCGGAATAAATGCTGAAATCGAAGGGGCATGCCGAATGCTGGCAATGCCCCGGTTGATCAACCAACAACGACATGCCCCCACAAACCTTTGGGCAAACGCAATTCCGTCTACCATTCGGTCGACCATATGCCGGACGACCTGATGGGCTCCGATCGGGTTCGCCGACATCCCCATCACCGCCATTGATCCGCCCCTGCCGACGGCTTCTCCGACGCTCCCGGCGCTTATCGGGTCCCGGTCCCCATAATATTTGGTCTCCAAGGTGACCTTTTCCCGAGGATCAAGTTTCGATCTCGGATATCCTCTGAAACTCGATCAATATTTCGGGATGGTTCTGTTCGAGAAAGCGGCTGACTTTTTCATTTGCCAATAGCGAAACCAGATACCCGCGCGCTAAAACCAAATTCAAATGATCAGGTCCATAGCTGTCCTCGATTAGCTTAATATCGCTTTGGAGATTGGCCATTTCCTGTTCCATTCTCGCGATCTGTTCTGGTGAAACACCCTTGAATGCTTTTGGCTTTCCGGATTCCATCAATTGTTCCTGAGGAGTGGCAGCAAGAAGTGCTTTGGAATAGGTGGCCGAATAGCTGTTCATAGCAATCATCAGTTCGGCAACTTCGACCTGGCGCATGGGCTTCATTTTTTTCAAAGATAGAAATGTGCTAACGGGGCAGTTTTTATCGTTGAGCAATTGTACCGTTTCGGGGCATATGCCCTCGAGTAGGCGTCGCTTTTGTTTGATCGTTGAGACATTGACGTCGAGGGCTTTTGCAATCCGGTGCTCAGGAACGCCCCGCTCAACGGCTTTCAATATCATCCGATGCTCTTGAATTGTTGCAAGGCGATTGATGCGCTTATTATAGGTGAAAGCCTCATCGTCGGTGGCGACGAGGCAGGTCACGCCCTGGGCATCGAGCTCTTTTAAAACTTCTATTCTGAGGTGGCCGTCGAGGAGCAGGAACGCGCTATCCTTTGGTCCGTTTCGCGCTACTATTGGTGGCTCAATTATGCCGATGTCTTCGATCGACGCGGCTATTTGCCGATATTTTCGAGTATTCTTTACGCGCTTGTGAACAAGCTTGACGGGCAAGAGGTTAGCCAATTCGATGAATACGCTTTCTGGTTCGAACGCCATGCCAATCTTGCTTGGCATTGTTACCTGGTCCCACGCTCTGTAACCAAATCCGCCAACGGCCGAGGCATGGTTTCTAAACCTTCGGCGCGGAGCAATGTGGTGAAATTCTCGTCTGCCAAAAGTTTTCGGGCCGCTTCGACAATGAACAAAAGGCGGTTCTGGGTGATCTCTGCCTTCTTAATGATGAGACGCTGGCGATCAGCTTCCCGTTCGTACGCTCGGACGAGATTTTCGGAAGATACGCGGATGCGCCCGGCCTCAGAACCTCCTGGCTTGAGTGCCTTTCCCAGTTTGTGCCGTCGCTCGACGAGTTTCTTGGCGATCAACAGTTTTTTGCCGCGCAGATGACCGCTCTGATATGCGTCAGCTAACGCCTCTTGCACACCTTCTTCGTCTGCCTCCGCAATATCGATCGCCACACTCACAGGGATCTGGCCCGATTCAACCGCGGCCAACAAGCGTTCTTCACCTTCCTCGAGAAGATGGCAAATAGCATGCACATACTCGTATGATAAGCCGGTCTTTTTGGCGATCGTTCTGTCTGAGTATCTACGCTTTTTGAGGACACCGATGTCATGAAGTAGCTCGAGAGGCTGATGCTGACGCCGAGCCAGATTCTCCACAAGGCTCATAACCAACGCCTCTTCCTCAGCGACATCTATGACGATCGCCGGGATTTCGGATTCGCCAAGAGACTTGAATGCTTCCAGGCGGCCTTGACCACAAACTAGGTCATATGGCGTGTCCGAGTTTTTCTTTTCACGTAGAGCAACCGTGATGGGCTTTTTGAGCCCGACACTTGCAATACTATCGATGATCAAGCGAAAGGCCTTTTGGTTTCTTGCGCGTGGATTTTGCACGTTGATGTTCTCGACCGGAACCATTTGAACTTTGATGGGATTTGAGTCTTTTGCCATCACGCGATCTCTGCAATGCGCGTGCGTTCCGCCATGCTAAAGAAGTAATCCAGAGACCCGAACCGATACGCATCGAGCATGAGACCGTTGTCGTGAGACATGCGGATACGGTCGGCCGACATATCGAAGAACGGTAATAAATAATAATCCAGTGGGTCTTTGTTCTCAGTATCCATCCGAACTGCTACGGTGATATCAGGCATTAGACCGGTGTCGAGGCGGATCTTCCACCGTGATGAGCCGGTAGATGTTTGGTGACAGCGGGCGACGACGATAGATGCCGTGAACTCGCGGTTGATGGTTAGTAAATCCGTCGCAGGGCTCTTGACGATCGAGCCACCGAGACCCTCGATGGCTTCGATCGTGTTTGTAACGATATCACCATGGAGAGCTCGGAGCGTCCGGTTAATTTCGATATATCTATAGTCTCGATCAGGTTTGAACCCAATCAGATCATAGGCTCGAATTAAACTCCCAAAACGGTGCCGATAGGAACCGCTTGAGGGCATGTTGTCTGTTTCGTCGATAACCAGTCCTGACAAATAGTGGTGATTATCGAAAAGCCGTTTGAGGCGTTCGAGCATTTCCTCATCGGTAAATTTTCGGTGGCGTTCGCGGATCATGCCCTGCGCCGTATAGAAGAGCTGCGGATCAACAATCGCTTCAAAGGCGTTGTCCGATCTGATCCAAATTTCAGGGTCGTTTTCGACGCGCATCTTCTTCAGTTTGAAAGAGCGACGATTGTAAACGTTGTTCCCAATATACTTTTCATTGGTGAGGATCTGATGGACCGTTCCGCGGCTCCAAGGACGGACCAAGTCGGTTAGGACGCCTTGCTCATTCAACGAAGCTGCGATTTCGCTCTCGAGTTTTCCGCCCTCAACAAAATCGTTGTACATTCGGCGGACGATTTCGACTTCTTCATCGGGACCAGGCACCAATATTACCCGATCCGTTTGAAGGCTCTTGTATTCACCTGGGTTCAATATTCCTTGGGGGATTCCGTTTTGGTCGATGCGCATTCGTCTTAGACCGTAACCAGCCATGCCTCCCTGCCGATAACCAAGTTCTATGAGGCGGCATTGACCCGCGAATACCTTTGTCGAAAGCTCACGGCTGTATTCGCCTGCCATGGCGCGCTTAACGCCTTTGACGATGGTTGAGACCGGGCTCCCGTCGTTGTCGAATTGCTCTGCGCAATAGTGAACAGCGATGCCGTTTTTTCGGCATATGTATTCGTAGTAGGCGCTCTCATCCGCATCCTGAAAACGCCCCCATCGGCTGATGTCATAGACCAAGATTGCCTTGTATTCGGCAATGCCATTTTCAACGTCGTCGATCAGCTGTCGGAGGGCATCTCGCCCTTCTATTTTCAGCCCACTTTTGCCGGCATCCGAATAGGTCTGAATGATCTCCATATTGTACCGTTTCGCATAGGCATGAATAATGTCCGACTGATTCTCGGTGGAGTACTTTTGGTGTTCTGTCGACATGCGGACGTACTCCGCCGCACGGATTCTATTTGAACCCGATTCTTCGTCATCACCTCCTTCCTTGCCAGAACCGAACCCCAAAATCATCTGCCTCCAATTCAATTTCTCCCGCACCCAAAAATAGCAGGAAGGTCTCTTTGACCAATCAGCGTCGACGCCGTTTCGCGATCGACCATTGTCCATCTCCGTCCCTTGAAACTAAGTCACGGAGAATAGGTATGTCTTTTCCTAAAAAGGTCCGAAATTTTCGGACCAAAACTGGCAGAACTTTTCCGAATTCGTCAGGTAAGATCGAGGATGCGGAATTCGCCACATTCACCAGCCTAATTGCCGAAACATTGCGGGACGCGTTCGGAAATAATCGAGCAGCTGCCAAATCTATAATGCGCATCACTGGGGCCGGCGAACGAACCGTCAAGAACTGGCTCGAAGGGAAGAATTCTCCGAGCAGTGAGAACTTGATCGAGCTGGTCCATCATTCGGACGAGGTGCTAGAGGTCTTTTTATTGATAGCTGGGCGCCACGAAATATTGACGATGAAGAATATGGTGAGTGCTCGTGATGCACTGGTTGAAATGATTAGTTTTATCGATGAGTTGGTGTCTTCGGAGTTTGACGAGTCAGGGTAGAGGGAAGGGGTCGCTGAGGGCAGCGATAACAGCCAACAACGCCGCAATTTGCTCTCGCAACTCCCATAACGTTGTTCCCTGATCGCGAATTCAGGTTCACTGATATTCGCAAAAAATTCCCTGATTTCGTGCTTAGGGAATTTTGCTCAGAACGGCAGTGTTTCCGCGCCGTGGAGACTCGAGATTCTCCAGATAGATCTAAATCTCGAAAATTTTCCCTGTAAATTCCCTGCGGAACAGGGAAATATAGCTGAGACGGGTTCTCTCAGGACTGCGTCCACCACCATTCTTTTTGGCGCGAACCACCGCCCAGGAGATGAGACGCTGAGAAACCGCCAAACCTTCAAACTTAATCGCTCCGTTGCATTGGTAGAGTGGCGTCAACTTATGATCTGATACTTGCCGGGTTTTAGTTTTGCAGATCAGTTCGCTTTAGTCTGACAATGCCTAAATTGGACATTAATTAGACGGCGCCAACGTTTAACGGCAGATAAACCAAACAAGGAAAAGAAATAAGACAATAAGAAAGGAAAAAAAAAGAAATAACATTTGGGGCTGACATAGATACCCGAGGAGTCCTCGCCGGTCTTCCCGACGGCATTGATTTTGGTCAATGAGGTTTACGAATAAAGATTTCAGAGTACCTCTGTCATGATTAACGCCGGATTCGGGCAACCGCTGGCGGGATTAAGGGAAGACCAGAGCAATGCGGTATGCAGAAACAGGGTTCGATTTAGAAATTGATCTCTCCCGCGGAAGCGTTGACAGGATGGAAACCGACCCCAAGCTGACCGAGCTTCATCTGGGTGGGCTCGGCACCAACGCCAGGATACTGTGGGACAGGGTTCCTCCCGAGACCGAAGCTTTTTCCGAAGACAATCTTTTGATCTTCAGCACCGGCCTTCTCGTTGGCACCGCGGCTCCCGGTTCCAATCGCACCGTCGTCACGACGTATTCTCCTCAAACTAAGTTGATGGCGTATTCAATGATGGGCGGATTCTGGGCGCCGGAGTTGAAGCATGCCGGCTACGACAGAGTGATCATTCGCGGCAAGTCACCCGATCTGATCTATCTGTGGATACACAACGACAAGGTCGAAATCCGTGATGCCTCTCATCTGCACGGCAAAGGCGCCATCGAAACCGAGGAGTGCATTCGACAGGAATTGGAGGAGCCGTACGCCCAGGTGGCCGCGATCGGCCTGGCCGGTGAGAACAAGGTCTTTTTCGCCTCCATCGAGCATGGCAGGTCCAGCGCCAGCCGCCTCGGCGTTGGCGCGGTCATGGGAGACAAGGGGCTCAAGGCGATCGCCGTTCGGGGAACAAAGGACATCAATGTCGCCCGACCGGATGAACTCATGAACCTTAGCGAAGAGGTGATGGGTTACATTCAGGACCGCGAAGACAAGCCGGTTCCAGGGGTTATGCCGATCCTGGCCGGGCTTGGCTCGCCGCAGGAGATGAAACTCGTCGACGAGGAATGGCACACCCAAAATTTCATGTGGGGGAATTCCCGCAAGCGGCTGAAGGATTACTGGAACCAGGAAGTCGAAGAAAAGTGGAGAGAGACTCAGGAGGGCGTCCGGACGCGCTTGATCAGTTGCTACAACTGTCCAATGAGATGCGGCGCCACCATCTCCGTCCCCGGCCTTTCCACTTACATGATGAAATGCTTCTCCAAGCTCACTTACACCATGGCGGCCTATTCGGACCTGGATTTCGGATTCAAAATCGCTCAGCGGGCGACCGAATATGGCGTCGACGGATTCACGGCCCCGCAAGTCATGGCCTTCGCGCTCGAGCTGTATGAAGCCGGCATCCTGACCGACGAGGACGTTCCGGGAATGCCGTCCGACAGCGAGGGGCGGTTCTTCTGGCTGCTTGAGCGCATCGTCCGGCGAGAGGGCATTGGGGATGTGCTGGCCGACGGCGTCTACTGGGCGGCCCAGCGGATCGGCAAGGGTGCGGAAGAATATGATCACAACACGATCAAGAAACATGAGCAGATGCCGATCAAGCTCGGAATGCTCAATCCCGTCTATTACCTGATGTACGCGACCGGCGAGAAGCTCAACATCACCCAGATCGAGGGGCAGTTCCCGCAAGCGCCGTTCCCGACCGTTGAAGAGCGGGAGGCGTTCGTCAAGGACTGGATCCACGTCCCTGACGAGAAGTTCAAGGATTACCTGCTCAAATGGGAACCGCGCGGCGAATTCTCCAATCCCCATTACCCAACGGTCGAAGCCAGTTGCGATATCGTCGACTGGCAGGAGATGATGCACTACATCGACGACGCCCTCGGGATATGCGCCGGCTTGTCATCGTTTCCCCTGAAGCCCCCCTATCACATCCACAATTTCCCGGCCTTCATCTCGGCAGCGACCGGGATCGATATCGATGAAGCCGGCCTCTGGAAGGCTGCCACCAGGAACCGAACCTTGCTGAGAGCCATTAATGTGAGAAGAGGCGTGCGGCGCGAAGACGATAAGCCGCCCGAGAACCATTGGAAGAGGCGGTTCCCCGAGCTCGAAGCGCAGCTGCTGGATGCGTATTACGAGAAGAAGGGATGGAATGACCAGGGCATTCCCACGAAAGCAACCCTGCACGAATTGGACATGGACTTCGTTGGTGAAGACCTGGAGCAGAGAGGGATCATCAGCGATGGGCAAGGTTAAGAAGACGATCAAGTCGATCACGATCAACGCCGACTTATGCAACGGCTGCCGGGCATGCGAACTCGCCTGCTCCTTGTTTCACGCGGCGCCGAGGTACAGCAGCAGCAACCCGGCTCGGTCGCGGATCAGGATCGTTCGTGAGCCGCTGAAGGACATCTACGTTCCTGTCTACGCGGGTGAGTACACCGCGGCGGAATGTACCGGTAGAACCATGTACATCCTCGACGGCAAGGAATACGCCGAATGCGATTTCTGCCGGGCGTCGTGCCCATCGAGGAACCTTTTCAAGGAACCCGATTCCGGTCTGCCGCTGAAATGCGACATGTGCGAGGACGAGCCGCCGCTCGAGGAGCCGAAATGCGTCGAGTGGTGCTTGAACGATGCCCTGATTTACGAAGAACGGGAAGAGGAGGTCGACGAAGAGGAGGTGAGCCCGGGTGACGTCGAGACCGGGGTGGAATCGCTGCTCGACAAGTTTGGATTGCAGCAAGTACTGGACACCATCGCCCGGACATCGAAGTCATAGGACATTCGGGCGTGAGAACAGGGTCAGGAACGGGAATGGAAACGATCACCCCTTTCAAAGAGGTTATCGAGGTCAGGGAGCTTACCGAAATCATCCGGAAGGCGATTTAGGCAATTTGAGACGTTGCCGAGGACATTGAACGATGACAGAGGCACTCGAACTGGTTGCGCAACCTTCCCACGGTCCCGCCGCCGACCGCCATGGGGACGTGATGGTCGTCGGTGGGGGCATCAGCGGCATTCAGGCCGCGCTCGATCTGGCCACCGCCGGGTTCAAGGTCTACCTGGTGGAGAAGACGCCGACCATTGGCGGCAAGATGGCCCGGCTCGACAAGACCTTCCCCACCAACGACTGCTCGATGTGCATCGAATCTCCTAAATTCATCGAGTGCGACCGGCAGCCGAATATCGAGATCATGACCTACACGGAGGTCGCCAGCGTCGAAGGGGAGGCCGGCAACTTCAACGTGACCCTGACCAAGAAGCCCAGATACATTATCGAGGACAAATGCACCGGCTGCACGACCTGCAACGAGTACTGCCCGGTCAAGATCCCGGATCCGTTCAATCAGAACCTGTCGCTGAACAAAGCGGTTCACATCTACTTCTCACAGGCGGTACCTCTTGTCAGCTATATCGATGACGACTGCCTCCATCTGAAGGACAAGTCCTGCACGATCTGCGAGGCAGTCTGCGAGAACGACGCCATAGACTTCACCCAGAAGGCGGAGAAGATTGAAGTCAAGGTCGGGGCGGTCGTGATGTCACCCGGCTACGAGACATTCGACCCCAGGATCAGGGGAGACTACGGATACGGGACCTACCAGAACGTCGTCACCAGTCTCGACTTCGAGCGGCTGCTCTGCGCCACCGGACCGTTTGAGGGGCAGATCCTGCGTCCGTCCGACAACAAGCATCCGCACAAGGTCGCCTGGATCCACTGCGTCGGTTCCAGGCAGGTGATTCCGGGCGGCAACACCTATTGCTCCGCGGTCTGCTGCTCGTACACGCAGAAACAGGTGATCCTGGCCAAAGATCACGACGCGGACCTCGAGGCGAAGATCTTCCACAACGATATTCGCTCCTATGGCAAGGATTTCGAGCGCTTCTACCAGCGCGCAGAGCAATTGCCCGGGGTCGAATTCATCAGAAGCTACGTCGCGATCGGCAGGGAAATTCCGGAAAGCAAGAACATCACGATCAGGTACGCCACGGCGGACGGAGTGAAGGAGGAGGAATTCGATCTGGTGGTGTTGTCCGTCGGACTGAACCCGCCTGCCGATGCGAAGGAGCTAGCCAGCACGTTCGGCGTTGAGCTCGGCCCGCAGGGGTTCTGCAAGACGAACCCGGTGAACCCGATCGAGACGACCCGGCCGGGTATCTTCATCAGCGGTGCCTTCCAGGGGCCTAGGGACATTCCGGAATCGGTGGTGACCGCGAGCGCGGCGGCGGCCATGTCCGCCCAACTGCTGAAGTCCCGGCGCGGCAAGCTGACCAAGGATCGGGTGTACCCGGAGGAAAAGGACGTCACCGAGGACGAGGCCAAGGTCGGCGTCTTCGTGTGTCGCTGTGGCGCCAATATCGGTCGCGTGGTCGACATACCTTCGCTCGTCGAGTACTCCGAGACGCTGGGCAATGTCGTTCATGCCGAGGAGAGCCTGTTCGCATGCGCGACGAATACCGCCCAGGATATCTCGGACACGATCCGGGACAAGGGGCTCAATCGCGTCGTGGTCGCCGCGTGTACCCCGAGGACGCATGAGCCGCTGTTCCGCGACACGCTCCGGGAAGCCGGCATCAACCAGTACTTCTTCGACATGGCGAATGTTCGCGAGCACTGCTCCTGGGTCCACTCCAAGGAGCCGGAAGACGCGACGCGCAAGGCAAAGGACATTGTTCGGATGTCGGTGGCGCGGGCCGCTCTGCTCGAACCACTGGAGGAGTTTTCGCTGCCGGTCAACAAGGCCACCGTGGTGGTCGGGGGAGGCGTCGCCGGGATGACCAGCGCGCTGGCGCTGGCCGAACAGGGATTCGAGACCTACCTCGTGGAGAAGGCTTCAGACCTGGGGGGAATGGCGCGCCGGATACACTACACCCTCGAGGGCCTCGACGTGCAGGCCTATCTCGGCGATCTCAAGAAGCGTGTCTACCGGAACCAGTTGGTTCACGTCATGACGGACGCCACCATCACCCACGTCTCCGGCTATGTCGGAAATTTCGTCTCCCGGGTGAAGTCCAATGGCCGGATACAAAACATCGAGCACGGCGCCGCCATCCTCGCGACCGGTGCCGACGAGTACAAGCCCAGCGAATATCTTTACGGCGACGATGCCCGGGTCATGACCCAGCTCGAGTTGGAGGAACAGATCAGCGCGGGGGATGAACGGCTGACCAACTCCCAGAGCCTGGTCATGATCCAGTGCGTCGGCTGCCGGCAGGAAGACCGGAATTACTGCTCCCGGATCTGCTGCAACGCGGCCATGAAGAACGCCTTGAAGCTCAAATCCGTCAACCCGGAGATCGACATCTACGTGCTGTTCCGGGACATAAGGACGTATGGCTTCAGCGAGGATTACTACCGGGAAGCGTCAAGCAAGGACGTGAAGTTCATCCGCTTTGAGCCCGATGACAAACCCCAGGTGGAAGCCGTCGAGGAGGACGGCCGGAGTTTCCTCAAGGTGACGGTCACCGATCCGGTGTTGGGCCAGAAGCTTGAGCTCGAGGCCGATTCCATCGCTCTGTCCACCGCCGTGATTCCCTCCGCAAGCAGCGAGGAAACAGCCCAGCTTTTCAAGGTGCCGCTGAGCCCGGATGGGTTCTTCCAGGAGGCGCATGTAAAATTGAGGCCTGTCGATTTTGCCGTCGAAGGCATCTATTTGTGCGGGACGGCTCATTATCCCAAGCATCTGTCGGAAACGATCAGCCAGGCTTATGGCGCGGCCGGCCGGGCCCTGACGCTTCTTTCCAATGACACCGTCATTGCTTCGGGCTCCGTGTGCGAGGTGAACGAGAACGCCTGCGTCACATGCGGGGCCTGTATTTCATCCTGTACCTATGGCGCCATCGAGTTCCACGACACGCCGCGCGGCGAGAAAGCCGTGATCAATCCCGTTCTGTGCAAGGGAGATGGCCTGTGTAACGCAAAGTGTCCGTCAGGGGCCATATACCTGAAACATTACACCAACGACCAAGTGTTCAGCCAGATTGACGCGGCGCTCGGAGGCTAACCTCGTCGTGCGGACAACGCAGGCGGCATCGCTAACCAAAGGAGTGAATTGAGCATGGCAATCGCGACAGAGTTCAAGCCAACCATCGTCGGATTCCTGTGCAATTGGTGCTGCTATGCGGGGGCCGACCTGGCCGGCGTTTCCCGTTTTCAGTTTCCCCCATTTCTCCGCGTGATCAGGCTGATGTGCTCCGGCAGGGTCGATCTGGAATTCATCTTCCGGGCGTTCATCAAAGGCGCCGACGCGGTGTTCATCGGTGGCTGTCATCTGAACGACTGCCACTACAACCCCGAGGGAAACTACGATGCGCTGGGCAACACCCTGATAGCCAAGCGAATCCTGGAGCATGTGGACGTGAACCCCGAAAGGCTGAGGCTCGAATGGGTCTCCGCCGGCGAGGGCATCCGTTTCGCCGAAATCATGAACGACCTCTCCACCCAGGCGAAGAGCCTGGGGCCGTTCGGGTCATCCGAAGGCATCGAGACCGCTGAATTGCAGTCTCGGCTTGAGGCCGCCAACCAGCTGGTTCCCTACATCAAGCTGGTCGAGAGGGAGAGGCTGAGAGTCCCGGTCAGGACGGACGAGGGATACCGGGAATTCTTCGCCAGTGACGCGTTCAACGGGCTGTTCGACGAGCTGATTCTGGACAAGCTGGATATGAGCCGGATCATGGGTTTCGTGCGGACCGAGCCGGTGTCCGCCGGAGCGATATCCGAGGGCCTGGGCCTGAATCCGTCGCAGGTCGCCAGACATCTCCATGATTTAGCCCAGCAGGGACTCATATGGTTCGATGAAGATCAGACCCTGGTGGCGGCCGCATGAGTGAATCAATTGGAGCAGCGATGCCGAAAGCGCCACCGGACAAGCAGGTTGAGACGACATTGATGAGTGACGACAAAATAGAACAAATCATCGGCAAGCACCAAGGCAAGCCCGGCTCCCTGATCCACGTGCTGATGGAAATCCAGCACCAGAATCGCTGGCTTCCCAGAGACGTGCTGCGCGCCGTCTCCGAGGCCCTGGACGTGCCGTTCAGCCGGGTGATGCAGATCGCCACCGTCTACAAGACTTTCAGCTTGACCCCGAAAGGACGTCACGAGGTGCATGTGTGCACCGGCATGTCCTGTCATCTGAGGGGCGCGGCACAGTTGCTGGACGCGGTCCAAAGCCTGATCGGCATCAAACCGGGAGAGACCGATGCCGAGGCGAGGTTCAGCCTGGAGATTGGAAGCTGCCTCGGCAGCTGCAGCCTCGGGCCGGAGATCATCGTGGATGGGAAGCATCACGGCAGGATGACGCCCGACAAGGCGGAAGACATGCTGAAACTCTATCGGTAGGTGAAGATTGTGCCAAGGCTCCACTCGGCTGGCGAACTGGAAGAACTTAGAGCGGGTATCCTGTCGGGCCGGGACCCCGACAAGCCCTGCATCGCGGTCTGCGCGGGCGCGGCATGTCATGGCCTCGACTCCCGCAGTGTCCTCAGCGCCTGCGAAAAAGAAGTCAGGAAACCGGGTTTGAAAGCCAAGGTTGATGTGAGAGCGACCGGTTGTCATGGGTTCTGTGAAAAGGGACCGAATGTCATCGTTAGCCCAGGCGAGATCTGCTATTTTGAGGTCAAGCCCGAGGACGTCCCAGAGGTCGTGGCTCACGCCGCGAAAGGGACGGTGCTCGATCGTCTGGTGTACACCCATCCGGAAACCGGTGAGAAGGCGGTCCATCTCGACGAGGTGCCGTTCTACAAGCAGCAGACGCGGGTTCTGATCGGCGACAATCCTAAAATCGACCCGACCAGCATCGAAGACTATATCGCGCTCGGAGGATACGCCGCGTTGTCGAAGGCGCTCTTCGAGATGAGCCCCGACAAGCTCCTCGAGGAGGTCAAGAAGGCCAACCTGCGCGGCCGGGGTGGTGGCGGATTCCCTGCCGGTCTGAAATGGGAGACGGCCAAGAATGCGCCCAGTGATGACAAGTACGTCATTGTCAACGGCCACGAAGGGGAGCCGGGCGCGTTCATGGACAGAGCCCTGTTCACCGGCAATCCGCACAAGGTGCTCGAGGGCTTGATCATCGGCGCCTATACGATCGGCTCACATCAGGGATTTATTTACACCCGTCATGATTCTCCGCAGCTCATCGAGCACATCGAAAAAGCCCTCGCCCAAGCCGAGGAATACGGATTGTTAGGTGAAGACATTCTCGGATCCGGCTTCAATTTCAAGGTTGAATTGCACTTCGACGTCGGCATCTTCGTGTCCGGCGAGTCGAGCGCGCTGATGCGGTCGATCGAAGGCAATCCGCCCGAGCCGAGACCGAAATACATCCGCACCTCCGTCGCCGGGATCTGGGACAAACCGAGCAACCTGAACAATGTCGAGACCTGGGCAAACGTTCCCGAGATCGTCAGCCGGGGCGCCGAATGGTACACGAGCATCGGCACCGAGCAGAGCAAGGGAACGAAGCTCATTTCCCTGTCGGGCCATGTCGTGAACAGCGGGGTGGTGGAAGTCCCGATGGGAACGCCGCTCAGGACGATTGTCTGCGACATCGGCGGTGGCGTTCAAGGTGGAAAGAAACTCAAAGCCGTTCATTTCGGGGGACCGATGGGAGGTTCCATCCCAGAGAGTCTCATCGACACGCCACTGGGTTTTGACGAGTTGGCCACGCTGGGAGCTCCGATCGGCGCCGGCGGCCTGCTGGTCATGGATGACGAGACCGACATGGTCGAAGTGGCGCGGTATCTCCTCGATTTTCTGACCAGCGAATCGTGTGGCAAATGCGTCCCCTGCCGGGAAGGCATGTGGCAGATGCTGAAGATCCTGACGAATATCACGAAAGGCAAGGGGAAGAGCGGCGACATCGGGCGGCTGGAGGATTTGACCGACGTAACCGGAGTGGCCTGTTTGTGCGCGCTCGGGAAGACAGCTCCCGATCCGGTTCGAAGCATGCTTCGCTACTTCAAAGACGAGTTTGAGGCGCAGATCGCCGGCGGGAGCGAAGCGAGATGAGTGAAATCCTTTTGCAGATTGATGGCACGGCGGTCAAGGCCACCGAGGGGATGAGCATTCTGCAGGCCGCCCGAAAGGCGGGGATCTTCATACCGACACTCTGTCACCACGAGAAGTTGGAGCCGCATGGCGTATGTCGGATCTGCATGGTGGAAGTGGAGGTGCGTGGCAGGAAGAACTACGTGGTGTCCTGCCTCTACCAGGTGGCGAAAGATCTGGTCGTCCGGACCAGGTCGGAGAAGGTCGACAAGATCCGTCGAGTGATTGTGGAGGAGCTGCTAGCTCATGCGCCGAATTCAGAGGCGTTGGTTATCTTGGCGCAGGAGTATGGAGCTGACCGGGATCGCTTTGAGAAGGAGTCGTCTTTTTGCATTCTGTGCGGCCTATGTGTCCAGTACTGTGCCGAAATCAAGCAGAAGAATGCCGTCGGATTTATCGATAGAGGAGCACGACGGGAGATAAGCTTTATTCCGGAGATTGCCTCGAAGGAGTGCTGGGACTGCCAAGAATGCTTTCCGCTTTGCCCGACTTCAGCGGCACAGGCCGCTTACTTTCTTACCGAAGCGCTCGCGTTTCCAAATCAGCGTAAGGAAACCTCCCACAGCGCTTGACGCATCTGGCCCTGAGCCCGCCGGTGGAATCTTCCCGCGCCGGAACCGCTCTAGCAGACTTTGTCGATGGCGATAAAGAGTTGACAAATAAAGATGCTTATCACGCAGATTCCCGCACGAGCCTACATGAGCGCAAAGCGGGGCCGGCCGGCTAATCTGTTCGAGGCGCCAATGACGGTTTCGGGTTAGAAGCGGACATAAATGCAATTCTGTCTGAATGTCCGGTTTTGGCGGCAGCCACAAGCGGACATTCATCCGGTCGTTTGGCGAGGAGCGCCGAGTAAATTTTCACTCGCCCGGTCATGGTTTTTCCGCCAGATCGAGATGGACGACCTTGCAGGCAGACCACTCCCGGCGGCGTGCAGATTGGTAACAGAATGCGCCGTGCCGGGACCATGCCCCTATTTTTTCTTGTTTTCGTCCACCGACGTATCGACGTTCAATTGCTTGTCGGCGTCGCGGACCAGCAGATCGAGGCCCCCGCCAGTCACCATGGTAATGACCTTTCCGTTGGATGGGAATGTGCAGTCCGTGCCCGCTTTGGACCATCCGATGGTCGATTTCCCAGTTTGTTGGTCGACCGTTCGGCAGGCATAGATGGATCTAAGCGGGGATTTATAGGCTTTTGACCCGGTATCAGCCGCCGACGCTCCGGTGGATCTATACCCCAGGGGAATGGTTCTATGGAGCACGCTGCCGCGGTTCGCCAACCAGGAAACGCCTTCGATGGTCGAGAGCAGTTCATAATCCGCTGCCTCCACCACCTTGGACGACGCAAATTCTTGAATGTTCGTGGCGAAAACGCATTTATTGTTGCGCACGATCCCGATCAGTAAATCATCAACGGTAAAACCCTTGGAAGAAGTTTTATGGCTGGCCCGGCACAGATACTGCGCCGGTTCGACCGGCGGCTTTATACGACCGTTGCGTATTTCCTTTCGGTATTCGGTAATCGTGGTCTGCAGGGCATTGGCCTGCGCTTGAACGGCTGCCCTCTGATCCTTTGGCAGCCAACCGGTCCGCCATTCGCATTTTTGCGCCAGCGTCTTGGGCGGCGCGGGCGGTGGGCATGCATTCCAAGGCGCCTTCCCCTTTGGAAACCCGCCGGTCGTGGTGATTGCGGTTCCGTTCGGCCCGCAGGTCTTGCCCCGCTGCATTTTCTCCCAGACCGGCCAGTATTTCTTGACCCAGGGCTGGTAGGCGGGATTGTCCTTGGTCTGGCATAGCGTATCGTACTTCCAGGTCGGATACTTTTTCCTCGCGGCTTCGAATATCGCCTTGCCGCCATATATGTCGTAGTTCGGCCCACATATCCTGGCCTTCTCCGGCGGCGGCGTTTTCTGGGCCGCCGGCGGACAATCCAAATGTGTTACAACGACTGGGGATGGTGGTTTAACGCATTTCGTCCGGCCTTCCTTCATATCCACAAGCAGCTGCGCATATTTGTTTTGATAGGGCCAATAGGCGGGGTTGGGCGGCGCACTGCAGGACTTGTAGCGCACCGTTTTCTTGTCATTTAGCTCATCCTGAAGGGGATTGAGCTTGATCTTGAGCCTGTTCTTCTTGACCGCCAGCGTCTGCTGCAAGACAAAATTGTATGTCGGCTCGCGCTCGGCCGGGCTGACGTTGATGTTGGCGAATTTGCCTTTGGGCAGCGCGGCCGATTTGATGTCCTTGAACAAGACCCCGGATTTGGGGTCGTTGAGCGGCGCCAGGATGGCCTGGGACCAGCTGGCGCAAATGTCCTGGGTGGCCGCGTCGCCGGCCTTCTGGCCGGCTTTGTCGCAGTTCTTGGTTTGGGCGTTCTTGATCGACCAACCGCCGGGTACGTGAATGAGCTCCCACCACTGGTAATCGAGCTGACTGCAGGTCTTCTCCGTGAGCGACGTGCCGAGTTTATAGTCTTTCGGCTGCAGACATTTGCCGGTGCCCGTGTTGACCAGTTTCACAAACCCCCGGATGTCGATCATGTAATCGTATTTGGCTGGTTTCTTGGCGCAATCGACCATGGGCACGTCTGGCGTTCCGTCGCCCAGGCATAGCGAATTGAAGTCGTTACGCAGCGCCAGGCCAGCCTTGTGATAGACCGGAGTTACCTTGCTGGCGGTGCGGTAGACTTGGTTGGCGGTGCCCATACAGGGCCCCCACACAGCCTTGGCCTTGCCGGGAACGGCGTTGGAGTTCTCGAAGTGGACGCAGTGGCTGGTAACCCGGTTGACCATGCGCACCCAGTCGGTACCGTGAGCGAGTATCTTCCAGTGGTAGATCTGGTCCGGATAGCAGCCGCCCAAGCCCAATTGGCCAGTGCCCTGGAAATTCTTGCCCG
>NZAK01000170.1 GCA_002687515.1 Rhodospirillaceae bacterium
ACGTCCACGGGTCAAAAGCACCCGGCCTGCGGTGGGTCAAATCGGCTCCCCGGGGGCGCCCTGGCGCTTGCCCGATGCAAAGGCATCGCGCTGCGCACCGCGCCTACCCGGAAAACCGATTTGTTCCCATCAAATTGTTTCCTATCTATCCGGAGCCGCTCTAGGGCGCGGCGGAGCCTCAGTCCTTGGGCACCGGCCCGCGTGCGAGGCGGATGTCGCCGGCCTGTTCGGCGCGCGCCAGGATGCGCTGGTAATGATCCCAGAGGGCGTCGTCGCGGCCCCGGCCCTTGACGTCGGTGCGCTTGCGCTTCTCTTCGTCGTCGCCGGGCCAGGCCCAGTCGAGGCCGGAGCCGGAGACCACCAGCATCTGCTGGCATTTCTCTTCCATCTCGATGCCGGTCCTGACCATATCGAGCGCCGTTTCGCCCGCGAAGACGACGCCGTGGTTGCGCATGAACATCTCGGTCCCGTCGCCCAGGGCCTCGGCGATCTCGGCGCCGCGCTCGCGGCTGGTGATCAATTCGGAGCTGCCTTCGTAGCGCGGCGGCGGCAACGGCGAGGCGGCGCGCACATAACGCAACGGCCCGGACACCGCCGAATAGATGGAGCCGTAAAAGGGGTGCGTGTGGGCCGTGAAGTTGAGGTCCGGGCGGGCCAGCAGCACCTCGCCGTGGATCGGCCATTCGGAATGGCGGCGGCCTTCGCCGGCCAGTTCCTCGCCGTCGAAACCGGTAAGCTGGAAATCGCTTGCATCGAACACCTCGCCGAGGGAAATGCCGTGCCGCTTGATCCAGAAGCCGCGGCCCTCGGGATCGCGCATCGCCACATGGCCCCAGATACGGTCGCTGTGGCCGTGCAGTTCGAGAATACGGGCGGCCTTCACCAGATCGGCGAGCCTGGCTTTCAAATCAGCGGAAAGTTGCATCGGTCCCCTCCCGCGCCCGGCTCAACCGTTATCCGGCACAAAAAATCGCCGTCTTGCCTGCATCGCATCTTTTATGCCTCCAAATTTTATGGCCACAGTCTAAAACGAAAATACCGATCAGGAAATCCACGCCGTGATCCCCGGGTCCCCGCCCTGAGAATCCGGTTGACTGCCGGTCCCGGGCCTGGGCTAGGATAACCAGCCAACCGACCTCCGATAAGGAAACGCCATGCCTGCAAACGATCTTCCTCCGGTACCCGATTATCCCTCGCTGCTGCGGCTCGACGGGCGGGTGGCGGTGGTGTTGGGTGGCGGCAACGGCATGGGGCGGGAGAGTTGCCATGCCCTGGCGCAGGCCGGCGCCCGGGTGTTTTGTGTCGATACCCACGCCGACCGGGCCGAGGCGGTGGCGGCGGAGGCCGGGGGCGAGGGACTGGCGGCGGACGTCAGGCGCCGGGACGCCGTCGAGGAGCTGTTCGCCGAGGTCCGGGAGCGCGCCGGCCGGGTCGATTGCGTGGTCGATATCGTCGGCCGCGCTAATCTCAGCCCGCTGGCCGATGTCGACGACGACGGCTGGGCCGAACAGCTGGACGTCGTGCTTGGCCATGCCTTCCTGGCGATGCAAATCGGCGCCCGGGCGATCGCTGATTCGGGCGGCGGGGCAATGGTCTTCGTCGGCTCGATCGCCGGCATTGCAAGCCTGCCGGGGCAGACCGCCTACGGCTCGGCCAAGGCGGCCTTGCTCCACATGGTGTCCTGCATGGGCAAGGAACTGGCGCCATCGGGGGTGCGCGTCAACGCCGTCGCCCCCGGTTTCGTGCGCACCCCGCGGCTCGAGGCGAAGCTCGACGAGGACGGCTGGCTGGCCCTCGGCGAGGCCATTCCGATGGGACGCGCCGCGATGCCCGCCGAGATCGCCTCGGTGATCCTGTTCCTGGCCTCGGACCTGTCCCGCCACATGACCGGCCAGGCCCTGGTGGTTGACGGCGGCCTGGCGGGCAAGGTCAGCCTGCCGAATCTTTAGGTGGCTGGATTTCAGCAACCGGAACCAGCACCGCCGCCGGCTGGGGGTTTTCCAGTTTGGTGACAAAGCCGCCGTAAGTTTGTATGATTGGCCGCCATGATCGGTTGCGCCAATCAGGCGCGGTCTGGAAAACTGAGAAGCAGCAACCGGGGGGAGGAATAACATGAGCACCAAAACAACACCGGGGCCGGATTCGGACGCCGCTTTGCGCGTCAAGGCCCTTGAATCGCTTTTGCTCGAGAAGGGGCTGGTCGATCCCAAGGCGCTGGACGAGCTTATCGACACCTTCGAGAACAAGGTGGGCCCGCAAAACGGCGCCAAGGTAGTGGCCCGTGCCTGGGTCGATGCGGACTACAAGAAACGGCTTTTCGAAGACGGCACGGCGGCCATCGCCGAGCTTGGCTTCGAGGTCATGCAGGGCGAACGGATGGTGGTCGTCGAAAATAAGGCCGATGTGCAGAACATCGTCGTCTGTACCTTGTGTTCGTGCTTTCCGTGGGCGGCCCTGGGCCCGCCGCCGGTGTGGTACAAGTCGGCCCCCTTCCGGGCGCGCACGGCCAACGATCCGCGCGGCGTGATGCGCGAGTTCGGCCTCGAGTTGCCGCCGGACGCCGAGGTCCGGGTGTGGGACAGCAACGCCGAGCTCCGCTACCTGGTGCTGCCCGAGCGTCCGGCCGGAACCGAGGGCATGAGCGAGGAAGAACTGGCGGCGCTGATCACCCGCGATTCGATGATCGGCGTGGCCAAGGTGGAACCGCCCGTAAAGTAGGGCAGGCGTAAAGGAGGCAAGCATGAACGGCGTACACGATATGGGCGGCATGCACGGTCTGGGGCCGATCATCCGCGACGAAAATGAACCCGCCTTTCACGAGGAATGGGAGCGGCGCATGCTGGGCATCGTGCGCGCCATGAATGTGTCCCAGCTAATGACCCTGGATGAGTTCCGCCATGCCGTCGAGCGCATGGATCCGGTGGATTACCTGCAAGCCAGTTATTACGAGCATTGGCTCGACGGGGCCGAGCGATTGTTCGTCGAAAAGGGACTGTTCACGCGCGACGAGTTCGAGGCGCGCCTCGCCGAGCTGTCCGCGAAAGGGGCGTCCTGATGGCCGCGATCACCGCAGAAGAGGTGCGGGCCTTTCACAAAAACCCCGTGTCGGGACGCCTGGATGTGGACCTGCCGGCCCGCTTCAAGGCGGGCGACCTGATCGTTACGCGCAACATAAATCCGCCGGGGCACACCCGCCTGCCGCGCTATGCGCGGGCCAAACAGGGCCGCATCGACCGCGATCACGGTGTTTACCATCTCGCCGATGCCCGTGCCCACGGCATCGAGGCCGAGCCGCAGCATTGCTACAGCGTGCGTTTCAGCGCCCGCGAGCTGTGGGGGCCGGAGGCGCCCAAAAATGACGCTCTTTATATCGATCTCTGGGAAGACTACATGGATCCGGCCTGATATCCGGCGATCGGCCTCTGGGGGGATATGATCCTTGCGCAAACTGCTTCAGGTACCGACCTTGTCGATGCCCCGCCGCCAGGGAGGGGCGGCCCAGCCCGGTGACGTGGGTGGGCCGGTGTTCGAAGAGCCGTGGCAGGCGCACGGCTTCGCCATCGTCATGTCGCTTTATCAGGACGGCAAATATAGCTGGGCCGAATGGGACGATTATCTGGGCCACGAGATCCAATCGCCCGGCCATTTCGGCGCCCCAGGGGACGTGCCAGGGGATGCCGCCGCCGAAGACGAACCCGAGGATGCCGCCAACCAGGTGCCGGCCAATTACAACCGCTGGATCGCATCCTGCGAGGAGGACGGCGCCAAATATTACCATCACTGGCTGGCCGCCGCCGAGAAGCTGCTCGACGCCAAGGGCATCGTCGGCAAGGCGGAGCTGGATGCCAGGGTCGCCGCCTTCGCCAAGGCCGAGCGGGATGGACCCAGGTTCAAGGCGGGCGAGCGGGTGGTGGTGGCGCGCGATGTCCCGCTGGCCGGCCATACCCATCTGCCGCTCTACCTGCGCGGCAATGAAGGCGCCGTTGAACGCGACCTCGGATTGTTCCACTTCCCCGAGGCCGGCGACGGCGGCGACGCGGAAATCGACACGCTGCAGCATGTCTATTCCATTCGTTTCCAGGCGCGCGATATCTGGGGCGCCGATGCCTCGGCCACGCACAGCCTGAATTTCAACCTGTGGGACTACAATTTGGATGCGGCCTGATCGGTGCGTTCGGCGGCACGGCCGCCGGCGCCAAGGGGAGGGAAGATGATGAACGAATTGCCTGATAAGGACGAACTGATCCGCTTGCGGCGCGACGAAAGCGCCACCGGTTTCGACCAACCCTGGGCGGCGCGGACTTTCGCCATCGTGGTCAAGCTGTTCAATCAGAAACATTATGCCTGGCCCGAATGGATCGATTATTTCAGCGCCGAAATCCGGGCGCCGGGACATTACAAGCTGCCCTACGCGGATGACGCCGAGCCGCTGGCCGGCGATGCCGAGCGCATCGATGCCAATTACTCCCAGCTTTGGCTTTCCGCCACGGAAAGGCTGTTGGCCGACAAGGGCTTGGTGAGCAAGGAGGAACTGGACGCCAGGGTAGCCGAGCTGGCCGGGGCGCAAGATAGCGAGGCTGGTCCCGGGCCCGACGCCGAGCCCAAATTCACCGCCGGCGACCGGGTCACGGTGCGCGACATGGAACCCGTGGGCTCGGCCCATTTATCTCTCGAGGTGCGTACCAAGACCGGCACCATCGAGCGCGATCTCGGCCGTTTCGCCTTCGCCGGCGGGGGGCAGCAGCATATGTACAGCGTCCGCTTCACCGCCCGCGAGATCCAGGGTGCCGACGCCGCCGAGCGCGACAAATTGTATTTCAACCTGTGGGAAAGCTATCTGGATCCGACCTAAGAATCCCGCCCGCCCGTCGCCAGCCCTCCAGGACCACCGGGGAGAGAAAAAAATAGGCTCTCCGCCGGCCAGGGCATCGATGCCGGCAAGACCGCCAGAAGACGGCGTGAAAAGGAATGCTGAAAGTGGGTATCGAGAATCTGTACCGGCAATTCCCCGATGTTCATCAAAACATTGTGTTGAAGACCGACGTGCTGCGCCAGGGCATCGATATCAGCGCGGCGGCCCTAGAAAACTTCCGCGGCAGGGACGACATCCTATGGAAAGGGTTCCATCTGTTTTCCTATGATTTCAAGAAGACCAAGGTCTACGGAGATAAAATCCCGATGATCATGCACTTCGAGGACGGCTGTCCGATGAATGTGCGAACCAACGAAAGCTCGCCCTACCTGTTGGACTTTCAAGACGGAGATTTCGTGATCCGTGAATTGGGAGAAATCATAGCCAGCAAACTTTATTTTGCGCGCAAGCCAAGATGGTACGACATGCGTACCGAAAACGGCATCCAGATGGCGGCCATCGCCCAGGGCCAGGTGTCACTTGTATTCGTGACCATAAACAAGGTGTGCGAGCTGTGGAATTCCGGAGATGAGTGCCTGTTCTGCAATATCAACGCGACGCTCAAGGATCAGAAGACGGGCGGCGAAGACGTGGTGGCGCGCATCGATCCCGAAACCATCGCCGAGGTAATCAAGACGGCGATCACCGTGGATCACCACTTCAATGTGCTGGTCATCTCGGGCGGAACCATCCTCGGTGAGTACAACGGCCAGAGCGAGCTTGATTACTACGTCACCTGCCTCAACGCCATTAGGGACAAATTGCAGGCCTGGATTCCCGCCTGCGTCCAGGTGGCGCCATACGATGACGAGGGATGGAAGAAGCTGCACGACACCGGCTTTTGCTCGGTCGAGCCGAACATGGAGGTCTGGGACCGGAAGCTGTTCGAATGGATTTGCCCCGGCAAGGACAAGCATATCGGCTATGACGAGTGGATCAAGAGAACCATCCGGGCCGTTGATTTCTGGGGTCCGACCCAGGTCAATCCGAACTTCGTCGTCGGTATTGAAATGGCAAAGCCGTTCGGATTCGAAGACGTCGCCGCTGCCGTCAAGTCGACGGCCGGCGGCTGGGATTTCCTAATGAGCAATGGCGTCGTTCCCCGCTACAACTTGTGGACCAGGGAGGCGGGTTCGGCTTTCGCCGACCAGGAGGCGCCGCCTTTGGAATATTTTATCGAAATCCAGAAGGCGTACGCGGAAATGCGCTGGAAGCACCGCTTCGATCCGCCTTTCCCGGCGACCCAGTCACGCTACACATACCATCTGAATTCCCTGCAGGATTTCGAGTACTACCACGGCACCGGAACGATGTCGAAAAGCAACCTCGATGCGCGGCTGGGCGTGGCGCCGGGCGAAAAAGGCGGCCGCCAGGACGAGGACGGTTATACCCTCAGCTGGTAGCCCAGAGCACAAACCGATCGCACGGAATCCGGCATTACGCCTTGAGCTTATTTTATTTCCGTACCACGCGGCCTTTCCCTGGTGACCAGGAACACGCCGACGGCGGCTATCGCCATGCCGATGATGACGGCCGGGCTAAGGGTTTCGCCGAAAGTGGCAAATTCGATCACCGCCACCGCCGGCGGAACTAGGTAAAACAGGCTCGCCACCCTGGTCACCGCGTTTTTGCGGATCATTACATACATCAGGGCGATGGCGCCGATCGATACCACCAGCGACAGCCAGAACAGCACCAGGAAGAAGCCGACTTCCAGCTCGACCTGCATGGTCTCGAAGAACGGCGCCAGGACAGAAAGGAAAATAATGGCGGCGGCCATCTGGATGGTGATGCCGGTGCGCACGTCCAAATGCGCGGCGAAGCGTTTCTGCATCAAGGAGCCGAGGGTGATGCCGGCCAGCGACATGAAGGCGAAGCCGGTACCGTAAAAGAGGCGGCCGCCGGGGCCGATCTTGTGGGCCACCACCAGACCGACGCCGGCCAGGCCGAGAAACAGTCCCAGCCATTGCAGGCGGCGCACCCGCTCGCCCAGCAATGGCGCGGCGGCGGCCGTCAACAGGGGCTGCAGGCCGACGATCAGCGACACCATGCCGGCGGATACGCCGCGCTCGACGGCCAGGTAGCTGCCGCTGACGAAACAGCCATTTATCAGGATGCCGACGACCATGGTGATGGCGATGGTCCTGCCGTCGCGGGGCCAGGGCGCTTTGAGGGCCAGGCTGACCGCCAGCATGATACCGCCGGTAAGGGCGCAGCGCCAAAGCACCAGCGTCAGGGGCTCGCCGTATAAAAGGCTGATCCGGGTACCGACGAAGCCGGTGCCCCACATCAAAACCATGAGCGCCGGCGCCACCAGGACAACTGCCGACTGGCGCGGCGATGCGGTGGGCGAATTGGTGCCGGGCATTTGAGCGAACCTGGTGATGGGGGCGACTTATAAGGGCGTCAATAGCGGCACCAAGCCGCCGAGTCTTTGACCAAGGTCATGGGCCATGGAGGAACCGGGCTAAGATGCGAACCGAAAGATAAAACCCCGGGATCACAAAATTTGATCGAGCGCGTCGGCCAGATTTTTCACCGTACGATCAATGTTGTGCAGCTTGTCCAAGCCGAACAGGCCGAGCCGGAAGGTCCGGTAATCATCGGGCTCATCGCATTGGAGGGGAACGCCGGCGGCGATCTGCAAGCCCTTCTCGGCAAATTTCTTGCCGTTGTGAATGTCGGCGTCGCCGGTGTAGCTGACCACCACGCCCGGCGCCTGGAAGCCTTCGGCGGCGACGCTCCTGAATCCCTTGCCGACCAGAAGGGCGCGCACTTTTTCGCCAAGTTCCCACTGCTCGGCGCGCACCTTTTCAAATCCGTAAGCCTCGGTTTCCTTCATCGCGTCCCGCAGCTTGACCAGGGCGTCGGTCGGCATGGTCGCGTGATAGGCATGGCCGCCATTTTCGTAAGACTCCATGATCTGCATCCATTTCCCAAGATCGCAGGCGAAACTGGAACTCACCGTCCCATCGATGCGTTCCCTGGCCTCGGCGTTCATCATCACCAGTCCGCCGCAAGGCGAGGCGCTCCAACCTTTTTGCGGGGCGCTGATCAGGATATCGACGCCGGCCTCCTCCATATCGACCCAGATGGCCCCGGACGCGATGCAATCCAAGACAAACAATCCGCCGGCTGCATGCACGGCGTCGGCAACGGCGCGCAGGTAATCATCGGGCAGGATGATCCCGGACGCCGTTTCGACGTGCGGCGCGAACACCAGATCGGGTTTTTCGGAGGCGATCGCGGCGACAACTTCTTCGATCGGGGCCGGCGCGAAGGCGGCCTGGTTGCCCTCCTCGACAAGACGCGCCTTGAGGACGATTTCGCCCGAAGGGATATTTCCGGCCTCGAATATTTGCGTCCAGCGATAGCTGAACCAGCCGTTGCGGATAACCAGGCATTTTTTCCCGGTGGCGAACTGCCGGGCCACCGCTTCCATGGCGTAGGTGCCGCCGCCGGGAACGATGACGGTGGCATGCGCGTGATAGACCCTTTTCAGGTCCGCCGAAATATCCCGCATCACCTGTTGGAAGGGTTGCGACATGTGGTTCAGCGAGCGGTCGGTGAAAACCACCGAATATTCAAGAAGCCCGTCGGGGTCAACGCTCGATATTGGGTTTGCCATATTTCTTTCCAAAAATTTGAATTTTGCGCGCCGCCCACTTTCCCAACATCGGAAATGATGGGTCAAACATGAGCCGTGCCGGATACGATCACTTGACGCCGGTACTTACAAGACAAGCATCGCATCCGCTTCGATGGTAGCCAAACTCAGGCGTTATGGAAATCGTTTCAAGTCTTAAGCGGTTTCGGCCCGGCTCGGCTCCGAGAGACTGTTCCGGCCGGATGAAGGCGGGCTATAGACTGATCATCGGGGGTTTGGCGCTGGGCTTGCCAAAATACCATCCCTGCCCGAATTTTATGCCGCACTCGGCGAGGAATTTCGCCAGCTCCCCGTCTTCGACCATTTCGGCAATGGTTTCGATACCCGATTGCGAACAGAGCGTCGCCATGGACGCCAGGAACGCCTTGCCTTTATTTGTCGCATAAGCGCGCTTCACAACCGGGCCGTCAAATTTAACGGTGTCGATGTCGAAGGAATTCAAGTAGTCGAAGCTGGCCGCCCCGGCGCCGAAATCATCAAGCGCAACATGGAAGCCGCTTTGACGAAATTCCTGAATGTGATTGTTGACCAATTCGAAATCCGTGATTGCCGACGATTCCGTAATCTCGATCGACAACAATTTCGATAGGTTCGTCGCGGTGAGCAATAGATCACGGAATTCTTTCACAAAATCTATATCACCGATCGAGTGGCCCGATACATTGATGGCAACCGGCGGCAGTTTTCCGGAAGCGGCATTTTTCTTAACCAGGTCGACCGCTTTGCGGCCGACGGCCAGATCGAATTCGGAAATTATTCCCATCTCCTCGGCCATGACTATCATTTCGTATGGAGAACCGGACAACCCCATTTCCCCGCGAAATCGCGACAATGCCTCGACATGATGAAGGCTGCCGGGCTCCAAATCACAGATTGGCATGAAGGCCAGATCGAAATTGCGGGTGACACAGACATTTTTGAAAATTTCGACGGATTTCATGGTCTCCGCCATGCCGGATTCGAGCAACCCCGATAGGGTGCCCGGATCGGCCAGCGATTTACCCGCGCCAAAGGATTTCATGGTGTAGACAATCGCCTTGGCGAGCTGATCGTCGGTCAGGCCCTTGCCGTCACCTTCTATGGTCTGAACTTCACTTGCCAGTGCAACGCCATCGGGCGTGAGTTCCTTGGAGGCATTTTCAATTATTTGCCCAACGCCGGATGTATCGACACCGGCACGGTGCACAATACCGAAACTTTCTTCATCGATGCGGCCCGCTGTGTCGCCGCCCAATGAATGATCATTCAGTATTTGGCCGATGGTGCCCATCAAATTGGAACGGGATTCCTCGTCCATGCCCTTCTGCGCTTCGGCTAGATTGTCCAAGCGAACAAGCGTTACTTCGGCGTCGGCGCCGGCATTCTGCACCGAGCGGATTCGTTCGGCGGCCACGGTAGCGAAGGAGTCCTTGTTGAAAATACCGCTTTCGGTATCCTTTTCGTCCTCGCTGGGGCGCGGCTTGGGCGGCGGCGGTGAAACCTTTATGGCGACAAATAGATTATTGTCGAATTCGGGCACGCGGTAACCGGCAAGCAGCGCGTCCACCACCCGGCCACCGTTGGTGGGTAGACGGATCGAGACGTCATCCAGCCGCCCGCTATTGTTCGTCGCGCTGAACAATTCCTTGATTAACCGATGGTCGCGCTCATCAAGGAATTCAAGAAACGAGCGGCCAAGCAATGTACCGGTATCCAGGCCGAACAGGCCACGCGTCGGGCCTTCGGCAAACCTGATGCATTGGGAACCGTCAAGTTCGAACAGAATATCCGCCCGGCAGAATGCCAGCGCTACAAACCGTTGCGTGCGCCGCAAACTTTCGCGGTTGCGCGAATCATTTACTTCAACGTCCACGGCCAAAACAATTTCCTAACCCAGCTAGCTACCTAAGTGAAATTGCCCGCGTTAATATCGATTTCATTCGCAAATGACTGAAAACGAAGCATTTTTTGAAATTCTAAAATCGATTATTAGCGAATTAGAGGCAACAAAATATTTTCTCTATAGAGTTGTAATCACAAAGATAAGTACAATAAATGATTTGATTTTATTGGGTCAAACTATGGAAACCGACATACAGCGTCGGTTATCCCTATACTGAATTTAGTGGCTGTAAATTCGCGGAACGACGCACTTTGGACTTATACGATCAGTTGTATTCACGCCGCCAGAGCGCCGAAGTTGGTTACGTGGATGCCGGCGCCGCCGGCGCGTTCGGCCACATAACCCCGGAACCGGTCGGCCATGCCGGCGGGCTCCCACTCGGCGAGGCCGGTCACGAAGCTTGGCCGTTGCCGTGCCCGCTGGAACCAGGCGCCCAGGTTCGGGTAGCGGTCCAGCGGCCAATCCATCAGCCACATGCGATGCACATTCGGCATCCAGGCGGCTTCGGCCAGGGTAAACTGGGCGCCCATGATCCACGGGCCCGCCGCGAGGGCCGCGTCCAGTTCCATGAAACAGCCGTGCGTGCGATCCACCGCGGCGGCAATCTTGTCCGCCGGGAACATGTCGGCGGACTGCCATTCGCGGATGAAATCAACCAGTTCCTTGTTCTGATGGCTGGCGGCGAACGCCTCGACATCCTGCGGCGTCATTTTCTTGCGCGGCCGGAACAGGAATTCATGGGACAGGAGTTTCAGGTCCGACTGTCCGGTATCGGCGGCATCGACCCATTTCCGCAATTCCTCAAGGCCGTCTTCCGTACCCGGCCGGAGCGGCGGCGCCGGAAATGCCGTGTCCAAATACAGAATGATGTCCTTGGATTCGATCATCAACACGCCGTCATGGACAAAGGCCGGCACCAGCCCCTTGGGGTTGATCGCCTGATATTCGGACGTGGCGTGCTCATTGTCGGGGATGCTGATCGGATGGCTTTCCCATTCAAGGCCCTTCTCGGCCAAGGTGATGCGTACCCTCTGGGAACAGCTGGACAGGTCGCCATGCCAGAGATGCAGGCCCTTCAATTTTTTTAGGGACGAATCCCCTGGCTCAATTACCGGCATGGCCTGATTCCCCGCGCATTGCCCCAGCGGAAACCGCCGACGCCTCCATTCCGGGCGCTCCAGCCTTCATTCGGCCGGGTATCCTGTTTTTGACAGCGGCAGCCGGATGTGGAAGGCGGCGCCGTTGATCGGCGCCGGTTCATACCAAATTTGGCCGCCATGCTCATTGATGATTGAGCGGCAGATCGGCAACCCCAAACCAAGCCCGGATTTCTTGGTCGAAAAATAGGGATCGAAAAGTTGTTCCTGGTGCTTGGGATCGATGCCCGGGCCGTTATCCTTGATCCCAATCGAGAAGGAGTTGTCTTCCGCCGAAGTACTGATCGTCAGTTCACCCGATCCAGGATCTTTGGATTTCATTGCATCGACGCTATTGCGGGCAAGGTTCAAAATGACCTGTTGCAGCAGAATCGGATCGCCGACGACAGCGGCAGGAGGCTGCGACAGATCGAGCGTCAGGACAACCTGGTTCGAGTCCAAATCCGCCTTGATCAATTGCATCGCCTTTTTGACCGCATCGTTGATATCTACGTTTTCCGACTTGGAATCCTTTCTGCGCACAAAGTCCCGCAAATGTTGGATCACATTTCCCGCGCGAATCGCCTGCTCGGACGCCTTTTCCAGCGCTTCGATAATGGATTCCGATGGCGGGTCTTCCGATTTCAGGTGCCGCAAACTGCCATTTATATAAGCGGTAATGGCCGCCAGCGGCTGATTAAGCTCGTGCGCCAGGCCGGTGGCCATTTCGCCCATGGTGGCGACCCGCGTCACATGGGCCAATTGCTCTTGATGCCGGCGCGATTGCTCTTCGGCCAGTTTGCGCCGGGTGATGTCTTTCGCAGTTCCGGTCGTGCCGAGTACATTTCCACTGTCGTCACGCAGAACAACGGCGTTAAAGCTCAAATAAACGGGCGAGCCGTCTTTTTTCAGATGCACCGATTCTAAATCGAAAAAATCAGCGCCGTCCTTGATTTTTGCAAAAATCGCCATATCTATTTTCGCCTGTTCGGCGGTCATAAAATCCGTAAACGGCTTGCCGACCATCTCATCGGGATCGTACCCGTGCGTTATTATTGATGCTTGATTGACGAAGGTGAACCTGCCCTCGGCATCGACCGACCAAATAAGATCATGGGAGGTCTCGACCAGTTTTCGGTACTTTTCTTCGCTATCGTGGAGAGCTTTTTGGTCCCGTTTGCGTTTTGTTATATCGCGCGCAACGGCCAGAACATTGAATTCATCGCCGTGGTCCAGCAAACTTATGCTGACCTCGACGGGAAAGGTCGAACCGTCATTCCGGCGATGTTCATTCTCAAGGGTTATTGCCATTCCTTGGATAAGCTCGCCCCAATGCTTGCTAAGCATTTCCGGATCGAACCCAGCCACGACATCGGACGCATGCAAAGCCAACAGTTCGCCGCGCCCGTAGCCCAGGGATTTGCATGCGGCTTCGTTGACTTCGATAATTTTACCGTCCCGGTTATGTATGAAAATTGCATCGCCGGCGTTTTCGACGACGGTTCGAAACTCTTTTTCGACGCGGTCTAATCTTATGACCAACGTTATGAGGAAATAGGTTATCGGCGGCGCAATTAATCCCGGATTGCCCAGATGGATTACTAAATTGATGACCTGTTTGGGTGATTCTGCTATAAGAATCAATGCTATACACA
>NZAK01000171.1 GCA_002687515.1 Rhodospirillaceae bacterium
CAATGATCGACCCATTCAAGCCTCCTCTACCATCCAGAAAGCTTGAATCATATTGGGACAAAATTGAGAATCCCCTAATTGAGTACAGACCCTAGAGCGGGCACCGGATCATCTGTTGCTTAGGAACAATCTGGCGATGTCATTGGCATTGGGCGGCGAATACTCGGAAGCCATCGAGATTCTGCAACATGTGGTGGCCAATCCAGCGGCGACGGCGACCAACCGCAACAACTTTGCCCTGGTCCTTGGCATGATGGGCAAATACGATAACGCCGCCAGCTTGTTGCGCCGTGATCTAAACCGTGAAGAGGTAAAAAATAACCTGGAATTTTACCGGTCCCTGCAACCGCTGGACAGCCGCGAGCGGGCGCGGCGAATCTTTGCCATTCCTTCTGCGAATTAATCGTCGTCCGAGGCCCCGCACTTATTGAAAACCGGGGAAAAGTTAAAATAAATTGTTTCGTTAACACTAGTTCCGCTATATTTGCTAAGTTGGATAAGGGGTTTTGAGCATGAAGCGAGGAATTTCCGTATTTGGTGTCTTGGCGCTGAGCCTGGCGCTGGCGGCGTGCGCCGACCGCCCGCCCTATGGCGACGCCAAGATATGGCTGGAGGAAATCGACCCCGGCAAGGGCCGCGTTTTTGTCTACCGAAACCGCAATCCCCTTACCATGATGTTTCCCTTCACTTTCGTGTTTGACGGCAAGAAAGAGGCGGACTTTTACAGCGGCACCGGATTTTACCGCGACGTGAAGGCCGGCAACCACACCATCACCTATAACCACGGCAAGAAGAAACTGGAAATCGAGGTTCCGGAAAACGGACGCGTATTTATCAAATACGCGGTCGTCGCCGACCTCTCCGACCCAACAAATATGGTCGTTGAGGTCGTTCCCGTAAACGTGGCTGACCGGGAAATGGAGCGCACCATTCTGATCGAAGGCGAGCTTCCGGTCGATCGAGGCCCGCGCATTTTCTTTTAACGCGGCCTTGCCCAAATTATTAGGGCAAACCCATGCTGCAGACCGCTCCCGACCGTGAATCCAAGAACCAAACGTCGGCGGAGGAAATCGACGAGCTTTACTGTTCGGCCTGCGGCCATCTTGTCACCCGCGCCCGATGGCGGCTGAGCCGCAAGGGCGATCACCAGCACACGGTGTTCAATCCGGCCGGCCGTTTGTTCCGCATCGTCTGTTTCTCAGACGCCCCGGGCGCCGCGCCGGAAGGCACCCCGTCGGATGAATTCACCTGGTTTCCGGGCTATAAGTGGCTGATTGCGATTTGCCGGAACTGTGGCCGCCACATGGGCTGGCAATTCGTCGGCGGCGATATCTTCTTCGCCCTCATCAAATCCCACCTGACCGACAAAAAGCACTGACGGGATATTGAATTGTTCGAAATTATTATTCCCCGATCCTTCGAGCAGGCGGGCACCATTAAGACGGCTATTTTTCTTTATCGGATGATGACGTGATAGACTGGCATTCGTACTTTTACGGGACAGTAGTAAGTTGATTTCCTAATTCTGACTGTCTTGATCACGCCAACCGGAACCGGCGTTTGGGGAGGAAAACGCGTCATGATGGATTTGGGTAGTAGTTATAGGTTGTCATTGGAACGTAGCCCCGATGCGACCGCTTTGGTCGATGGCGCGCTGCGTCTGACTTATGCCGAGTGGTTCGACAAGATCAGGCGCGTCGGCGGCGGCCTTGATCGATTGGGGCTTAAAAAAGGCGACCGGCTGGTCGCCCTAATGCAGAACCGCTGGGAAATGGCGACCCTGCATTGGGCCTGCCAATTTCAGGGGCTGATAATCACACCGCTGAACTGGCGGGTGAAAGCCGGCGAATTGGATTATTGCCTCGAGAATGCGGACGCGGCGGCGCTGGTGTTTCAGGACGTCGCCGAAGAGGCCGTCGCCAACTCAAGCGAAGCCGGATCTGTCCAGCGGATCGGACTGGCGGCCGGCGAAAACGCCACCGCGACTTTTGACGATATGTTGGAGGAAGATTCGTTCGATGCTGAACCGCGCGCCGATGCGGACGATATTTCGGTGATGCTCTATACCTCCGGAACCACCGGAAAACCCAAGGGAGTTCCGCGCTCGCACCGAGCCGAACGGGCCGCCGCGCTCGCCCATGTGGCGCAACATCGCGGTATCGCCGGCGAAGTGATGCTCGGGGCGATGCCTTTCTATCATACCATGGGGGTGCGTTCGCTGCTCGCCATGCAGCTTTTAGACGGCCGTCTCATCTGTCAAAGGAAATTCGACCCCCGTGAAACCCTCGAAATGATCGAAAAGGAAAAGATCACTTCGGTATTTCTGGTTCCGACCCTGTTCCACGATTTATTGGCCGAGCCCGCGTTCGACCAATTCGACATTTCTTCGGCCGTTCATCTCGGCTTTGCGGGGGCGCCGATGCCGGACGGGTTGATGTTCAAAATCTGGGAAAAGATGACACCCGATCAATTGGTCAACCATTACGGTTCATCGGAAATATACACTTTTACCATCGAGCCGCATGCCGCCGGCAAACCGGGCTCGGCCGGAAAAGCCGGGCTCAATCAGCGCATCCGGGTCGTCAAGCTGGGGACCGAAAACCCTGAAAATATGGCCGAACCCGGCGAAGAAGGACAGATTATCGCCGATCAGGCCAACGAAGAGGCGTTCACCGGATATTGGCGGCGTCCCGACGCCGACGCCAAATCCTTTCACGACGGCTGGTACTTTACCGGCGATACCGGATTTAAAGACGATGACGGCGATCTTTTCGTTACCGGACGCGTCGACGACATGATGATCAGCGGCGGCGAAAACATCACGCCGGTTGAAATCGAAAGCGTGATTTCCCTGCACCCATCGGTGGGCGAGGTGGCGGTGGCGGGCATTCCAGATGAGCGGTGGGGTCAAAAAGTCACCGCCTTCATTGTCTGCTCCGGCGAGGTTACCGTGGCGGAACTCGATACTCATTGTAAAATATCCGAATTGGCTGATTTCAAGCGCCCGCGCGAGTATGTTTTCTTGAAACAAATTCCAAAATCTCCGGTCGGCAAGATTCTCAGGCGCATGCTGGTTGCCGGCGAATTCGAGCTTGCCTAGCTTTACCGGAGGCGCGACAGATGGCTTTTAATATGGACTTGAATTCGCTGGTTCTCTTTTACGAAGTCGCCAACGCACAAAGTATTACCAAGGCCGCCAAGAACCTCCGGATGCCCAAATCCACGATCAGCAGGAAGCTGACTCAACTGGAGCAGCAGGTTGACGCGATCCTGCTTAAAAGAGGCTCCAGGCGGCTTGCTCTTACGGATATCGGCCGCGCGCTCTATGATCATTGCCAAAAAATCGTCGTCGAAATCGAAGATGCCGGTCTTCATACCTCCGAAATGCAGACCGAATTGCGCGGTACTTTGCGGGTCAGCATGCCGATTGATTTCGGTATTTCCTGGCTGGGTAGCGCGATCGCCGCGTTCTCGTTGCAACATCCTGAAATCCGCCTGGAAATAGATGTTAATGATCGATGGATTGATGTGTCCGAAGAACCTTATGATATCGCAATTCAATTTGGACAGATCAGAAATCTGCAATTGCAGATGCATCATCTCGCCAGGTTAAAACGTGGGTTTTACGTGGCTCCGAAATATGTTGAACGACATGGTTTTCCGAAACAAATTATCGATATGAATAATTACAATTGCGTGGTTACCACCAATCAACTGAATGAAGGATCATGGACCTTCCGCAATAAGGACGACGACAAACCAATCGATGTGTCGATGGGGGTAATCGTCAATAATATTGGTATCGCAAGGGAATTGGTGATCGATGGTTTGGGGCTCGGCATGCTGCCGAATTTTCTTTGCCGCCACGACATTAAGACCAAGCGCCTTGTGCGCGTTCTTGAAGATTGGGAATGCCACTCATTGGAAGTTTCCGCGACTTTCATCGGAAGGCGGCGAATTCCGAAAAAAACGCGGGCCTTTTTGGAATTCATATCGGAGCAACTGGTTGTTGACGATTGAAACAAAAAGGCTTCGGGGCCGATTTAGTCAAAATTATTAGTGATGAACGTCAAATAAATCATCGATTATCGGCAGAAAGTAGAAGATTTCAAAACAGTGGACCCGGTTAATCGTTCCAAATATGGAACAAACCGTTAGCAAATTCGCTCTATTCAGATGATATTAGCCGAATAGTATAGCGATAACGGAACGCATTGCAGCGAATCGGAATTTAGTTTCTGCCATTGATTTTGACAGGACCAATGAATTCCAATTTGAAAAAAAAGATTTCGGCAAGACCAAGGCAGGTGAAATTTATGAAGATGTAGATCGGCTTCATTGTCGGCAATTCTACTCTTCATCACATCCAGTTTTGATATTGTTCAATGAGCAGGAGGATGACATGGGTAAAGATTTTTCAAGACGCAAATTCATTAAAAATGCGGGTTCGGCGGGACTAGCATTTGGTACCGGTATGGTGGCCGCTCCTTATCTGTCGTTTGGCGCCCAACCGACCAAATTGGTAACCGGCACGCTGGCCGGCGGGTGGTCCAGAATCGCCAACGGACTGTTGATCGATAAGAAATTCGGCGCCAAACATGATATCGATTTTGAAGTGTTTAACATCTATGGCTCGGTGCGCCAGTACTACGCCGACATCATGACGGGAAACTTCGATATCGGCGTCGGTACCTGGGATTCATTCGCCAAGTTTGCCGCCAAGGGCGCGCCGATAAAGATCGCCGGCATCATCACGACGGGAAGTCTTGCCGGTTATATCGCCGGACCGAACGGTCCGAATTCGCTGGCTGAACTCAAGGGCAAGACGCTAGGGGCGATGACCGTGTCCGGCACCTATAATATGGGCCGCACCTGGGCAAAAGCCTTTGACGGCATTGATTTCCTTAAAGATCTCACCGTCCAGAATGTCCCCAATCCGCCCGCTGTTTTGGGTTTGGTCGCCGCCAATCGCGCCGACGCCGGATTGATATGGGAACACACACTCAGTGCCGGCCTAAACAAGATTCCCGGGTCCAAGGTATTCCTCAATCTCAACGATCATTACCGCAAGCATACCGGCCGGGACATGCCCTATTTTGCCGTTGCCATTAACACCAAGCGCATGGCGCGTCACCCGAAGGATTCGCTGGCCAAGGCGATGTCGGCCTATAGTGATATGTTCCAGTGGATAACGGACAATAAGACCGGCTTCACGCAGCAGGCCAGTCGGGTAAAGCTGACGCCGAAAGTCCTGGAGACGGCGGTCAATTCCGGCCGCATGAAATTCTTCACGCGCCTGATGACCGACGCCAAGAACCGTGAAGACGTGCTGCATGCCGCGAATATCATGAACAAAGCCGGGACCCTGCCGAAGGTCAACGAGAGCTTCTTCGCCGTATAGCATTCGGGATCGTGCGGCGGCGGCGGTAATGCAAACCGCCGCACGGTCCCCTTTGGCGTCACGGCTGGACCGTGACGGATCGGGAGGCGCCAATGAATACGAAGCCGCAGGGTTCGCGGGGCTCGCCGGACGAGGCTGAAAATTCAGCAACCTCGATTAAAACGCCGGAATCGGCAGCCGCGACGAACTTCTTTAAACGCGATTTGTTCGCCAATCTGGTAGTGGTCGCCCTAATCCTGGTGTCGATGGAGGTATGGAGCAGGTTCACGCCGCAATACATTATGCCGTCGGTAGGCCAGTCTGCCAGTTATATCGTGAAAATTATGGAACTGGACGCTATCCACATCCTGATTACCTTATTCAGATTGACCCTGGCCGTCTGTTTTTCACTGATCATCGGAAGCTTGATCGGCGCGGTTATGGGAATGGTCAAACGCGTCGGTCCATTTGTTAAATCCGCGGTGATTATCGATACCGGCGTGCCGGCCCTCTCCTGGATGTTGTTCGCCGTGTTCTGGTTTAGGGAGCCAGAATTAAGAGTCTTTTTCATCATGGCGATGATCCTTATTCCGTTTTACGCGCTTAACGTCTATGACGCCATCCGCGCACTGCCGACTGATCTGTTAGAGGTGGTTGAAACTTTCCGTCCCAACCGTTGGCAGGTGCTGCGGTTGCTGATTTTGCCTCATGTGGTGCCCTATATCCTGATGACCACCAAGTCGATTATCGGTTACGCCACACGGATGATGGTTTTCGCCGAACTGGTCAGCGTGTCGACCGGCATGGGCGCCCGTATGGGGCTGGCGCAGAACAATTTCGAGATGGACGGAGTAATTGGTTGGACGGTCTTGCTGGTGATCCTCAATCTGTCGGTCCAGGCACTGGTTGCCTTCGCCGAAAAAATTCTTCTCAAATGGCGGCCGGAAGTCTCGGTCAGATGATCAGCGAGCAGTCAAATAGCGGCGCCGAAAATGTCGTCATCGAGCTTGACCGGGTCGATAAGTTCTTCGGCGACCATCCGGCCGTGCAGAATCTTTCCTTTCGGGTGATCAAGGGCGAGATCGTCGCCCTTCTGGGGCGCACCGGCGCCGGCAAATCGACGGCGTTGCACATGATCATGGGCGTTCAGGAGCCGACCCGGGGAACCGTGCGGGTGAACGGGCTTGACCCTTTCGTTCAGTTCCAGGATTTACGCGGAAAGCTCGCCGTCAGTTTTCAAAACGACCGGCTCCTGCCATGGCGCACGGCGTGGGAAAACGTCGCCATTGGACTTCAGATACTCGGTAGCAATAAGGAACATCGGCGCCAAGAGGCGATTCGCTGGCTGGCGAATGTCAAGATTACCGGTGATGAAAATGTGATCAAATATCCCTATGAGCTTTCGGGCGGCATGCGCCAGCGTGTCTCACTCGCGCGCGCCCTCGCCGTTGATCCGGAATTGGTCCTGCTCGATGAAAGTTTCAGCCAGCTCGATCATGTGACATCGGCGACCTTGCGCGCCGATTTCAGGGAATTGGCGATCCGGCTCAAGAAAACCTGCGTACTTATCACCCACCGCATCGACGATGCGCTGGAAATGGCCGATCGCGTCCTGGTGCTGGCGGCACCCGCCCAGTTGGCCCTCGAAGTCGAGGTTACGCAAGAAAAACGCAATGATCCATCCTGGCTCGCCGATCAACATCACGCGATCGCTCAGGCGATGGGCGGCGAACAGGACGAGGGATAGTTCCAACGCAGATAAGATTGATGACTTAAAGGAGAATTTGAAGATGGATTATGAAGATATTTTAGCGGAGCGGGTGGAAGACTGGCTCGAAATTACCATCAACCGGCCAGAAAAACTCAATGCGCTGCGGGAGAAGACAGCGGAAGAAATTATGGACGCCATGGCGGATGCGGAAATGGACCGGGATTGCCGAGCGGTCATATTGCAAGGCATTCCCAAGGCATTTTGCACCGGCATCGACACCAGCGAATTTGAAGTTAAGGAAAACGAATATTATGACTCCTACCGCATTCGTAAACGGACGCGCAAAACCAACCGGCTGTTCCGTGATATGCCCAATTACACCAAACCGGTGATCAGCGTGATCGAAGGTTTTGCCCTGGGCGGCGGTCTGGAACTCGCCCTGGTCGGCGACATCATCGTGGCCGGCGGGCGGGCGAAATTAGGTCTTCCCGAGGCCAAACTTGGCCTCATGCCGGGCGGCGGCGGAACACAGACCTTGCCGCGGCTGATCGGTAAATCGCTGGCCAAGGAACTTATGTGGACGGGACGGCGTATTACGGCCGAGGAGGCATTGACCTACAGGATCGTCAATCACGTAACCGAAGAGGGCGGCGCCCTTGAAAGGGGCCGCGAGATCGCCAGAGAAATCAGCAAGGTCGCGCCATTGTCAGTGATGATGAGCAAAAACGTTATCGAGCGCGGCCTCGATATGTCCCTTGCCGACGGTTTCGCCAGCGAAGGAGACGCTTCGTTCCTGCTTTATTTCAGTAGCGACCGGAATGAAGGGCTTTCAGCCTTTCGAGAAAAACGAGAACCTGAGTTCAAAGGGGAGTAGTTGAAAAATGTCTACCGAAAACATTGTCATCGGCGGTTACTCCGAGACCAAAGTCGCTTTTAGATCCGGCCGCAGCGCCTACGATTTTGCCGGCGAAGCGTTTGCCGATTTGCTGGCTGCGACCGGTGTTGAAAAAGACGCGGTCGACGGCCTCTCGGTCACGGTTGCACTCAGCGAATGCACCAATCCGTTTTTCGCGGTCTATATGTCCGATGCGTTGGGCATTTCACCGACCTGGCTGAATTATGGGGCCATTGGCGGCTGTTCCGTTACCGGCGGCGTTGCCCGCGCCATGGCGGCCATCAAGGACGGCCAATGCGAAATCGCCGTCGTTCTTTCCGCCGACGCGCCAAGCAGCAATTGGGGGGCTGACTACCGCGCTTACCGCCCGGAGTTTCAGGATATCGTCGGGGTCCAGGGTCCACCGGCCAGCTTTGGACTTTTGATGAGCCGCTATCGGGAACAATATGGCTTGAACGACGAAGCCCTGGGCAAAATAGCCATAACCCAGCGTCAACACGCATTGTTGAATGACAATACCTACGAGAAACTCAAGAAGCCGCTGACCATGGAGGATTACCTGAATTCGCGGGTGATCGCCGATCCGCTGCGCCTGTTGGATTGCGTGATGTTTTGTGACGGCGCGAACGCCGTTCTGGTGACCTCCGAAGAAAACGCCAAGCGGCTCGGGATCGAGAAAACGGCGCGGCCGACAGCCTATGCCGAAATTACCAATTTCAACGGCAATAAATCATGTCCGGATATTACCGAATCGGGTTTTCTGGCCGTCGGGCCGAAAGTTTTCGAAAAATCGGGACTGACGCCGGCCGATATCGATATGTTCCATCCGTATGATGACTTCACCATTGCCGTAATGATGCAGCTGGAACAATTCGGTTTCTGTGAACGGGGCAAAGGTTCCGATTATGTGATGGCCACCGATCTTACACATAAGGGCGATCTACCGCTGAATACGGGCGGGGGTCAAATTTCGGCCGGTCAACCGGGGTTAGCCGGCGGTGGTTTGAATTTGGTCGAAGCCATCCGTCAATTGTTCGGCGAAGGCGAAGGCCGCCAAGTCGATAATCCGAAAAATGCGCTGGTTACCGGAATTGGGGTCATACCATATGGCCGCAACTGGGGCACCAGCGCCGCTATGATTCTGGAGGTTTAAAATGTCCGATAACGAAACCCTCGCCGAACGGCCGGTCCCGCCTTCCGGCACCTATGTCGATACCCAGCCTTTTTGGGATGGCGCCAAGGAAGGTAAATTCATGCTCCAATACTGCACCGACACGGGGCAGTTCCAGTATCACCCCCGCCCGGTAAGCATTTATACCGGCAGCCGCAATCTTGAATGGCGGCAAGTCTCGGGAAAAGGCACGATTTACGCCTGCACGGTTGTTCGCGTTCCCGGTCCCGGGATCAAGGACCGGATTCCGCTGATGGCCGCGACCGTCGAATTGGAGGAAGGGGTGCGCGTAATTTCCAATATTCTGGATGCCGAACCCGATGACATGAAGATCGGACAAAAAGTTGAACTGGTCTGGGACAGGCTTGACGACGGAGTGCCTTATCCGGCCTTTAAAATAGTCTAGGAACAGAGCCATGCGGCTTGAGAACATCGTGGCGGCCCACGCGCAAAGCAAACCCGACAAGACAGCCATTGTTTGCGATTCCCAGCGCATTACCTACCGCGATCTACATGCATCAATTCAGCAGATGGCGTCGGCCCTCGCGGAACGCGGCGTCGGGCAAGGCGATGTTGTCGTGTTCTATCTGCCGAGCAGTATCGAATTCGTTCAAATGCTGTATGCCGTCTATACATTGGGCGCGGTCGCGGTTCCGGTGACGACCAGATTGTCGGAACCGGAGCTGGCATATATTTGTGAAGATAGTGAACCGAAAGTTCTCGTTTTCGACGCCGCCGAGGCGAATAAAATCCGGGGACTGCTGGATGGCCTCGCCAAACTGTCGTTGATCTCGGTTGGCGGCGGGGTGCAGGGCGCCGAGAATTTTTCCGATCTCCTGAATACGCCGCCCGGGACATTGCCCGAAATATCCGTCGCTAACGATGATTGCATGATCATGTATACAGCCGGAACAACCGGCAAACCGAAAGGGGCGATTGTTACCCATGCCAATATCATCATTCAGCATTGCTATATAAATGCCGTTGATTGGGGAATAAGCGGCGATGACCGCTATCTCGTCGTGACACCGTTAACCCACCGCACCGGATTCGCCAGGCTCTCCAATTCCCTGACCCTGGGAGGGACCATCGTGGTCGTCGGAAAATTCGATCCCGACTTGGTGATTGACGCCATCGAAAAAGAAAAAATTACCGTCTTCGGCATGGTGCCGACCATTTGCCGGATGGTGCTGCCGCATATTGAGGAGAATCCGTCGCGCTGCGCATCGCTTCGGCGCATAGCGGTCACCGGCGAGGCCTTTCCGGTCGGGCTTAAGAAAAGGCTGATCGAGGCGTTGCCGAACCTTAAACTTTTTTCCTTTTTTGCCCAGACCGAAGCTGGCGGCGTGACATCTTTGAGTCATGAAGAGCAGTTCACCCACGCCGAAAGTGTCGGCCGGCCCTCGGCCGGCGTTGAAGTCAAAATCGTCGATGATGACGACAATGAAGTTGAGACCGGCACGGTCGGGGAATTGACGGTCCGGGTCGGCGAGCCGGGTCGTTACGTTGTGATGAGGGGTTATTACAATCGTCCCGAACAAACCGCCGAAGCCTTCAAGGGTGGTTGGTTCCACACCGGCGATCTCGCCTATTCCGACGAAGACGGCTACCTTTATATCGCCGACCGTAAAAAGGACATGATTTTAAGCGGCGGCTTCAACATATTTTCCAAGGAAGTAGAACAAGTGATCATCGGCATGGAAAGCGTCGCCGACGCGGCCGTCGTCGGTGTTCCCGATGAAATATACGGCGAAGCCGTCGCCGCATTCGTGGTTAGTGAAACATCGGGCGCGCCGGACGCGGAACAAATCATCGCCCATTGTAAAGATTTGATCGCCAGCTACAAAAAGCCCAAATACGTTTTTTTTATCGATGATCTGCCGAGGAATTCCCTGGGCAAGGTGCTCAAAAACGATTTGCGGGAATCGGCGGCCACGCTGATCGGCGTCCGGGTAGGCGAGACGGCTCGGGAAGTCAGCTGATCAAGACATGCCTAAACGGGAAGCCGATCGGGAAACCGCCATTCGTGTTGAAATCCGCGGCGATCTGACGAAGTTACCGGATTAGAACAGCCAATGAATAGCCGATCAAATATTCCCGTTCCGCCCTGCCGTGATTTGCGCGAATGGCTGCGTTATCTTGAAGCCATGGACAAACTCGCCGTGGCGCGGCCGGAACTTTCTCTCCGGCACGAAATCGCGGCGGTTGCCAAAGTCCTTGAACAGGAAAGGACGGTCTTGTTCCCGGCGCCGGACAATCATTCGATACCGGTAGTCGCCAACATTCTCACCGGACGGGCGCACGCGGCCGAGGCCATGAAGGTCCCGGAAAATGATTTGCTCGGGCGGTTTCAAGAGGCGGTAAGAAATCCCATTGCCCCGATTGAGGTGAACAAAGCGCCGGTTCAGGAGATCGTTCACCGCCAGGTCGATATTGGAAACCAGCTTCCCGTGCCGACCCACAATGAACTGGATAGCGGTCCATATATAACGGCCGGCCTGCTCATCGCCAGGAATCCGAAGAGCGGCGTTCAGAATGTCTCCATTCACCGGTGTCAACTCGCCGGGCCTGACAAAATCACGGCTTTGCTGCTACCCCGTAACACGCTTGCCTATATGGATATGGCCGAAGAGTCGGGACAGGCGCTGGAAATCGCTATCGTTATTGGCGTCGATCCCTGCACCTTCCTGGCTTCCCAGGCGATCATGCCATTGGACTGGGATGAGATGGGAATCGCCGGCGCCCTGCACGGATCGCCGGTCGAAGTGGTCAAATGCCTGAGCAACGATGTGCGCGTTCCGGCGCGCGCTGAAATTGTTCTTGAGGGGCGTATCCTGCCCGATGTCAGGGAACCCGACGGGCCGTTCGGAGAATTTCCGCAATATTACGGATCCAGCGACGAGGCACACGTCATTCAAATCGACGCGATTACACATCGTCCGGATCCTCTCTATCACACCATCACCGGCGGCGCCCTGGAACATTTAATAATGGGCGGAATTCCGCGCGAGGCCACCCTGTTGGAGCATCTTCAAAACAGCTTTCCCAATGTTCTCGATGTGCACCTGTCGCCGGGCGGCGTTTGCCGGTACCACTTTATCATCAAGATTGATAAGCAAAGCGACGGCCAACCCAAGAATATCATCATGGCCGCGTTCGGCGGACATTACGACATCAAGCAGGTCGTTATCGTCGATCGGGATGTCGATATCTTTGATCCCGATGAAGTCCAGTGGGCGGTTTCAACGCGCTTTCAGGCAAGCAAGGATCTGATCGTCGTAACCGATGCGCAAGGCTCGAAACTGGACCCGTCGGCCGATAACGGCATTACCGCCAAGATGGGATTGGATGCAACGGCGCCATTGACCGGTGATCAGGGAGAATATACGAAAATCAGGGTGCCGGGCGAAGATGATGTCGATCTTGGCGAAGTACTCGACGATAATCCATCGGCGGTTTTAGCCCAATTGATATCCTAAAGCCTGCGGGCAATAGGATGCCGGAATTAAACCTTGGTGATTTTTACCTTGGCGCACAGATCCACGTTCAAGTTCGACGGGCTCGAGTGATGCCAATCGGTTTCTATCAGATCGTTGAAAAACACGCCTTTTCCCTTGGCTATCGGCAATTCCCTTGCCCAATGTCCGGCGCAGGCGCCGATCCCCAAACCTTCGGGGTGGATGGCTTCGGTTAGGCGGATTTTCCCTTTTACTTTTTTGCCATACTCATTTTCGACCCAAACCGTATCACCCGATTCCAATCCTTTTTGGCGGCCGACATCGGCGTTTATGGCGATGGCGTAGGAAAACGGGTCGAGCCGCGCCGCTTCATCCAACCACGGGTTCTCCATGGTCAGGCTATTGGTATGGACGATGTCGCGGTAGTAGAAGGCGTAGAAATCAAATTCGGCGTGGTCGCATTGATGCGACGGACAAGGCAGCCATTCGGGCAGCGGCGAATAATATTCCTTCGGTATGTCCAACCCCCTGGGTTCGGCGATCTCATTGGCTAGTTCCCAGGTTTCGTCCATCCACTCCCAGTAAATCGGCACGCGGACATCGTTAAAGACCCGCCAATACACTTCCTCCGGCTTTTTCGGCCATGAAACAACGCCGTTCTCCTTGAACCAATCCAGCCCCTTGTCGGGGCCGAATTTATCCTTGAGGTCAATGTCGCAGATATCTTCATGCGTATAACGGCGGTCCAGGTCGAGCCGCTCGTCCTTGAGATCGAAAAAAGCGTTATAGGCGGCGTTCATGTCGGGCAATATGCCAATGCGGTCGGCCAATTCCAGCAATATGTCGGGGAAAGTCCGGCGTTCGCCTTCGGGCTCGACCACCGGCTGTCTGATGGCCCATGACCAATCGCCGAGGCCGGCGGGCAGGGCAAATATGAACGTATAATGGGGCCGCGAATCGAATGTTTCCAGATAGCCGCAATCGGGCAGGACGATATCCGAAAATTCCGTGGTTTCGGTCAGGAAGATATCGGAGGAAACGATGAATTTATACTTCTTCAAGGATGCCGCCGCGGCGTCTTTGTTGCCGACGCTCATGATCTGGTTAGCGCCCAGATTGATCATCATTTCCGGACGGTAGGGTAAATCCATTTTGCTCCACATTTCTTCTTGGTCGAAAGACGCCTGAAATACCGAACCCATGCCCATCGGAAAGAGCGGTTGCATGTTGACCCTCTCCGGTAGAACCGGTTTTTCGAGAGGATAAGGGTAATGGGGTCCCATCCATGTGCCCGGGATCATCAGGCCGTCCGGATCAGCGTGCGGTGCGTATTCGAGCCGGCCGGTTTCCGGATAGCCGTGACAGGTCGGATTGAAACCGAGGCAGCCGCCGGCGACATCGGCGCCGCCGACAAGATGATTCAAGAGATCGATGGACAACATATTGTAGGCCGAATTTTTGTGGCCTTGCGAGCCCCGGAAGGCGATCGCCGCCACCGGCCGGTAGGGCACGGTAACGCCGTCGATTACGATGGTGCTGCCGATCCGGGCCTCGGTGGCGAATTCGGTGGCGATCCGGCGAATATCGTCGGCGGGTATGGTGGTGATCTCTTCGCCACGCTCCACCGGATAACTTTTCAAATGCTCCTTGATCAATGCGAACGAAGGCCGGCAGGTTTTTCCGTCCACTTCATAGCTGCCCTCAAGAGCCATGTCGGCGGCATTGGCGGCGTCGAACGGACAGGCATTACCCGCCTCGCTGTCCCAGACCATGGGTTTGCCGGTCTCGGTATCGCGGATATACCGCGTATCCTCGCCAATTAAATATGGCGCATTGGTTTTTGCCTTGAGGTAGGGGGCGTCATAGGCGCCAAGTTCGTTGACCATCACATTGGCCATGGATAGCGCCAGTCCGGCATCGGTGCCGACCCGGATCGGCACCCATTCGGTGGCGCTGGCGCCGACCTGGTTGGCAAACGGATCGACCACCACCATTTTCATGCCGCGCGCCCTGGCGTCGGCGGCCAAACCCATGTTTGAACAGGATGCGTGTCCGGCGGCGTGGCCCTTGGAGGCGCCGAAAAATACGGCGTAATTGCAATATTTGAAATCCGGCACGATGGACCAGGAGGCATGCATGATGCCGCTGACCAAATGGGCGCCGTTACCGCAATGCAATCCGCCGCCGGCGGCAAACGCATTCGGCGACCCGAACGCCGAGATGAAGACGAAGGTGGGCGTTTGCTGGGTCATTACCGTGGTGGTGCGCATGACGACCAATTTTCGGGGGTCGTCCTCGCGGACCTTCTTTAAATTTTCAGCGATTTCATCGAGCGCTTCGTCCCAGGAAATTTCTTTCCATTTGGGATCCACACCGATGCCTTTTTCCGGATTTGTCCGGCGCAGGGGCTTGCTTAGACGATGCGGATCATAATGCGTCATGATCCCGCTGACACCCTTGCCGCATAACCGGCCTTTGCCGATGGCGCTGGCCGGATTGCCTTCTATTTTGGTCACAACGCCATTGACGCGATGCACTTTGATCGAGCAATTGGCGTAACAAAGGGCGCATGATGATGGGACCCAGACATCATCTTCGCCCCCATGCTTTGCGCCACTTTCAGCGACCGCATCCAAACTTCGCGCTACATCATCCATGGGCCCCCCGCTTCGTTTTCCTAACCCGCCTCATTCGCCATCAATATGATTATTTGCATTTCCGCCTGTTCGCCACTGGGTGAAAGGCTTGCATCCACATCATCCAGGATTTCGCCGTCGACGAATATGCGGCAGCATTTAGCCAATCCACCGGCTTCACCTTCGATGGCGGTTTGGACCTGTGCGCCGCAGACCTGGCCCATGGCTTCAACTACATCTCCCAACTTGGCCGCCTTGGGAAATTTCAAGGTCACATCGGTTTTGTCGGTAAGCGTCGCCAGATACCCGAACACCCCGACCTTAACCGTCAAGCCGCCAGCGGCCTCGGTTACGTCTTCGACCGTAACCATTGGCTCTGGTTCCCGGGTTTTTCCGCCCTTTTTACTCGAGCAGCCGTACCAAAGCGGGGCGGATTTGTCCGGACCCAAAATTTGGTTCATCGGTCGCTCCTACAGTCGGATTTAAGGCTGCGATTGCTGATATTTTGCAATTCGGCAAATTTCACAGTGCGAAATCAGATTTCGTATAGTATAATAGCCCGGCATTTTTCCAGTCAACGGTTTTTTGGCGCGCAGGCAGCGGTTGTGAGCAAAGGTTCGAACATTACCAGGAAGCCCGGGGTAGCTTCGCTGGAACGCGGGCTTTCGATTTTGACCGCGTTTGAATGCAGTAAGGATACGCTGACGCTCACCGAATTGTTTGAAATCACCGGGCTAAATAAAAGTACAATTTTGCGGCTTTGTGTATCGTTGGAGAATCTGGGCTTCTTGAAACGCCGGCAAGACGGACTGTTTCAGTTGGGCATGTCGATTTTCGTGCTTGGCCAATTCCATCAGAGGTTGTTCGGCATTGCCGATCTGGCGGGGCCGGTTCTCGACAGGCTGGTCAAGGCGTTTGATGAAAGCGTCATGCTCATGGTGCCGGACAATAACCATGTCGTATGCGTCCACAAAATCGAGTCATCCCAGGCCATCCGCGACGCCGGCATAAAGATAGGGGACCGCTACAAAATTGATCGATGCGCCGCCTCGGGTATATTCCGTTCGTTTTCAGGCGAAGCGGGTGATGTGTTCGACCAAATCCGCGCGGCCATGATTGTCGAATCCCGGGGCGTGCTGTTTGCCGACGCCGCGGCCCTTGGCTGTCCGGTATTCGACTTTGACAATAATCTGTTCGGCGCCATTCTTATTTCGGGTCCACGCAACAGATTTACCGCAAAAATCATCGAGGAAATTAAGGGCGGCCTTATCGAAACCGCCGCCGAATTGACGCGGGAACTAGGCGGCGATCCGATCATCTACAGCAACGCCCGATACCAGGGAGTAACACCGGCGTTAAAACCGCTTTGAACAACGGTAAGTTTTCGATTCAAATCTTCTAAACTCAATGGAGTGATTAGATGTCACAGGACTATGCCAAACAGCGCGCTGAACTTATTGAAAATCTCGATGGACTGCGCGTCGAAATCGACAAGGAAAAACGGATCGGCTGGTTGTATCTCGACCGGGAGCCGCTCAACATCGTCTCTTACCTCGCGCGCCAGCAAATCAATGCCATCTTCGAGGCCTTCGAACATGACGACGATATCGGCGTTGTTGTCATTCGCGGAACCGGCGGCATCTATACCTCGGGCGGAGACGTGCGCGGATTCTTCGAGGTGCCCCGGAACGGCATGTCGCATCTGTCATGGAATATTTCGGCGCCGGCGCGCTGTTCGAAACCGGTGATCTGCGCGCTGGAAAAATACGCCTTTGGCGTCGGTTTCGAATTGTCCCTTGCCTGCGATTTCCGCCTGGCCACCAAGGAAACCTTGGTCGGCCTGCCGGAAGTGTCGATCGGCCAGATACCAGGCAGCGGCGGCGCGCCCAGGTTGACCAGCTTGATCGGCCTTGCCCGCGCCAAGAAGATGATTTATCTGGGCGAACGGGTGCCGGCGGAAACCGCGCTCGATTGGGGGATTTTAACGGATGTCGCCGAGGACCAGGCGGGGCTCGACGAAATGATCGATAAATACGCCGCCCGCCTCAACGCGCTATCGCCGCTGGCTCTGGCGACCATCAAACAAGTAATGAATACAGCCTTCGATTCGACATTGGATTTCGGCATGAACCTCGAAGGCCAGGCCTATGAAAAACTCAGAGACAGTTACGATTACACCGAAGGAGCGACCGCATTCTTCGAAAAAAGGAAAGCCGTTTACAAAGGGGAATAGGGTCACAATTTTAGTTCACAGACAGAGAGGATTTCCGATCATGGTGAAACGATATGATGTCGAGGGAGTGCGCTCGCCGGGCGGACGCTATTCTCACGTTGCTGAAACCGAGCCTGGTGCGCGGCTCTATCACCTCGCCGGGCAAACCGGTTTCGCGCCCGACGGTACCATGGGCAAGGATTTCAGGGAGCAGGCGGAACTGGTCTACGCCAATATCGAGCAGATTTTGAAGGAATGCGGGATGACCTTCGATAATCTGATCAAAATAACCGTCTTCCTGATCAATCCGGACGACATTCCGGAATGGCGTGATATCCAAAAAAACGCGTTCGGCGATGTGGTGCCGGCCAGCACGCTGTTGGTTATCAGCCGCCTTGCCATCCCCGAGCTTTTGATCGAGGTGGAGGCTATCGCGGCTAAAGATTAGGTGATGGATTCGCCAAAACTACCGCCGGCGGCTCTGGTGAACGATTTTTCCGCCGGCGATGGTCAGATCGGCCGTGATCTCCCTCAGCCGGCCCTCGGGGCAACTTAACGGGCCCATGGAAAGCACGGCGATATCCGCAAGCTTGCCAACCTCGATCGATCCCCTGATATTTTCTTCGTAGGTCAGGTAGGCGCCTTCGACGGTCGATGATTTCAGCGCCGCCTCGCGCGAAATCCTTTGTTCCGGAGAGATCGTATTCCCGGTGTAGCGGTTGGGGCGGGCCACCGACTGCCATAGGGGATTGAACATGCTGGTCGGCATGTTGTCGGTGCTGAGAGCAACATGGACGCCGGCGTCGATCAGGCTCTTGATCGGAACGATTTCATTTTCATCACCGGCGGCGATCTCCTCGGCGGTTATGTTGTATATGAGGTGGCTGGTATGCACGGTCACGACGAGTCCCAACTTTGCGATCAAATCGATCTCCGCCGGCTTTATCCGTCGAGGGTGGGCGATGACCCAGCGTTTGTCGGATATCGGGACGACGTCATTCACTTGGCTAAGAATGTCGAGCAGGTCGAGCCCAATCGTCGTGAACCTTATGCCGTTGCGCGCCACTTCGATGAGGTAATCCTTGATGCGCTCTCGGGGCACCCCGGAATCATGGTTGAAACCGGCCCATCCGGTATAGGGGGCGGCCCCTGCCCGCAACCGATCATCAGCCTCGATCCCGAAGCCTCCGTGCAACCCCTCAACCCGGAGCCAATCATCCCCCTGTCCCTGGCCGCCGAGCCAGGCCGCCCAAGATGCAAGGATCGGCGCGGTTTGCTCGGCCTCGAACCGGGACCAAGCCGGGCTGCCCACCAACCGCGTCCTTACAATCATCTCACCTGCGTGGTGGACCTCCTGATAGGCCCGGATCAATTCGGCCGCCGCGCCGTGACCTTCGAAAACGCCGGTCGTGCCGGTCGCCGAATAAATTCGCATGGATTCCCTGATGCCGGCGGCCCGCTGGCCATGGGTGAAGCGGGGGATCATGGAAAAGTGGCAAAGTTCCGCGATCGAGGTGCTGGTATGTTCGAGAATAATGCCGTTGACGTCTCCCGAATTCGGATCCTTTTGGAACTCGATTTGCTTGCTGACCGGTGCTGTATTCCGTCCCACACCGGCGCATTCGAGGGCCAGCGAATTCGCCACCGAGACAATCGGCCGGGTGTGTCGCCAATATCCCCAAATCGGGCGGATATAGACCGGGTTCTCTGGTGACACCTGGTCAAGTTCCCAACGGGTCGGAAACCGTTTTTCGGTTAAATTATTGGGTACGTCCCAGTAATCGGGCGATTCGCCAAGGGGCATCGTCACCACCCAATCACCGGGTTGCCGCTCGGCAACCAGGGATTCGATGCGTTCGAGGACCTCATCGATGCTGGTCGCCCCGGCGAGGGAGGGAAATACCGATTTCAGGCCTTCGCGGTCCATATGGGCGTGGCCGTCGATCAGTCCCGGTATGGCGGTCCGACCATCGAGGTCTATGACTTGCGTATCGGGCCCCGAATGCGCACGGATTTCGTCGTTGCCGCCGACCGCGGTGATGCGTTCGCCGACTATCGCGACAGCCTCGGCGACCGCCAATGCCGGGTCCATTTTGAGTACGCGCCCACCGACCAGGACAAGGTCGGCGACAGTAGATCCAGCGATTGTCATTGGCCGCGGAAGGCCCCTACATCCGAGTTAACCATTTGCCTGATAACGGTTACCTTAAACCAAGATCTACCGACCTCGCCAGCAATTCGATGTCCGCGTTGCCCCCAAAAGCCGGCGTATCCGGCAGATACGGTGAATGATGGCTTTTTGCCCTAAGCCGACATTGGGTAAATGGGTATTCAACCGGAAGGGCGATGTACTTCGTTTCTGTTGATGTTGCAGTGATTTGTTCAATCTGTATGGTCAAAATACAATTTTTGAAAATTAGGATTTCCCACTATGCCGGATCGTTTCGGACCCCGTGGTGTCTTTGCTTTTCTGATCCCTCAGCAAAACGCGAACATGCATCCGGAATATGAGTTGATGCGCCCCGATGGCGTCAACAATCAGATGTATCGCTTTGATATTTCGGTACATGACCAAGTAGCGGAAGCGGTCCTGGCGACGCTGCCGCAATGCCACGGCTGCTACCCCGATATGATCATCACCGGCAATTCGATCGAAATGCAGAATTGGTCGCCGAATATTCAGGCCGATTATGTGCAAAAATTGAATGACCGCGCCAAAGGCGTGCCCGTGGTGACGGCAACGGATGCAACGGCAGCGGCGCTCAAAACTTTGGGCGCAAAACGTATTGCCGTTCTCTCGCCGATGTCCGAGGAAAATTCAAAAAGCGCTCAGGCTTATTATGAAGGGATTGGCTTTGAAGCGCCTTACGGGACTTGGCTCGAAGTAAAAGAAAGCATCGACATCATTAAAGTGACCGTCGATCAGATCTTGGATGCTTTTCAGCGCAACAATCATGAAGATGTCGATACGTTTCTCCATGTTGGAGGGGCGCTCGGTATGGTGTCCATGATCGACGAGCTTGAGCAGAAACTGGGACGACCGATTGTCTCCTCGAACGCCGCAACCTATTGGTACGCGATGCGCAAACACGGCATCACCGACACCCGAGACGACCTTGGTAAACTTTGGACAATGGACGAGGTTGTGGATTAACCCCCCCCTAGAGGGCTTGATTTTGTCTAATGCTATAAGGTCCGCTTTGCCCTCAGAAGCGGGCTCTCCAACATCGGCGGCTATCGCTTTCGGCAGTTGAATTCGAAGATGACAATAATACAATCAATCACCGTTCTCAGCAGACAGCCGGTCAAGCCGCAACCGATGGCGATTATCGGTCAGTCGCCGCCCGCCCGCCAGGACCGCGCCTAAAACGCCCAACGTCGTACCGCCGGCTATCAGAAACATGATCAGAAGCTGGTACTTCACCGCCTCCATGGGTTCGATCCCGGCCAGGATTTGTCCCGTCATCATGCCTGGTATAGACACCAAACCAACCGCCGACATTGAATTTATGATCGGCATCAGGCCGCTTCGAAGGGCATCGCGGGTGACCCCGCTCATGGCCTCGGTAATGGTGTGGCCGAGCGCCAGGCGCGCTTCGATGCTACCGCGCTCACGAACGGTGCTGGTCAGCAGGCGATCCAGACCGAGGGCGATACCGGTCATCGTGTTTCCGAGAATCATGCCCAGCAGGGGCAGCGCAACCCGAGCTTCGTACCACGGGTCCGGCCGCACCTGGGTGGTCAAGGCAAACAATGTAACCACGGTTCCGGCGAACAACATGGCTGTCGTGCCGAGGCCGTAGGCCCACCAGCCGGTCAATTTCCGCGATTGGCGCGCCATTACCTCGCGCCCGGCAAACAGGATCATGATCAATCCCATGGCCGACGTGAACAAGGGCGACGCGAGGTCGAAGAGAACCTTGAGAACCAGGCCCAGGAGCAATAATTGTATGACCATCCGGGTTGCCGCGATCAGCATCTGCCTGGCCAGCCCGAGGCGCAGGATAACCGACAACAGAGCATTCATGACCAGCAATAGGGCGGCGATGCCGATATCCAGCGCGCTGAGCGATATAAAACTCAAACCGCTACCTCCGAGACCGTTCCCGCCGTCATCCGAAGGTGCCGGTGTGCCAGGCGCCCGGCTTGCTCGGCGGCATGGGTGACAAGCAAAACAGAGGTTCCGGCGGCAAGCCGCTGGCCAAGAATTTTCTCCACCATCGCTTCCGAATCGGGATCGAGACCCGAGGTGGGTTCATCCAATAGCATCACGGCCGGAGAAACCAGAAGCAGACGGGCGAGGACAAGCCGCTGGCGCTCCCCGGTCGATAGCCGCGCCACCTGCCATTGCAGCGCCTCTGGCACGATACCAAGTTCGGGCAAAAGTATGCCGGCCTGTTCGTGGTCGGGGAAATGAACACCGACTTGATCCGCCCACCATCCTGATTCTGACGCCAAGTAGCCAACCCGACGCCGCCACTCGGGTGCGCTGAACTCGTTTCTGTTTTTTTGGTCAAGAAACACCGATCCCTGGTTCGGGTCGAGATCGGCGATGGCGCGCAACAGCAACGATTTCCCGGCCCCGGAAGGTCCCGTCAGGGCGATGCATTCACCCTCGTCGAGATCGAGGCCAAACGGATTTATGCCAGGCCGGTTCAGGCCTTTAATCCTAAGCACTAGTGGCCTGTATCATCTAATTTGTACCCCTACGATCGTTTTTCCCGTTTCCCCGGTAGGAGGAAGGGTGCAGGCGATGCGGCGCCCATCGGCAAGCCCTTTCGACACCCCG
>NZAK01000172.1 GCA_002687515.1 Rhodospirillaceae bacterium
CCCCGGGGGCGTTGCGGCGCTTGCCCGATGGATCCGCATCGCGCCGCGCGCCGCGCCTGCCCGGAAAACCGATTTGTTCCCATCAAATTGATTCCTATCTATCCGGAACCGCTCTAGCCTCTGTCGGAAACCAAACGCGGCATGACTGGACGATGACGCTCGAGCGCACTGCCACGGCCCGACAGGCTGGGGTTGGTCATGAAATATTCGTGAGCATTAAAATCACCGGCATCCGATTTCATGCGTGTGTAGGTTCCGTCGGCATTCATAATCCAGCTTCGCCGCCCATCCACAATATTGGCCACCATGATCTGCTCAAGAACTTGTTGATGAACGGTGGGATTTTCAATAGGCACCATTATCTCGACCCGCCAATTCAGGTTGCGTGGCATCCAATCGGCGGACGAGATATAGATTTTGGCCGACGGCGACGGTATTTCCTTTCCGTTGCCAAACACAATGATCCGGGAATGCTCCAAAAACCGCCCGACAATGCTTTTAACCCGGATATTTTCCGACAACGCCGGCACCCCCGGCCGCAAGCAACAAATCCCGCGAATAACCAATTCGATTTTCACGCCCGCCCCTGACGCCTTGTAGAGCGCATCGATGATGCCGGGATCTACCAACGAGTTCATTTTCGCCCAAATTGCCGCCGGCCGGCCGGCTTCGGCATGCTCGATTTCCTCGTCGATCAGTTCAATTATCATATCGCGCATGGTCAACGGCGAAACGGCAAGCTTCTCTAAATTCGTCGGTTCCGTATATCCGGTCATAAAATTAAAAATCTGCGCCGCGTCGTGGCACAGCTCGGGATCACAGGTAAAGAAGGAAAGATCGGTGTATATTTTGGCCGTCACCGGATGGTAATTGCCGGTGCCGAAATGCGCGTAACTGCGGAGTCTGTCGCCTTCGCGCCGGACCACGAGGCTGATCTTGGCGTGGGTTTTCTTGTCGAGGAAACCAAATACCACGTTGGCGCCGGCGCGTTCCAGATCGCGCGCCCACCGGATATTGGCTTCTTCGTCAAAACGGGCCTTCAACTCGACCATGGCGGTTACCGATTTTCCCGCTTCCGCGGCTTCGATCAATGCGGCGACGGTGGGCGAATCGTTGCTGGTTCGATACAGCGTCTGTTTGACCGCGACCACATCCGGATCGCGCGCCGCTTGACGAATAAACTGCACAACAACATCGAAACTTTCGTAAGGATGATGGACGATAAAATCCTTTTGCCGGATGGCCTCGAAGCAATCACCGCCAAGTTCGCGAACCCGCTCGGGGAAGCGGGCGTTGAACACCTTGAACATGAGATCCGGGCGGTCCAGCTTGCAGAGCTCACTGGTATCGGCAAGACCAATGATTTCGCTGCTGCGGATGACCGCATCGGGTTCCACATGTGCCTCTTCGACAATCATGCCGTAGAGGGCGGCGGGGAAACCCGCGTCCACGGCAAGGCGGATGACGGAACCGTGGATACGACGCTTCAACGCCGATTGATAGGTCCGCATCAAATCTTCCGCTTCTTCGTCAAATTCGACTTCGCTATCGCGGATAATTCGGAAACATGCGCTCTCCTCGACCTCGAAATCCGGGAACAAATCGGCAAGGAATAAGGTGATAATGTCTTCCAGCAAGAATAGCCGGATCGTCCCACCACCACGGATATTAATGAAACGGTCCATCATGTTGGGCAAGGGGATCAGCGCCTTCAGTATTTGCCCGTCCTTTTTGCTGCGAAGTTGCAGCGCCATGGAAAATCCCAAATTTGGGATAAACGGAAACGGGTGCGCCGGATCAACGGCAACAGGCGTTAAAAGCGGAAAGACCTGCTCATCGAAATAGGTCTTCAGCCATTCCTTCTCATTCGCGTAAAGGTCATCTTTGGACAGCACCTCTATTCCAACTGAACGCAGTTCCGACTTGAGTCCGCGCCAACATTCCTGCTGGTCGTTCATCAATTCGACGGCGCGTTTGAGTACGGCCTGCATTTGTTGCGCCGGGGTCAGTCCGTCCGGGCTTTGCCCGGCGAATCCGGCATCGACCTGACCTTTCAACCCGGCGACGCGCACCATGTAAAATTCATCCAGGTTGGACGCCGAAATGGATAGGAAGCGAACCCTTTCCAGCAGCGGATAATCGGTGTTGCGGGCTTCCTCGAGAACCCGCGCATTGAATTCCAACCACGACAATTCACGGTTCAGAAAGCGTTCCTTGGCATCGTTGCCAATGGGAAGAACTTTATTTCTTGCAGTTGTCGTCACAAATATTCCGTTCACCGGTTGCCAATGTCCGATCCGCCGGATCGGAAAATAGAACTAATATTCCATATATCCGTTTAGATTATTTATTTTACCATTATTTTACTGCAAACTGAAAATCCGGGATCGAAGCAGGCACCGCCGTGAAACATATTTATGTACTGCGCCATGCCAAATCGCAATGGCCCGAACCGCCGATTGATGATTTCGACCGTCCGCTGAACGAGCGCGGACGCAAGAATGCGGCGGCGCTCGGCGCCTGGCTTAAGGCTGGCCGCCTCATCCCGCAAGTGATCTTTCATTCGCCGGCGGCACGTGCCGCCGAAACCGTCCGGCACCTGACGGAGGACTGGACCGGAGACACCTAAATCAGACCGGCACAAGAATTATATCTTGCCAATCGGAGCCTTTTGCTGGGCTTCACGCGGGCGGTCAATGACCGCTTCCGGTCGGCCATGATCGTCGGCCACAATCCCGGAATGGCGGCATTTGCGTCTAAGTTGGCGAAGTCCGGAGACAAAGAAGCCATTGACCGCCTGAAGGGCAAGTTTCCGACCGCGGCGCTTGCAATTTTCGATAATCCGCAAAACCAATGGTCGAAACTAATCTTCAATGAAACTAGGCTTATTGAATATATTCGGCCCAAAGATCTGCAACTCTTGAACAACTGTTAATGAGTGATTAGGTTGAGTGGTAATATTGGGCCGGGTAATTCGTTGTTTAATATTGATTTTGTCGATTGGAGCTTGATTGCGTCGACTTTGTCCACACTGGAAGAATTCCGGCCAAGGCCGCCCTTTGCCGTTGCAATGGCGCCGATAAGGGACAGTTAATTGCCCATGCCATCCGCGAAAAATATGAGTGAAGACTCGCTCGATATAAGCGAATTGATTTTCGATTCGGCCAGCGCGCTCGCGCTGTGGGATTGCGACGGCCTGCTCATTCGTTTCAATGAACAATTCAAGAAACTGTTTCGGGGAAAGAAATTTTCCGTCGCGGCAGGAATAAAATTGTCGGATGCCGACGCGGCGCTGAGATCGCGCGTCATCTCTTTCGACAGCCGAAATCTGGCCAACCTGCTGGTTCCCGACCGCCGGAAATCGAGCAAACTAAACGCTCGCGACATCCAATTGGACGACGGTAGCTGGTGGATCGTTACTTCGCGAAAGACCGCCAACGGTCAGACCATGAATTCGATCTACGATGTTACCGACATCAAGCAAAAAGAGCTTGAGGCACAGCGTCTGGCGCAACGCAACGCACAAATGGCGGTCGCCATTTCGGCCATGGATTCGGGCGTCGTGATCACCAACCCCAACATGCCCGACAATCCAATCGTATTTGTAAATCCGGCCTTTGTTCCGCCTCCGAAGATCAGCCGCGACCGTTTGCTCGGAGAACCGTTTCATATCCTTTTTCAGAACCGTGACGACCGCAAGGCGCACAAACAGTTGCTGAAAGATATCAAGCATCAAAAATCGGCCAGCGCGGTCCTTCCCAGATATGCCAACGGCGGCAAACCGGCCTGGTACGAGTTGAGGCTCAACCCGGTGCGGGGCGAAAACGGGCGGGTGAATTATTACCTCGGCATTCAAACCGACGTCACGGTCCGCAAACAATCCGAGCTAGAGCTGCAAAACCGAATGGGTCAGCAGTCGGCCATTGCCGAGTTGGGGCACAGAGCGCTCGCTGGGACGGACCTCGGGGAGTTATTCGTTGACGCCGCGCAAATGGTTGCCTCGGCATGGAGCGCGAAGCAAGTCAGTATCGAAGAACTTGCCGCCGACGGCCGCAGCCTTCGCCTGATTGCCGGGACCGGATGGAAAAAGAAAAACCTTGGTAAATTTGAAACCCGGATCACCCGTAGTTCCATTCTGTCACGGGTCATGTTATCGGGACACACCGAAATCGTCCGGCGTAGCGCCAGCCAGGCAAAGCGCCACAAGGGCCTGCCCGGCACCCAAAATCTGAAACATTCGGTTTTCACGGCGATCAGGGGACGGGACAAGCCCTATGGCGTTCTCGCCGTGCACGGCAATGACGAACTGACATTCGGTCCCGACGACATCAATTTCTTGGAATCGATGGCTTACGTGCTGGGCGTCGCCGTCGAACGCACTCAGTCAGAAGATGCCATCCGGGAAAGCGAATACCGCTTCGAGTTGGCGGTGAAGGGTTCCAATGACGGGATCTGGGACTGGGATATCAAAGGTGATCGGACTTATATTTCCTCCCGTTGGAAATCGATGATCGGTTTCGACGAGGAAGCGCGTTTCGAAAATATGGAGGCATGGATCGACTGCATCCACGCCGAGGACCGCGAAGTCTTCAAATCAACCCTCGATTCGCATCTCACGGGTGATTCCCCGTATTTTATTTGCGAGCATCGAATGCTGCACCACGACGGGACATATAGATGGATGCTGGCACGCGGGCTCGCCGTGCGCGACGGTTCCGGCAAGGCAACGCGTATTGCCGGTTCATTGAGCGATATCGACGAAAATAAGCACACCGAGCATCAGTTGCTGAAAGATGCGCTTCACGATTCCCTGACTGGATTGCCAAACCGGGCGCTGTTCACCGACCGCGTTACCCAAGCCATATCCAGAACGATGCGCAATTCGGAATTCCTGTTCGCCGTCATGTTCTTGGATTTTGACCGTTTCAAATTGGTCAATGACAGTCTCGGCCATTCCTACGGCGACCAGATGCTAATCGAAATCAGTCTCCGGCTACGGGATTGCGTCCGTGAAATCGATACCGTTGCCCGCCTCGGCGGAGACGAATTTGCCGTGCTTCTGGAAGACATCGACGTCGAGGACGAAGCCGAAGTAGTGGCACGTCGTATCAATAAGCTATTGGGGGGGGCATTCCGTCTGGCGGGCAAGGATATCGTATCCAATGCCAGTATCGGCATCGCCTTCAGCTCTCTCGGTTATAGCCACCCCGAGGAAATGATCCGCGATGCGGATATCGCGATGTACCAGGCTAAATCCCGGGGACGGGCGCGCCATGTGGTTTTCGATAAGGGTATGCACGTGCTCGCCGTAACCCAGCTCGAGATCGAAACCGATCTCCGCCGCGCCATCGAAAAAAACGAATTTCTCTTATATTATCAACCTGTTATGAACGCAGATGACGAAAAAATCACTGGTTTCGAGGCGCTGATCAGGTGGCAGCATCCGGAAAGAGGCTTCATCCCTCCTGGTGATTTCATTGCCATCGCCGAGGAAACCAAACTCATCATTCCCATCGGCCGTTGGGTAATCGGCGAAGCCTGCAAACAAGCCCGCAAATGGCAACGCCAATTTCCAAATATGGAATTGAACGTCAGCGTCAACGTCGCGCCGCAGCAATTCGCCGATCCCGAATTGATCGAGGATATCAGCCGCGCGCTGGATGAAACCAAGCTTCCCGGCAACAGGCTGAAGGTTGAAATCACCGAAAGCGCGATTATGGTAAATCCACATGAAGTGACCGACCGGCTGAACCAGATACGCGAAATGGGCGTCCAGCTTCACGTCGACGATTTCGGCACCGGCTATTCCTCACTCAGCCATCTTCATCGGTTTCCCATTGATGCGCTTAAAGTCGACCGGTCGTTCGTCATCTCGATGGGTGAATCGGAGGAGAATATGGAAATCGTGCGCACCATCATTGCCCTCGCCCATAATCTCAAATTGAAAACCGTCGCCGAAGGTGTCGAAACGCGTGGCGCGCTCGAGCAGCTTAAGAAACTCGGTTGCGATTTTGCGCAAGGCTATTTCTTCTCGCGGCCGATGGAAGTAAGCGAGGCAACCAAATATATAGCAGGTCACAAGTAATTCCGTTGCCTTACGCAATACCCTTTTTACCGCACCTTGGTATAAGCCTCCGGTGACCCGGTTCGACAAATATTCGCCTTGGCTTTGGGGCCTGATCTGGCTCGCACTGGTCACGGCCGCGCTGATCTTGCGGCCGCTGCTTCCGGTCGACGAGACCCGCTATGTCAGCGTTGCCTGGGAAATGTGGCTGAACGGGAATTATCTTGTCCCGCACCTCAACGACGCGGCCTACAGCCATAAGCCGCCGCTGTTGTTTTGGCTGATCAATGCCGGATGGGCGGCTTTCGGTATCAATGAATGGACGCCACGCCTGATCGCGCCGCTGTTCGGTCTCGGCGCCCTGTTTCTGACATCGCGATTGGCCAAGCGGCTTTGGCCGCTGAGCAACGCCCATCTGCTGGCGCCGCTTCTCCTGCTGGGCACCTACTATTGGGGCCTTTACACGACACTTACGATGTTCGACCTGATGATTGCATTCTGGGCGCTGGCTGGTATCCACGGCCTGATCGACGCCTGGCGGGGCCGGGGCTTGCGCGGCTGGATCCTGTTCGGCGTGGCGGTCGGATTGGGCGTTCTCAGCAAGGGACCGGTGATCCTCCTCTATCTGCTGCCGGCGGCAATTTTCGCGCCCTATTGGGCGGTTGGCGGACCCCGGCTGCAAATTGGAAGATGGTATTCGGGATCGGGCCTCGGTCTAATCCTCGGCGCCGCCATCGCCCTCGGCTGGGCAGTGCCGGCCGGGATTGCCGGCGGCGATGATTATCGCGATGCCATATTCTGGGGGCAATCGGCGGGACGGGTGGTCGCCTCCTTTGCTCATCAACAGCCTTTCTGGTGGTATCTGGCGATCCTGCCCGGCCTTTTGCTGCCGTGGATTATCTGGCCGAGCCTGGTGAAAGCCGTTTGGCGGTCTTTTCGCGGCGCCGGCCGGCCCGAAACTCGGCAACCGGACGCCGGCATGCGCCTGGCCGGGGTTTGGGTCTTGGTTGCGTTGGTCCTGTTATCGGCCATCAGCGGCAAGCGGCCACACTACCTTTTGCCGGTTTTCCCGGCCATCGCGATCGCCGGCGCGGCATTGGCCGCGCGCCTCGCCGACGGCGATTTGCTCGGGCGCCGGATCGACATGGCGCCGGTGGCGGCAATTACCGCGATGCTCGGCTTTGTGGTTCTGGCGGCGCCCGAAATCGGCGCCCGTTTCGGGGCCGGCGATCTCACCAACGATGTTCCGGTATTTTGGTCGCTGCCGCTGCTGGCCGCCGCCGGCTTACTGATGATCGTTCCGCCGGCCGGCGCCCAGGCGCGTATCCTGGCGGTCGGCGCGCTCAGCGCCCTGTTGATCGTCTCGGTGCAAGGAATTGCCGAGCCCCGGCTCAGTGCGGCCTACGACCTTGGCCCCCTGGCCAAACGCCTGGCCGAGGCGCAAAGCAAGGGCTACACCATCGCCAATTACGGAAAATATCATGGCCAGTTCAATTTCCTCGGCCGCATGACCAAACCGCTGGTCGAAACCGGCGACGGTGAAATCAAACAATTCTTGAAGGATACGCCGAAGGCAAAAATCGTCTCCTACCATGACCGGATCAAAAAAGACCGGGTCCCCGATTATGTGCAAAGTTTCCGCAACCGGCTGATCGCCGTGTGGGACGGCAAGGCGGTTTTGAAGGATCCCGGGGTCGCCAGGCGCAACTCCACGCCTTAGCGCAAAACCAGCGGATTAGGTTTCGGACAAAACATCGCGCACGAAGGGCACGGTGATATCCCGGCGCCGCGACAGAGCCGCCCGGTCGATCCGATCGACCAAGCCGCGCGCCGTATCCAGGGACCTTTCGATCCTCTGCACCAGGTAATCGATCACCGCCGCATCGATCTTCAATTGCCGGTCCGAAAACAGCTTGAACAGCACCCCCTTGATCAATTCGTCGTCGGGCAGACCGATGGCGCAGGCGGGCGCGCCGAGCAGGCGCGATGCCAGATCGGGCAGCGCCGGATTCCAGATTTTCGGCGGCCTGGACGCGGTCAGCAGCAATTGCCCGCCGGCCGCCGATACCGCGTTGTAGACATGCAGGAGCGTTTCTTCGGCGAAACCGCTGTCGGCGTCATCGGCCGTGTAGGCGGCGGCCCCTGCTCCGATGCGCGACAACAGCGCCTCCTCGCTTTCCGCCCCGCTTAGGGACAGCGCATCGACGCGCGCCGAAAACACTTGCGTCAAATGGGTTTTTCCACAGCCCGCCGGCCCATAAATGATCAGCGCCGGCGCCGGCCAGTCGGGCCAGCCGTCGAGCCAGGCGATAGCCTCGCGGTTACAGGCGGAGACCAGGAAATCGTCCCCTGACAACGCCGGACGGTGATCGAAGGTAAAGCTAAGCTGGCCGCGCCCGTTCACTAATTTTCGCCGCCATCTTCGGCTTCGGCTTCGTTTTTCACGCCCTTGTAAAGCGCGCTTTCAAGATATCGGTCGAGCGAAAACCGGATGACCACGCCGATCGTCGCCGCCACCGGAATGGCCAGCAGAATTCCCGTGAACCCGAAGAGAGCGCCCCCCACCATAAGTGCGAAGATAACCCAAACCGCATGCAGCCGGACCTTGTCGCCGACGAATTTCGGCGTGAGAAAAATGGATTCGATCAACTGGCCAACAGCGAACACCAACAAGACCAGCGCCACCGGCTGCCAGGCAGCGAACTGCACCACGGCAATGGCCACGGCGACCGCCATGCCGATCAACATGCCAAAATAGGGAATGAACGATATCAGGCCGGTCGCGATCCCGACCAAAAGTCCGAAATCCAGGCCGACCAGGGTCAAGCCGATGCCATAGATGGCGGCCAGGAACAGCCCGACCGTCATCTGCCCGCGCACAAAACCGGCGATGGCTCTATCGATATCGCTGAAAATAGTACGGATCGCGGGCGCGAACTGGCGCGGCAGCCAGCCATCGATGCGGCCGACGATTCGATCCCAATCGCGCAGCAGGTAAAAACTGACGACCGGCGTGATCACGATCAGGGAAATTGCGTTGAACAACGCCAAACCGCCCTGCCAGATGCCGCCCAGAACCCGGATCAACCATGCCGCCGCCGCGCTCCCGAACGATTTGGAGGTGGCACCAAAATCGTCGAGCGGCCGGTCTGGGAATTTTTCCTGAAGGGTCTCTTTGAGCGGTTCCAGCCAAAGCGTGACGGCGTCAATGATCGCCGGGACTTTACCGAAAAACCCGATTATCTGTTGTTGCAGCAGGGGCGCGATCAGGATCACCAGCGCCACCACCACGGCAAAGAATATGATGCTGATGGCGAGCGTGGCGATCAGCCTCGAGGCCCCTTGTTTTTCGATCCAATCGACAATCGGGTCGAGGAAATAGGCGACGGCGAATCCGGCAATGAACGGGAACAGAACGCCACCGACCAGGAATAGCAGCGCAACGGCAACGGCGAGAACGGCCGCCCAAATCCAGAATTGGCGTTCCCGGCTCACTCACCCGGTTCCAGCGCGGTCGCGCGCCGGCCCCATATGATTACATAGGCGGCGCCGGACCAGATCGTGGTTACGGCAACCGCGTAGGCGGCGAGGTGAAGCTCCGCCACCGCCGGAACCGCAAATCCGGCGGATCCCATCACCCCCATCGCCAGGAGAAACTGGAATGTCGTATTGATTTTGCTGCTGAGCAGCGGATGCATGGTCAGGTCCTGGTATAGAAACTGGTAGACAAAGGCGCCGATCACGATCAGGGCATCGCGAAACACCACCAGGATAACCAGCCAGTTTTCCAAAAAACCGGCGCTGCCGAGGGTTACGAACACGCTGACCAAAAGGGCCTTGTCGGCGATCGGATCCAGGAAGCCGCCGATTTCGGAACGCAAATCAAAGCGTTTGGCGATATAGCCGTCGAGCGCATCACTTATGCCGGCGGCGACGAAGACCCAAAATGCGGCCAGCATCGAACCGTTCAAGACCAGCCAGACCGTGAATGGGATCGAAATCAACCGCGCCAGGCTGATAAGATTGGGAATGTTTAATTTCAACGTCTCGTAATTCAAAATCGTACTCCGCTTCACGTGTTACAGGTCGGACCATTCACCTATCGCTGCCGCCCCTTTTTAACCAAGCCCAGGGACCAGCTCCCCTCTTCCTCCCGCAACTTCAGATCGGCTTGGCTGAGGGCCAGCTTTAGCTGATGCGGATCACCCAGGTAAAACAAATTAATACGCGCTTCATTGCGCGACAAAAGAATTAAATCCACCCTTTCGATGACGGCGACTTTTTTTAATCGTCTTTGCGCCTCGACCCAATCGGAAAGTCCGGTGATCGGCAAGGCCGCGGCAAGCACCGCGCTCTGCTCGAATTGCAGTAGATTGTCCAGCTTCCATCGGTCCTCGATCAAACCGATCGCCTCCGATGCGCCGCGCGCCAGCATCGATTTGATGGTTTCGCCCTTACCGGCGCGCACCGTAAAGGCGAGCAATTGCTGCCGTTCCGCCGAGCCATGTGTTTCGGCAACGATATTAATCGCCGGCGTGCCGCGGTTGGTCGCGGTCAAGACGGCGTGCGCCACAATCACCGCCGAGACGCCGTAGTTCTTGGCAATCGACGTGATCCGCGGCAGATCCCCGCGAATCGCCAATTCGCCGCCGCCAAGCGCCCGGATATCCCCGAGGTCGCCGCGCGGCAGCCGCATCGGCACCAGACCATCGGCAAATTCGGCGGCCGCGAAGGCGTCGCGCCAAATATTTGAATCGTCCCAAAGCGCAACCGCGCCGCCAGCTTCATACACCGGCAGGACCAACACGGGCTTGCTGCGCGTTTCGGCGAACTCGACCGCCAGATCGCGCAGGAAATCGCGCACCCGGGCCGGCTTGAAGCGAAAGGTCAACTTGGCGAGATACCGGATTTGCGAATTTTTTTCGTCGGCCACCTGGATATCCTGGACCAGCGCCGATATCTCCTCGGCCCCGGCATCGCCGATGCGGCCATGATCGGCGCGTACCGTCAAGCGCTTGAACAACCGTTCGAAGGCACGGCGCTCGCCATTGGCCAGCGCCTTCTTGCGCGCCGCCGCCGCCGATTCGGCGACCTCGTCGACCGGCACGCCGGAAACGGTGAATACGTCGAAGGATTGCGCCGCCGCCGGGCCGCCGCCGGCCGCCCAGGTCAGGAGCAGCCATAGGATCGCCGCAACCCCTGAAAAAGCGATGTTCTCAAAGGTGCCGAGGGCAGATAACCGGCTTCGCCGCATTATCCTAGTACGCCCCAGCGTAAATCCCGACCCCCTACGATCGCTTTTCCCGTTTCCTCGGTAGGAGGGAAGCCGCGGGCGATGCGGGCCCATCGGCAAGGCTTGCCGACGCCCCGAGGGGACGGGAAAAGCGACCCGGAGGGCGGCCTTCCGAGGCCCCCGGACCGCGTTGCGCGGGTCTTGTGATGCTCCAGCATCACGGCG
>NZAK01000173.1 GCA_002687515.1 Rhodospirillaceae bacterium
CATCACAAGACCCGCGCAACGCGGTCCGGGGGCCTCGGAAGGCCGCCCGAAGGGTCGCTTTTCCCGTCCCCCCGGGGCGTCGGCAAGCCTTGCCGATGGGCCCGCATCGCCCGCGGCCTCCTACCGGGGAAACGGGAAAAGCGATCGTAGGGGGTCGGGACTTCCGCTGGGGCGTACTAGATGGCCATTCCGGTCTGGCGCCAGGTGGACGTGCTTTTGCATTCGCCGCAAACGCGCTCGCCGACATGGCTTGACTGGAACGAGCCGGAACACATGAGGCAATTGCGCACCTTGCGCACCTGGTTTTCGGCCTGAGGTTTTTTGTTCATTTCCGAACGAGACGGCATTACTTCAACTCCAATTCAGTTACGCGAATCCGCACCGGCCAAAGCCGGGCGGCGCGGCGCAAAACGTGATCAAGATTACCTCGGCGAATGCAATTTTCGCCAAGTTCGGTCACGCCGCGAAATACGGGGTAGTAGTTAGATACGAGAATCTGATTCGAAAGAGTACCGCAAGTTTTGCGGAGCAGCCATGCTCCCACGTCATTGGTAAGTTTTTCGCTTTTAATTTCAGAAGGTTAATAAATTGAGAATTTTTGCCGCGAGCCTCGCTTCGCGCCAATCTTGAATGGGTCAGCGCCCGGCGCCGAGCATAAGTTCGCTCACCACCAAACCTTTTCCTTAATTTCCGACAGCTTTTGAGAAACTTCGTTGACAGCAAGCGGCCAAAACTTTATTATTCAATTATTCTCTTGAATACTTTATTCCTTATGGAGGCGGCGGTCAGGGGACGACTTGAGTGAATTCGACAAGAAGAGAAACCGAGACACGCACCTTCCGTGAACGGGTAAAAAAAATGGAGAAGAACACCCCTACAAGACATAGCTCGGACCTCAAGCGGCAGGCTCGCCCGGGCATTTCCGGGAAAACAATATCTGGCACCAACAAAGGAACAGCAATATGAAATTTCTCTTCATCCTCAATGACCCGCCTTATGGTACCGAGAGCTGTTTCAACGCCCTCAGACTGGTGCAAGCGCTTTTAAAGACCGAACCGAAACCGGAACTCACCGTGTTTCTCATGGCCGATGCCGTGGGTTGCGCCAAGGCCGGGCAGACGACGCCGAACGGCCACTACAACCTGGAACGCATGATTAAAAGTGTCGGTCGCCAAGCCCAAGTCGTCCTTTGCGGCACCTGTATGGATGCCCGTGGTTTCGATGACGGGGAACTGGCGGAGGGCGCCGAACGGGGCACCATGCCCCAGCTCGCCCAGCTTACCGCCGAGGCGGACAAGGTTCTGGTATTCTGATCGGAATTCGAACGCACTTTGTCCTGAAAGGAAAGCGACATGCACATCGTTATCATCGGGGGGTCATTCGGCGGACTGACGACAGCTTTTGACCTCAGGCGACTTCTTCCACGCGGTCAGCACGAAATCACGCTGATCTCCAAGGAACGCCGCTTCATCTTTATCCCGTCCCTGCCCTGGGTGGCCATGGGCGAGAAGACCATCGCCGACATCTCCTTTGACCTTGAACGGCCATTAACATCGAAGGGGATCAATTTCGTCGCGGCGGCGGTGGACAGGATCGACCCGGAAGCACGCAAGGTCCATACGGATTCTGAATCCTATGACTACGACTATTTGGTCATCGCCACCGGCCACCGCAGCGCCAACGAAGCGGTCGAGGGCCTTGGTCCCTTCGACGGCCCCGGGCATTCGCTGATGTCTCCGCCGGAAGCGGAAGAGGCAAGCGAAACCTGGTCGGCCTACCTGGATGATCCCGGTCCGATGGTCATCGGTTGCGCCCCCGGGGCCAGTTGCCTGGGACCTGCCTACGAGTTCCTGTTCGAAACTCATCACGCTTTGAAACAACGCTCGCTTTGCCATAAGGCGCCGATCACCTTCGTTACGCCCGAACCCTTCCTCGGCCATTTCGGGATCGGCGGTTTTGGTAAAATACGGCAATTTCTGGAAGGCGAACTGGAAGACCGCGACGTTCGTTATCATACCTCGGCGGAGATTTCGAAAATTACCGATAATTCGGTCGAGATGGAGGACGGAACGGTGTTTGAATCCCGCTACTCCCTCATCATTCCACCGCTGGCCGGGGTCAAGCCGGTCGCCGAAGCGGAGGGCCTCGCCAATCCCAAGGGGTTCATTCAAGTCGACCCCAATTACCGGCACAAGGACTTCGAGAATATCTACGCCGTCGGCGTCGCCGTCGCCCTGCCGCCGGTGGAAGAAACGCCGGTGCCGGTAAACTTCCCGAAGACCGGCCACATGACCGAGCAGATGGCCAAGATCGCGGCGCGCAACATCGCGGCGGACATCCTGGGCGGCGAGAAGACCAGCCATGATCTGATGGCCGAGTGCATCATGAGCATGGGTGACCAAGGCGCGCATATCGTCGCCGACCCGGTGCGCCCGCCGCGCAACGTTTCCGAACTGAGCAACGGCAAGCGCTGGCTTTTGGCCAAGAAATTCTTCTCCAATTATTACCTCTGGAAAATGAAACGCGGCGCCACCCGAAGCCCGAAATGGGTGTGGTAGGGAGGGAAGAGGGAACGACTCGTAACTCGTTATCGATGAAAAAGGAGAATGGATATGGATACGACGGATGTGTTGATCCACCTGAAAAAAGACATTCCCGCTGACGGAAGAAGGCAGATCGAGGAAAGTCTGCAAGGTTGTGACGGCATGATTTCAGGCCATTTCATCAAGGATCACCCACAATTGGTGAAGGTCGTCTATGACCCGGCGGCTATTTCCTCGTGGACGATTCTCAAGCACGTGCAGGATCAAGGGGTGGAAGCCAGCTTGATCGGCTGCTGACCTGAGAGCGCGCCGCATGGGAGAGAATGATGTGTGAACTCTTCGGAATGAGCGCCCGGCATCCGACCGACGTGAATCACTCGCTGGCGCTGCTGCGCCCCCGCGGCGGTGAGATCGGGCCTCACTCGGACGGCTGGGGCGTCGCCTTCTACGAGGGCCGCGCGGCCCGCGTTTTCAAGGAGCCGGTGCCCGCCGCCGAGAGCCGCTGCCTCGCCTTCATCAGCGAGTACGACTTCCAGAGCACCACGGTCGTCGCTCACATCCGCAAGGCCAACCCGGCCGAGATTGGTCGGGCGTCCGCTAATACGCACCCCTTCGAGCGGGAGCTTTGTGGATGCTCTTGGGTATTCGCACACAACGGCAAGCTTCCGGGCATGCGCGACGATCCCGGGCTCACCCCGCGCCGCTTCCTGCCGATGGGTGACACCGATTCCGAGTACGCGTTCTGCCTCCTTCTCGACGCGATTGCCGAACACGGTGACAGCGCTTGCGCATTCTCCCCGGCAGACTTCGTCACCCGCATCGATCGGCTCGTCGAACAGCTCGCCGGTTTCGGTGAGTTCAACTTCATGCTCAGCGACGGCGACCACCTCACCGCGCCCGTCCACAGCCGCCTCCACCTGCTGCGCAGGACCTGCGATCAGGAGGATTGCCAGCAGGAGGTGGTTCTACTCGCTACGTCGCCGCTGACCGACGAGCCCTGGGTGCCGCTCATCCCTGGCAGCCTCTACGTCTTCGCGCATGGTACGGAACTGGCCCGAAAGGCGGTGAGTTCGCCGCTCGAGACCGTCAGCCAGTCCCCCAAGTTCGAAAACGAGGAGATGTGTGCATGAAGACCCTAATTAATAGTGCCAGACATCTGTTCTATTGAGTAATTGAATAGTCCTGCAAGCGAGGTAAGTCGATGTCAAGTACCAGCGCAAAACACCAGCTTCTTGAACAGTTCGCCAGCGTCGCAAAGGCGTTGGGCCACGTCCACCGGCTGGACCTAGTGGAGTATCTGGCGCAGGGCGAGCGCAGTGTCGAAGCCCTGGCCCAAGTGGCGGGCCTTACCGTAGCCAATACGTCGCAGCATCTTCAAAACCTCCGCCGCGCAGGTTTGGTCATTTCCCACAAGAGGGGGCTTCACGTTTTTTACAGCTTGGCCGGCGAGGACGTGATCGGTTTGCTTCGCGCGCTGCGCCAGACCACCGAGCGCCATATTGCCGAGGTAGACAGAATCGTTTCCGGATACTTTAACGAACGCGATAACCTTGAGCCGGTTTCGCGAAAGGAACTTTTGGCGCGGACCAAGGAAGGGTTGGTGACGGTGCTCGACGTCCGGCCTCCGGAAGAATACCAAGCCGGTCATATACCCGGCGCCGTAAACCTGCCGCTTGGCGACCTCAAGAAACGCCTGAAAGATTTGCCCAAGGGGCAGCAGGTTATCGCCTACTGTCGGGGGCCATATTGCGTCCTGGCGTTCGAAGCCGTCGCCGCCTTGCGAAAAAAAGGTTTTGATGCGCGGCGATTGGAAGAGGGCTACCCGGAGTGGAAAGCCTCCGGCTTGCCGGTTGAAGCCGATGCCAGCGGAGCCTGAAGGCTTCATCCAGCCACCAATGATTGATATTGGTATTATCATCGTATTGGGAAGTCCTGTTGGCCAATCCAATCGTTTTCCAAGCGCACAAACGCCCTGAAATCCCCTAACCCATTGAAAAGCAACGCTGACAATGCGTCAGTTGGCGTATTTATGAACCGATTGGGCCATGGCGATGACGTTTTCGATTTTGGCTTCGTCGGGCACGCCGATGGCGCCGTCCAGGATGAAACCGCCGCCCTTGCCGACGGTTTTGATCAGATCGCGGCAATATTCATCGACATCGCCGGCGGTGCCCGTCGTCAACATCGAAGACGGTACGTTGCCGCGAAGACAAACCGTATCGCCGAGCACGTCCTTGGCTTTTTTAAGATCGGTTTTTTCAAACCAATAGACGGCTTTCCCGGCCGGGATATCGCCGATGAATTCAAGCCGGCTCTGGCAATCGCCCTCCCACAATACGCAGGGCGTGAGATCGGCCTCGATCAGCATCAAAATGATCTTGCGCAATTGCGGCCAGAAGAAGGTGTTGAACTGATCGGGCGACATGAACCCATCCAGCCCCCAATGGAGCGGTATGAAGACCTGTTTGCAGGGATTATGCCTGGTCGCCTCGATGGTGTCTTCGGTGATGAAATAAGCCGCCCTGTCCATCGCCTCCAACAGCTTGTCCTTGTTCCTGAACATATCCAGCATGGCCCCCTTGGAGCCCCTTAGATAATCGGCGAAATGATCGAAGGGCGCGGCCGCCGTGCCGCCAACGCTTTGCGGATAGCCGAGTTCCGCCATTTCCTTGGCAAAAGCGATGGCACCGCCCATCATCTTCCGCATCTCCCGGCCGGCTTCGGCGATTTCCTCAAAGCCAGCCGTCATCTTCGGATTGGCGAAGGCGGTCGTGGCCCGGATCATTTTGGTATAAAAGAGAGCCGAAAAATTCGGCAGCATGGCCAGCGGCTCAAACACGCTTGCCACCCTCGGCATGTATTTCCGCAAGAAAAAACCGGTCGGATCGCGGAGATAATCATCGTACTCGTCGGCAGCCATATATTCCTTGTCCAGAAATTGATAGGACACATTGGGATCGGTGCCGTGGCCCGGCCATTCAAGCTGCTTAAAGCCCATGCGTTCCAAAGTCGGCCCCAAGCTGATGAAGATTTGGGTCATCGCATAGTCGTCGGGTTGCAGGACCTCCAAGGTCTTGCGCATGGCGCCGTTGTAGCCGTCATAGTCGTACATCGCTTCTTCGAAGGTCATCTCGGCTAGGGTCGCCGACCAGAAATGGGAAAAAAATGTATAAGGAACCCGGTCGGTTTCCTTCAACTCGATGTTGTCCTGGATGCGCTGTTCGCGCTCCGCGTAAAGTTCCTTGCCGTTCTTTTCGGTCATGACTTTCCCTCTAATCCCATATTCCCAAGGTAACCTTACGTTTCGCGGCCGCCAAATCCAAGATTCACCGTCGTAGCCGCCGGAACCGCTCTAGAAAAACGGCGATTGAGAACGTCGAACGGGGATTCAATTATTCACTTTCGTTGTTCCGGGTATTTCAGTCCCGGGAACTCCCGCGTTCTTTTTTATTCTTTAGCGCGAGAACAATTTTTTCGGGCGTTACCGGCAGCTTGGTAAACCAGATACCGGTGGCGTCATGGATGGCGCTGATGATCGAGGGCGGCGTCGAAATGATGGAACCCTCCGACGCCTCCTTGGCGCCGAAGGGGCCATGCGGATCATCGGTAATGATATCGTGCAACTCGAAATCCGGATGTTCGGTCGACAGCGGCATCATGTAATTGACCATGGTCGGATTCATGGTGCGCCCCTGGTTCATTTTGAAATTTTCATAAAGCGTTTGTCCCAACCCCTGCGAGGCGGCGCCCTGGGTCTGAGCCTCGACATTCACCGGGTGCAGCGGCCTGCCGCAATCGTGAGCGATCAGAAAATCCCTGGCCTTGACGATGCCGGTTTCGAGATCGACATCGACGGCGGAAAGCTGCGAGGTGAAACTGTAATTCACTCCGGGATTGCCATAGCCCTTTTCGAAATCCATTTCTTCTATGCCATATTGAGAATAGCCCTTCCCCATGATCACGGCGCCGGCTTCCGAATAGCAGGCGGTCTGCGTCAGTTTCCGGAAGGGCATCGATTTATCGGGATCGCCGTCGACAAAAACAGTGCGGTCGATGAACAGGATTTTATCCGCATCCACCTGCCAGAGCTTGGCGGCGGCCTCGGCGAGCTGGCGTTTGACGTCGCGGGCGGCCTCCTGGGCCGCCTGTCCGGCCAAAATAGTCACGCGGCTGCCGTAACTGCCGTTATCGACCGGCGTCACCGCCGTATCGACGCGCTGGATGGTGACATCTTCCATCGCCAGGCCAAGCTCCTCGGCAATAAGCTGGACCAAAACCGTATCCGATCCCTGTCCGGCATCGCTGGCGCCGGTCATGTAATTGACGGTACCGTCCTCGCACAGCCGAACGATGGCGGCGCAGGACTGGTGGCCCCTTTGCCGGGCGCCGCCCAAATGCGAGGTGCCGGAGACGCCGACACCGCGCACCAGCGGCCCTTGTTTTTCATTCTTCGACCGATCTTTCCAGGCCATGCTGCTGGCAACGATCTCCAACCCTTCTTTCAGTCCGCAGGTATCGACGGTAATGCCATTAATTGTTTCATGCGGCGCTTCGATGGCATTTTTCATGCGCACCTCGATCGGATCGATACCCAGTTCGTCGGCCATTTTTTCCATCTGAATTTCGGCGGCAAACCTGGTATGGGCAACGCCGTGGCCGCGCATCGCGGCACTCACCGGATTATTGGTGAATATCCGGTAGGCGTCGTGTTTATAGTTATCCAGCTTATAGGGCAGCGTCGTCATGATGCCGGTCAGATACATGGTCAACGGGCCGATCGCCGTATAGGCGCCGCCGTCGGCAATCACCTTGGTCTGCACCGCCGTGATGGTACCGTCCTTTTTCATGCCCATCTTGCAATCGACGATCATATTGTGGCGGCGGCGGCAGGTGGTCAGCACTTCCTCCATGTTGTAGACGAACTTGACCGGGCGCTTGGTCATTTTGGCCAGCATAACGGCGCAAAAATCGCCGGCCGTGGAATCGTTCTTGGTGCCGCCGAAGCCGCCCCCCACATAGGGCTGGATAACCCTGACCTTGCTCAGCGGCAATTTGAAGCAGGACGCCAACTGGCGATAAATAAAATACGGGCTTTGCTTGGCCGCCCAGATGGTAATGCCGGTGCTATCGAACTGGGCGACCGCGGCGGGCGGTTCGAGAAAGCCGGTCAGGGTGCGGCCCGTTTCAAACCGGTCTTCGCGCACCAGATCGGCTTCGGCGAATGCCTTTTCCACATCGCCGTAATCCATATGGAAATCCCAGCTGAGATTGTTCTCGACGTAGTCGTGAACCTGAGGGGCGCCATTTTGCATGGCTTCTTCGGCGTCGAACACGCCCGGCAATTCTTTATAGGTTACATCGATCAGAGCGCACGCTTCCTCGGCAGTTTCTTCATCCTCGGCCGCGACCGCCGCCACGCCCTCGGCAAAATAACGAACCTTTTCATCGGCCAAGGGCGTCTCATCACGGGTGGTCGGTCCCCAACCCCAGGACCAGCCATTGAAATCCTTGCCGGTTACCACCGCCTTGACACCCGGCAAGGCCAGCGCCTTGCCGCAATCGATATTGATGATTTTTGCGTGCGCATGCGGTGACCGCAGCACCTTCATCCATAGCTGTCCCGCCAGGTCATAGTCGGCGGCATATTTGGCGTCGCCGTTGACCTTTTCCACCGCATCGACGCGGGGAAACCGCTTGCCGATTAAATTCGGCCAATTGTCGCCTGATTTTACCGATTGATCGGTCATCGCTGGCCTCCCTTCATATTTTGGGCGGCGGCTTCGACGGATTCGAATATTTTGGCGTAGCCGGTGCAGCGGCAAAAATTACCGGCCAGCGCATCCTTGATCTGTTGACGGCTCGGATCTGGATTTGCGTCCAGCAGATTTTTGGTCGACAGAATCATGCCCGTCGTGCAAGCGCCGCATTGCATGCCGCTTTCATCGACGAAAGCCTGCTGGATGGGATGCAGTTTTTCGCCATCGGACAGCCCTTCGACGGTCAGAATTTCCATGCCGTCGGCCTCGGCCGCCAGGATCAGGCAGGCATTGACCAGTTTACCATCGAGAATAACGTTGCAGGAGCCGCATTCCCCATGGCTGCATCCTTCCTTGACGCCGCTAAGCGAAAGCTCCTCGCGTAGCATATGCAGGAGGGTCCGGTTGGGAGGGAAAGAGATCTGCTCCGCCCTGCCGTTAACGACAAAATTGCATGTAATGTTATCCATTTAACTTTTCCTCAGGCGGCAATTCTCGGTTCCGCAAGCCGCTCGATCGTTCGTTTCAGTAGCACTTCGACCATCATTTGCCGGTATTCCGATCCGGCCCGGAAACTATCGGCGCGCGGCGATGTTTCGCCGGCGGCAGCGCGCGCCGCCTTTTCGATAATTGCCGAACCGATCGGCTCGCCGCGCAGCATGTCTTCGGCGGCAAAGGCGCGTATCGGCGTTGGCGCGACGGCTCCCAATCCAATCCGGATATCGCGCACGACGTCATCGACGATTTCGGCCCAGGCGGCGACGCCAACCCAGGCGAGATCCATGCGTCCGCGCGGCGCTAATTTCAAATAGGCGCTGTTCGAATGTCCGGTCGGCGCCGGCAATCTGATTTCCTTAACCAGTTCGTTTGGATTTAGAACGGTTTTACCGGGCCCGGTGAAGAAGTTCTCGATCTTAACTGTCCGTTCGCCTTCCCCGCTCACGCATACGACCTCGGCTCCCAGCGCCAACAACGGCGGCGCCGAGTCGGCGGAAGAAACAGCGTTGCAAATATTGCCGGCGACGGTCGCGCGGTTCTGGATCTGGGCGGAAGCGATCTCCTTTGCGCCATCGGCGAGGGTGGAATAATTTCTGTTGATGACCTCCGAGCCGGCAACATCGGTAACCGTGGTCAAGGCGCCGATGCGCAATCCCGATGACGGGTTGAAATCGATAAAGTCGAGTTCGGCAAGGCCTTTCAGATCGATAACCGTTTCCGGAATATCGATCTTTCTTTGTTTCAACTGATCCATCAGATCGGTGCCGCCGGCGAATACTTTGTACTGACCGGGTTCACCCGAATTCAACAAGTCGACAACTTCGTCAAAACTTTTTGCTTTGAAATAATCAAAGCGCGGCATGCGCCGATAGAAGACAACCATTTCACCCCCGATAAAGCACTTAAGTCTTTATTCTATTGACCGATATTTCCCGGAAATCCTTCAAATCGAAACCAACTTTACCCAAATCCCAGACAAAAGTAAGGTTTTCCTTTCCAGCGCGGCCGATCTAGACGCCAATAGGAAATTCATCTTTCCGGTGCGGTGAGGTCGCCAGCCTGTCATAATCGGCGCCTACCGGACAGGCCTGCCAACATTTCTGACAACCGGTCATCGCCGCATGCCGTAAGACCGTTACATTTTGCCAAAGTTCGGCGGTTGTCTGACTTCGGATCAATTGGTTGCGCTGTTCCGCCGTGTTTGATGCGAAGATCAATTTCAGATGATCGACAAATTTGTCAACGCCGTAGGGTTGCGCGTGGGTGGCACAGGCCGCCTCGTCGAGGTTCCGAATATCCGTGACCGATGCGCCCTTGGGTGCCTGCCGTGGTATGGCCTCGGCGGGACAAATAGCGGCACAGCGTCCGCATTCCTCGAGACCCGGACAAAGTTCATCCGGCAATTGCCGGTCCAGCTCCAGCTCCAGGTTCGTCAACACGGCCCCGAGGAATATGCGTGGCCCAAATTCCGGCGTCAGCAGCATATTATTGAGGCCCCGTGTGCCTAAGCCGGCGACCACGGCAGCGGCTCGCAACAGTTTTGATCCCTGCCCGGCGGGCGTGAATTCGAGTGTGCTCGATGATTGATAATCGGTAACCAGTCCGGGGACGACTAACGAAAGAGCCCCGCCACGTTCGATATCGTAGGCCAACTTACGGGCAATGCTTTCAATTCTATGGGCGCTGATCCCGCCGGCATTTTGAATCGCTTTTTCGTCAGCCGCGCCCGCCACACCGAGCGGCAGGCGTATGGCAAGCACGATCATCGATCGAAGGTGCGGTGCGTGCGCGAAAGGATTGTCCCAGGTTTCCGCGACATCCGCACTCTGCTTCAAGCATTCAATGGTCGTGAAACCGACCAGATCAGCGCCGAAATCGGCGGCCTGTTTGCGCAGCGCCGGCTTGATGTCTTCGCTCATATCTATTGCCTCGGAATCGCATCGATATTGAGGATGTTGGCAAGTTCGCGGTCTCGTTCATATTCATGCCGCCGCTCCTCCGGCGGCCCGCGATGAATAACCCGGTGCACGCCGTCTTCCTTGATGTGTTCGACACTGCCCTTGGGCAAATCGTTTTTCCGGGTCGGCGCCCTGTACATCGGTTTGAAATCCTTCTTACCGATTGGACAGATATACCAGCACTCGAAACAGGCGGCGAAGGCCCCGGCCTTGGAATTGAGGGACTGCCAGAAGTCGCGCACGTAAAGGCTATCGATGGCCGCATCGGTGTCGATGTCGTGGGGCGCCGCGGCGGCGGCGCGCAAATTCATGATCAGCGAGCGGGCGCCGATGCGCGAAGCGCCAAAGGAGCAACGTTTTTTCTGGAGATACCGATAGTCACGCACGCCATCCGCCAACGGAGCCTCCGTGGGCACGGCTTGGGTCGGGCAGATAACGGCGCAGCGGCCACACGACATACCGGGGCACAAGTCTCGTTCGAGCGGCGCCGTTGGCTCTATTTTCCTGTCGGTCATGACGACGCCCAGATAGACGCGCGGTCCGTGATCCGGTGTCAGCAGATTCAGATCGAGACCGACGGTGCCAATGCCGGCAGCCTCGGCCACCCATTTGAAATCGAGCGAACCCGCCGGTTTCTTATCGATATCGGTGAACACGGCTTCGTTTGGCACCGGCACGGCGAGGGCACCGCGGTCTTCCAGCCACCTGGCGATCTTATGGGAAAGCTCGTCAATTTCGAAGGCGGCCAAATGCGAGTTCATTCCCTGATAGGGCTGGCTGTCATGGGTCAATGCGCCGGCCAGCATGTGCCGGGCGAAGACAATCATACTTTTCATGTTTTGCACCGTGGTCGACGGCTTCTGCCGGTTGGGAACCAGCGCTTCAAACGCTTCCGCCGAGCAAACGCCGATGGTATCGGCGCCAATATCTTCGGCATAGGCAAACAACTCATCGCGGATTGTCATCGCATCGTTTCCTCAACCGGCTCGGTCGGTGGCTCAACATATTTTGAAAACCTGTCAAAATCCGCACCCACCGGGCACACCCCTTCGCACATCACACAGCCCATGTAAGCGGCTTCTTTCATCATCG
>NZAK01000174.1 GCA_002687515.1 Rhodospirillaceae bacterium
GGCGGCGTTGCAAGGCTCCCGGTCGTCGTCGCGCACCACTTGTGGTGGATTGGCACCACGGTGCGGCGCGCTCCTCGCCGAAAACCTTGCAGCGCCGCCCGAAGGGGTGCAAATTAGATGATACAGGCCACTAGATATTTTCCGGGCATATTCCATATCTGGCGACCATACCAATCTAGCATCGTCTCCGGGAGCGGATTTTGATGGTTTCTCGGATGTTTGTCAGCACATCCCTGATATGGCACAGCCACGTACGGTCCGGCAGGTCCGCTTATGATGCCGCCTCAACCGGGCGGGTTCGGCCAGATTCCCCTCGGTTCCACCCTGACCAGGGACCAGCATTTCGGGCAATAGTATTCCCGATAAAACATCCATTCCGCGTCGACCCAGGAATGCAGCAGCTCCTTTGCGGCGCGATCCCGGCGGGCCGGATTTTCGATCGAGGCGGAGCATGTCAGGCAGGACAGGTGCCCATCGGCGGAATCCGGCGGCGGCTCGCAGTCGTTTCCGCGATCCGGCCCGGTTCCGCTTGGGCCGGTGGTCGATTCCTTTTTCCGGAGGTTCCTGATGGCATCACGAGCGCGGGTGGTGGCGAGATGATCGACCGTCCCGTCGGCGAGCACGACGCCGTAGATCTCGGTCACCGCATTCGCGGTCAACTTGTCATCCTCGAAATCGGCGCGCACCCGTTCCGGATTCCGTTTCAGGGGATCCCCGCAACCGCCTCCACCCGTCCAGCGATGGAAGTAGATGTCGCCCTCGGACAGCTCGGACGGGCGAACGATCGCCTCGGTGACCTTGATGCCGGGCTGGTTCAACAAATCGTCAACCCAGAGAAGCTCGTTCAAATCCCCGACCGACAGGCCGGAGGCTCGAGACCGCGGGCGAAAGACATAGCCGTTCAGGGAGCTATCGGCTGGATAGCCGCCGAATATTCCGACCGTGGAAACCACTTTGTGGCCGATGGTCCGGAACCCGACCCCCCACCTGTCGGTTCCGTGGACCATGACCCCCGCCTCGCCTCCCAGGCCGCCTTGAAATTCGCCATAGCCGCCCGAATTCCGGCGCTTGCGACGAAACAGGTAGAGCAGCGGGAAGCGGGCCTCGTAGCTTTCCACATCGGCCATCATAGCGCCAGGCGCGAGGATGAAGGCCGAGGTATCGTCCCCGTCGGCGATCAGCGTGGCGCCGGTTCCGCCGCCGTTGGCGTCGAAGGTCGCGGTCGCATCGAACTTTCCGTATTGGGTCTTTCCTCCCATGAACAGCCCGTACTGGCTGCTCATCCAGGGCGCGCAGACGCTGCTTTCGGAGCCCGCCGCGAATGACATCTCGGAGATGATCCGCGTGACGTTTCCGGCCAGAAGGGAAGCCGTCGTCGGCGGCGACCCGTAGACGGGCGCCGGGTAGATCGGATTGAACATCGAACCGTGCGGTGCGGTAACGCGCACGCATTCGACGATGCCCTTGTTCCAGTTCAAGTCCCAGAAGATGGTCGACACCAGAACCGAGAAGATTGCCCCGATGCTCCCGGCCAGCGGCGTATTGACCGGTCCCGGCTGTTGCGGACTGGAGGCGGACAGATCGATGTGGATAATGCCGCCCGATTTGGTGGCGACGATATCGGACCAGATCAGTCGCCAGCCGAGGCCGGTATGATCTCCGTACACCCGGTTCCTCCAGGTGCCGTCCGGAATGCTCTCTATCCTGGCCCGCGCCTGGTCGCCGGTTTCCTGGATCATCTTTTGCAGGAGATGGCGGAGGAACAACGACCCTTCCTTGGCGATCATTTCGTCGATTCGCCCATGCACGACATTGTTGCCGGCAATCTTCGAGCTGACGTCCAGTTCCATGATATCGGGGTTGCGGACGCCCCGCTTGATCAATCGAAACACCTCCTCGGCCCGCCGACCCTGCCGGACGATCTTGAGACCGGGCAGCCGGATTCCTTCCTGGAAGATGTCCGTCGAATCGGCGACGCCGCCCGGGTCCTTGGCGCCGATGTCGGTGCTGTGGGTCAAGCTGCCGATCCAGCAGAGCAGCTCACCTTGGTGGAATACCGGCTTGGCCACCATGACGTCCGGTGTATGGATGCCGAGAATGTAGGGATCGTTGATGATGAACTGATCGCCATCGAGAATATCGTCAGCGAACATCCTGCGAATGAATTTGACGCCACCTTCGGTCCCGACCAGATGGGGCAACACCCCCGCGGTGACATAGGCGGCATTGCCTTCGGCGTCGAAGATCGCAAACATGTATTCGCCGACCTCGGTGACGATGGGCGAGCCGGAGGTGCGGACCAAGGCGTAACAGCCTTCCCGAAGAATGGCCGCAATCCTATGGACGGCAATCTCGTATTTGACCGGGTCGATCTCGACGTCCAGGCGTTCGATGGGGGTCAGGACCTCCCAGCAGATGTCTTGCATGATCTGCTCGATCGGCGCTTCTGGGCTACTAGACATCGGTCCTGCCTCCCTCGAAGACATGGATGTTCAACAGGTTGTCGACCACCGCTGTTTGTCCGGGCAGGACCAGTCCCGTGGTCACCGGATCCTCGATGATCGCCGGTCCGATGATCCGTGCCCCCGGGCTCGTTAGAGAGCTTTCGATAATGCCCACCTGGTGAAATTCATGATCCAGGAATACCTCGCGATACGCCGTCGGGCTCATTTCCCGGCCGCTTTCCGGGGCCGGCTCGAAGCTTGAGCGCATCGAGGGTTTGACGGTTTGCCCGAGGGATTGTCCGATGACGGCGATAATCTCGACACCGCCCCGTTCGTAGGCGGATCCTTTTCCGTAGACCTCTTCGTAGCGTTTCGAGAACCGGTGCTTCAAGGTTTCGTTGATGTCCGGGCTGTCGAAATCGTCGTCCGAAAGGGCGATGGTCAACTCGTGAATCTGGCCTCGGTATCGCATGTCGACGCCGAAACTGAACGATACGTCGCCGATGAAATCGCCATAGGAGTGCATCTCGCCTTCCAGCTTTCGCCGGATCGTGTCGATCGGCTCCATCAGCGCGTCCCGACCGATGGGCTCGATAATCACCGCCGATTGCGCATGCTTGTGGACGATGTCCGCCAAGGCGATCCCGAGGGCCGAAAAAACGCTCGCGTTGCGGGCCAGGATGATTCTTTCGATGCCCATGATCCGGCCGTAGGACGTCGCATGCAGCCAGCCCGCCCCTCCGAACGCCAGGATCGAAAAGTCGAGCGGATCGTAACCGCGTTCGGCCAATTGCTCCCTTATCGCGTCGGCCATGGTGTTGTTCGCCAGTTCGACGACGGCGGACGCCGCCTCCTGGGTCGACATCTCCGCCGGCCGCGCCAGCTTCGTCTCGATCGCCGCGACCGATTTGGCCGAATAAACCTGCCGCCGTCCACCGAGAAAGTTGTCCGGATTGATCAATCCGAGGGTCACCCAGGCATCGGCAAGGGTGGGCTCGGTGCCGCCGGCATCGTAAAAGACCGGCCCCGGGTCGGCTCCGGCGCTGTCGGGACCGAGTTTGATGGTGCGGCTGATGGGGTTGTAACGGGCAATGGTTCCGCCGCCGGCTCCGATGCATTTGATATCGACCCGGGGGATCGAGACCTCATAGCGGTCCATGACGCCGGTGGCGCCGAAATATTCCTTGGCCATCTGCTCCTGGCCACCGTGGATCACGCTGACGTCGAAACTCGTTCCCCCGACATCGGTGGTGACCAGGTTCGGCAGGTTCATCTCCTCGGCAAGAAATTTAGCCGCGATCACGCCTCCCACCGGGCCCGAATCGATGGTGCAGATCGGTTGCGAGTTGTTCATATCGGTCAGGCCGCCGAAGACCTGCATGACGTTGACCGGGGTGGCCAATCCCAAATCGGCCAGCCTCTGTTCAAGGCGGGCCAAATAATGGACCACCCGCTTGCCGACGAAGCAATTGATGACGGTCGAATTCAGTCGGGCATTCTCGCGCATTTTCGGAATCAATTCCGACGAGATGCTGACCATCACGCCCGGATCGATCGCGGATATGATCTCCTTCACCTCGTGCTCGTGCTGATCGTTGGCGAAAGACCAAAGAAAGCAGACGGCGATGGCCTCGGCACCGGCGCCGATCAGCGACTCGGCGGCGCGTCGGGCCTCGTCCCGATCCAGGGGCACGACGACCTGTCCGAAACAATCGATGCGTTCGGCGACGCCCCTGACCGCGCTTTTCGGAAGCAGGAATTCGGGCTGGCGCAGGACGACCTGGTTCTTGATCTGAATCTCGCTGAGGCCTGCGATCCGCCCGACCGAGCGCTGGATGAACGGCGTGTCCTCGAACCCCTTGGTGACCACAAGGCCGACCTTGGCGCCTCGCTTGTTGATCAGCGAATTGGTGCCGACCGTGGTGCCATGACCAAAAAAGATGGTCTGGCCAAGCAGATCGGGAAGCGACATGTCGACATGGCCGGCCAGATTACCCAGCGCGTCGATCACCCCGTCCGACGGATCGTCCGGCGTCGTATCCGATTTGCCGGTGAATACCGCGCCCTCGCCGCTGATCGCCACGGCATCGGTAAAGGTCCCGCCGATGTCCACACCCAGTGCGAAGACCATTCCAGTCATCCCGCCATTCATCCCGCCACGCGTCAATCCGGCCGCCGGAATTTCGGAATGCGGAAAGGCCCCAAGGGAAGCACGTCCGGCTCGCCGGCGCCTTGATGGCCTTTCGGGATCACCGGCAAGAGGAGATAGGACGGTTTTTCGGCGGTGCTGAAGATGGTGTGCGTGACGTGCGCCATGTGGGGCACGTGGAACCACAGGGCCCGGACCTGATCCTGGGCCGAGATTTCAAGTCTGATCTTGTGGCCCATCAAAAACACGTTGGACATGACCCGCAAATCGCTGGCGTAGAGAATGACTTCACCGGGCTCGATCGGCAGGCTTCGGGTGTGTGGGTGGTGGGGATGGTAGGGCTTCGACTTGGCTTCGTCGAGTTCGTAATGGGAGGCCTTGAGCCAACCTTCGGCGACGCAACGCTCGGCACCGTCAACATCGATATCGTAAATCTCGAGATACCAGTCGGTGTCGTTGCTGACCGGTTCCAGGACCGTCGGTTCGGGTGACCTGGGATTGTTGGTCAGAACGCCTCGGCTCTCGATGGCGGCGTTCCAGTAGAGGGCGAGAGGGCCGGTGATTTCCATGTTTTCAGCCAGGGGTCCGTACTCGTAGATGACTTTTGGGACCGGATCGGCCTTGGCCAGGATGTCGGCCCGTCCGAAACCTTCCATCGGATTGGCCCAGGGGTTGCTCTCGAAGATTTGCGGCTGTTCCCCGGATTGCGGCGCATCCAGCGACAGCTTGGCGTCCTCGCGGAGATAGAACTTCTTCCATTTGGTCTCGGCCAGGGGGAATTCAGACTCTTGGCGCCAGGTGTTGATTCCGGGGATGAAAAACAGAAACGTCGGTTCATCCATCATTCCGGTGTCATTGCCCTTCAGCCAATGGTCGTAGAACCTGAGGACGATGTCTTGGATTTCGTGGAACGGCCGGTCCATGCCTCCGTAGTGGTCCGACGGCGCCATGATGAACTTCATGTCGTCGCGCGGCGTGCCCAGGTTTTCAAGGGCGTCGATGGCCCCGGGCAGATGAATCGGCGCGCCGTTCCAGCGCGATCCCAGCAGGGCCGGAATCTCGATGCTCCCCAACTTCGCGTGGGGAGACTGTTTCTGGTAATAGTCGCAGTCGTGGGGGTGGAGCATAAGCTCGAACACCACCGGATTCATTTCGGGCGCTTCCGTCGCCATGTACAGGTACGGAAGGCACAGGATGTCGGGGTTCTTTTGCAACTCCTCGACCTTGGCCCGCAGTTCGTCCTCGCTAAACAGGCTGGGGTAGGCGGGCTTCCCATGCCTGCGGATGGGATGCAGCCGGGCGAAGGAATTGGTGAACAGGTAGTTCAGGATGCCGCCATGGTAATAATGGTGGCGGTACCAGTCGGTCAGTCCCTCGAACGGGGCGAAGGCCTTGAGGTGGGACGGGTGTTCGGCCGCGACCTTGAACTGGGAAATGGCGAAGGCCGACATCCCCATCATTCCCACATTGCCGTTGCACCAGTCCTCCTCTCCCATCCACTGGATCAGATCGTGCCCGTCCTGCGATAGATCGGCGGTGAACTCGCCTTCGGATCGGCCGACCCCGCGCACATCCGGAATGACGTGAACGTAGCCGCGCGGCACGAAGTAGTTCTGTTCACCGCACTCGTGTCCGCCGCTGCCGATGATGTAATCCGACGTCTGGAACACGGGATTGGTCGGAACCTTTTGCGCCGCCTTGCCGTAGGCCGAGAGCGACAGAAGCCCCGGGAATTTTCCCTCGGCCTTGGGTCGGTAGATGTCGACGCACAGACGAACGCCGTCGCGCATGTTCACCCAGACGTCTTCTTCCAGCACCATCTCGTATTCGGGCTGGGACACCAAGTCGTGCCAGTCATTCTTTCCGCTCATGACCACTCCAATCAGCCGGGTTTTCCGCGATACCTCTTTGATCCGGCAACAAAGATAGCAGTAAAATCCGCACATCGACTACGGCTTTTGTCAGAGAAAATTGCGTGGGACGAAGAAAGCCCCAATTCTTTGCTTCTCAGGCGGCATGTTCACGTCACTCGGCAAGAGTGGCGTTACGATTGAGTTTGAAAGTTTTACGGTCGTAAAGATGACGTTCAAGATTGAAGTGATCGTCGACAGAAGAGTGAATTGAGGTGAGTTTTTGTAGCGACTTTTCGTTCCGAAATCTTGCCATCGCTCGCTCCTGTCTCCGAAACGGTTGAGGCGGCCACCCAAACGAGACAATAGCTGTTTTCATCTCAATCCATTGCCACCAGACCAACTTCGGCTAGAATGGAACTTAAACAGATGGTCTGAGTAAAGCACGTGGTTGATCAGGAGACGTAGAAATGACTGAATTTGCCGTTGAATCGGTTGACGCCTTGCGTGAGATTTATCCGGCGCCGAAAGGCACGCCGGTGAAAAAAACCCTTTACGCCCTGGATGAGCATTGCCGCAACTTCATCGCCCATTCACCGATCCTGATGCTGGGGACCGACGGGGATGTCTCGCCCCGGGGGGACGATCCGGGCTTTGTCACGGTGGCCGACGACAACACCCTGATTATTCCCGACCGCAAGGGCAACTTCCGGGTCGATTCGATGCAGAATATTCTGCGTAATTCCACGATCGGTATCCTGTTCCTGGTGCCGGGGATGGAGGTGACTTTAAGAATCCGCGGCAAGGCGGCGATCACCGTAGACCCCGAAATCCTGGAGCCGCTGGCGATCAACGGCAAGGAACCCGCCTCGGCCATTGTGGTCCACGTCGAAGAAGCCTTTCTACATTGCGGCAAGGCATTGATCCGTGCCGATATCTGGAACCCCGAGGCCCGCATCGCCGATGGCACTTTTCCACCGCCCGGCCGAATGTACGCCGATCACATGAACGCCGACCGCGACGTGATGGAAAAGCACTACGCCGAGCACATCGAAGAGGATCTGGCAGAAGAAGGCCGTACCGTGCCGATGGCCGGATCCTAAGCCGGTAACCGAGCGAACGTGACCATCTGGGAAGGATGCGTTCCGTCATTACCTAGCTGCGCCGGGAAAACCGACACAACTATTCATTCAATCGCCGACGTAGGCGAGAACCTCGATCTCGATGAGTGCGCTCGGTTCCATCAGCGCCGAACAAACCGTCGAGCGTGTCGGTGGCGGCAGATCGCCGAAAAACTTCGCATAGGCGCGGTTAAACCCCATGAAGTCTTCGGTCGATGTCAGCCAGACGCTGGCTTTGACGATATCGGCCTTACTGCGCCCGGCTTCGGCAAGCGTGGCGTCGATATTCTCCAGGGTCTGCGTGGTCTGGGCCTCAATATCCTGGCCCTCGATCCGGCGTTCGGCGTTCATCGCCAATTGTCCGGACAGAAACAAAAAGTCACCGGCCTGTACCGCGCCTGAAATGGGCAGCGATGTTCCGTCTGGACGTTTTTTGGGTCCGATTACTTGAGTGATCGGCATTCTAGAAGATCCTCCTTGCAGGGTGTTGATCCGGGATGTGGAAATTCTGTTTTCCGCCCCCTACATTACGCTATTTGATCAAATCTCTCCATCCGATGTCGGCATTTGGCAATCTGTGGACATTAGACGGCGGACATTTGCCACAGGCAGAAAATCAATCCATTTCCATACCACCGCAAAAAGTTGGCGTTCGAAACCCCGGCAGAAAGATTTAATGCATGTGTTGCATCGACCGATTGAGGCGGCATCCCAGAGCTGACATGGGCATTTATCCTCGACTGTCAACTAATCGGTCTATAGGCTGCCATACAAACGGTTGTGGCGGCGGCGTTTGTCGTCATCTTCCGGTAAACATGGCTGCCGGTTTGGTCCGGCAGAGGAATTTGGACCTATTCCAAGGGGGATCTTCAGATGAAATTTCATTTATTCGCGGCTCTGATCGCCAGCACATCCTTTTTCGCGGCCCAAGCCGCCGCCGAGCCTATCAAAATCGGCATCGCGAATTTTGGCCCACACCCTGTTCTGAATGCCGTCGTTAAAGGTTTCAAGGACGGCATGACAAAGCGTGGTTATAGCGAAGGTAAAGATGTCGTCTATACCTATACCCATGCCAGCTTCAAGCCCAATCTGCTGCCCCAAGCCCTGGCAAAAATTCAGGCTGGTAAACCAAAATTGGTCATCACAGTCACCACACCGGTGAGCCAAGCGGGCAAAAAAATGTTCGCTGATAAAGGTATTCCTCAAGTATTCACCGCCGTCACCGATCCGGTCGCCGCCGGTTTGACACCATCTTGGTCCAAAGGCGGCAACAATATTACCGGCGCATCGGATCTGCAGGACATGGACGGCGTCTTCGCCTTCATGCGGAAACTGCTGCCAACCGCCAAAAAAATCGGCGTGCCTTTTAATCCGGGTGAAGCCAACGACGCGTCATTGGTCAAAACCATGGAGCGGATGGCGCCGAAGCACGGATTTTCGGTTACCAAGGTAGGCGTCGATAAGACCTCCGACATTCCGGTTCGTGTGCAATCCTTAATGGGTAAGGTTGATACGGTCTTTGTCTTGCCATCGAACCTGATCAGCCCGGCCGTACCGGCACTGGTCGCGGTAACCCGCCGCAATAAGGTTCCGGTTATCGATTATTCGCCGACTTCGACCAAGGCGCATCAAACGCTGGCCTCCTACACCGTGGATTGGTCGGGCATCGGCGGCATCACCGCCGGTCTAGCGGTCAACATCCTAAAAGGAGGTGACGCCTCCGCCATGGCCCCGGTTAAACCCAAAGCCGAAGCTCATCAGGGCTTTATCAGTGGAAAGCGGCTAAAAGCCCTTGGCATGAAACTGCCAAGCTCTCTGGCTGGCTGTGATTGCATCGTGAAATAGCTTTAATGGCCGGAATCCGAAGCGCTATCGAGCGTTTTTCCGTTCCGGCCGTTGAGCCCCTGGTTCGAACGCTTCATCGTGCTGGAAATTACAGACGCCGTTAAAATTTTTAACCGGGGGACGGTCAATGAACGGCCCGCCCTTAACGGCTTTTCACTCAAACTCGGAACCGGTGACTTTGCGGCTGTTATCGGCAGCAACGGCGCCGGGAAAAGCACGCTTCTCAATGCCATCGCGGGCGGCATCAGTATCGATACGGGGACCGTTATCGTTGATGGTCACGATTTAACCTCGTTACCCACTCACAAACGGGCCAAATGGGTGGCGCGGGTGTTTCAGGACCCCCTCGGCGGCACTGCCAGTTCCATGACGATAGAGGAAAACCTTACTCTTGCGGTGCTAAGAGGGCAGCGTCATGGCCTGGGCTTGGGGCTCAATAGCCTGCGCCGCGACACCTACCGTGATCTATTGTCGACCCTGGGCCTGGGTCTGGAAGACCGCCTGACATCAAAGGTCGAGATATTATCGGGCGGGCAGCGCCAGTCTCTGGCCCTGATCATGGCCATTATAACCGAACCGGCGGTTTTGCTGCTGGACGAGCATTGTGCGGCGCTCGACCCCAAAACGGCGGGCATCGTCATGGCTTCAACCGTGAAGGCGGTGGAGTCGGCGGGACTGACCACGCTGATGGTAACGCACAATATGCAGCACGCCATAGATTACGGCGACCGGCTGATTATGCTTGAAGCCGGACAGTTGCGCCTCGCTGTATCGGGAGAGGAGAAATCCTCCCTGGACGTCGAATCGCTGGTCGAGCGCTTCCATATCACCGACGATAAGATATTACTGAGTTAGGAGTGCCGGGATAGGAAGGCCGGAAAAGGAACGATTGACGGATGATGGAAGTCTTCAACAATTTTTATAACTTGGTGCCAGTTACGTTTGCGCAAAGCCTTATCTATGCCTTGGTGGCGGCGGGAATCATGATCCCTTTTCGGATTTTGAGCTTTCCGGACTTAACCAGTGAAGGCAGCTTCCCCTTGGGCGGGTCCATTTGCGCGGCCCTATTGGTGGCGGGCGTTAATCCGTTCGCGGCGACCCTGCTGGCTGTTTGCGGCGCCTTTGCCGCCGGCTGTTGCACGGCGCTGATCCATCTGAAACTCAAAATCAATACGTTACTGGCCGGCATTCTCGTCATGACGATGCTGTTCAGCATTAATCTGCGCATCATGGGCAAATCCAACGTCGCATTGTTTTCGGCCGATAACCTGTTGGAAAAAATCTGGGTTGGCTCGAGTACCGATCTGGCCCCTATGATCACCATGTTCGTCATTATGATGGCGGTTGTTTGTTCGGCCCTTTTCTGGTTCTTCAAGACCGAAATTGGCATGGCCATGCGGGCGGTGGGCGCCAATTTGAACATGGCTTCGGCGCAGGGGATCAGCACCTGGGCCTATACGATTTTCGGCCTCGGCATGGCAAACGGATTAAACGGTTTAGCCGGCGCGGTATTGGTGCAGCAACAGGGCTATGCCGACGTGAATATGGGACTTGGTATTCTGATCGACGGGCTCGCGGCGGTTATTATCGGTGAAACCCTGCTCGGCCGCCAGGATGTCTGGCGTCAGGTGGCCGCGCCGTTCCTGGGCTCGATCGTTTATTACCAATTGATATCCCTCGGTCTCGCCGCCGGACTGGAACCCTCGGACATTAAACTGGCGACAGGCATCTTTGTTCTTATTACCCTCGGTCTGCCCGTGCTCAAGGGAGGAGCGGCTGAGGCGATAAGATTCAGGGAATAACCGTCGTTTGCCGTGTCGCGTCAGATTGCCTATCTGAGTGCTTCTGATGCGGTGGAGGGCTCCCACCCGCCGGCATCGCGATGTGCCAAAATGGTGGTTTTATTGAGCCGCCAATGTCCGGTGTTGGCTAGAACCGGTCATTAGGCGACGGAAAATCTACGTCCGCTTTGCACCCAAGAGCGGACGTTCCCGGCAAATTCTCTAAAGGTTCGGTCCATCCCATTAGCGGACCTTCCCGATTTCTGCCTAACAGATTGCCTCCGGCCCAACTTTGTCTAGAATATCGCCCAAATAAACCGCCTTCGGGGAGGATCATGGCGGAACAATCACAAGATGTCCGGAAATGCGGCAAATGACCGGCGGAGAAAATTCGGATTATTCGGCCAAGCGTATACTCGTTGTCGACGACAACGAGATGTCACGGAAGCTTATCGAACACCGGTTGACGCGCGACGGCTTCACCGTCGTTTCCGCGAGTTCCGGCGAGGCAGCCCTGGAAGGGTTGGCGCGAGTTCCGGCGGACTTGATGCTTCTCGATTTGGTGATGGACGGCATGAGCGGCTTGGATGTGCTGAACATCATCAAGAATGACGCTCGGCTTTCGCATTTCCCCGTGGTCATTGTTTCCGGCATTGAAGATGTGGACGCGGTCAACAAGTGCATCGCCGCGGGCGCCGTGGATTTCCTGCCGAAACCGGTTCAACCGGATGCTTTGAGCGAAATCGTCGACGATTTGCTGGGCGGTGGAAGTCATAAAACGGGCGCGGCCGGCAGGCAGGTTGCCGCCGAAGATGCGCAATCCTGCATGTCCGATTTACCTTTGTTCGAGCCGGCGCGGGTGGTGCAGTTGTGCACCGATTTCGGCAAGGACAAGGTGAGCGAATTCATCGCCCAGTTTGAAGGCAATGCCCCCAAATTGCTGGCCGCGATCGCCGATGACATGAACAAAGATTGCGCCGAGGCGCGGAGCATCGCCGCCCACACGTTAAAAGGCAGCGCGCGTACCTTTGGTCTGCTCCGGTTGGCGGCGATTTCCCGCGATATGGAGAAAGCCTGCGACGAAGGCCGCTTGGATGACGCGGACACCGCCGCCAAAGCCATTGACCGGTATTTCGATGCCTCCCTCAAGGCGCTGCTTGACTACGCGGCGGACATGTAGCCGACCGCCAGGGAAAATTATCATGGCGCGCGCTATGGAAAAGACCACCGGCGATACCGGTGTCGGCGGTTAGCCGATAAACTTTTTTCCTTGCTTAAACTGCGGAGCAATCGGGTATTCTTTTATCAACAAAAACCAAATGTCCAAATTTATCTCACGGGTTTAATCTTCCACATTTATATATCGTCGAAAATAGCCTATAAGTCGAATAGACATAGCGAATTCAAATAATTCCGGCTTACGATATTTAGAGCATCAATCCAAACTGCCCGGTTATTAGAATAAATTGATCAGAAGACCAGAAAGGAAATTATCAATGGCTGCAAATAAGAAACTGCGGGTCATTCTGATTGATGATGATGACGGTTGCATATTAATGATGCGAACCCTTTTGGAGACTTTGGATTGCGAGGTTATTGGAGCGGCTGAAAACGGCCAAACTGGGGTTGAGCTTTTTAAGAAAGAAAAACCTGATCTCGTTTTGTTAGATCTTCGTATGCCTGTAATGTCGGGCAAGGAAGCTCTACAAATTATGACCGATCACGATTCGGATGCAAAAATTATTTTGCTGACGACGGTCGGCGACCAACACGAAATTATGAAATACTTGGATACCGGTGCAGATTATTATATCCGCAAAGATAATCCATCGGACAAAATTAAAGCCCACTTAGAGAGTCAATTGGCCGATATCAGAGACAATTAGCCTGTAACCGGCCAGCGCCTGTTGGACAGAATGCGCCAATAGAATAGCCGGACATCACCATGTGGCTCTGCCGCCTCAACCGGTCGATGCAACACACGCGTTAAATCTTTCTGCCGGGGTTTCAAACCCCAACGTCTTGCGTGGCCGCTCGTTGAGCTGCCGCGCCAGGGGAAGTGGTGAATTGGTCGCTGACGATTATCGAGAAAGCTGATAATGTCGGTTGATGAGGCTGATCAATGTCAGACTTCGTAGCTTAAACTGGGAGAGTGACCACCTTAGCGCAATTACACTGTGTCCTCCGGAAATTGCTTAGTCACCCGCGCCTTTTGTCAGCAAGGCTTTGTTGTGCCGATGATATTGCGGCGCGGTTCCGGTGCTCGCGCCGAACCGGCCAATATCGGCACGGCCTGACAAGGGATTGCACAACGCGGAGGAGAATAAGAACATGAACGCTGACATACCGGCCGCATCGGGCGGAAACATCACCCACACCATCACCTATGACGATCTCCGCGATTGGATCGCCGAGGCCGACCGGCTGGGTGAACTGCGCCATGTCAGCGGCGCCACATGGCAGGAGGATATGGGCATGGCCGCTGAGATCCTCAGTCACCGCGACGACGGGCCGGCGGTCCTGTTCGACGACGTGCCGGGAATTGCCAAAGGCTTTCGGGTGCTGGTCAACATTTTTGCGGGCGCGCGCAAGAACATGTCGCTCGGCTTCGCCGCGGGCCTCGACAAGGTGGAACTCAGCCACGCCTTTGCCGAGATCTATAACCATGACACCAACCTGATCCCACCGGTCGAGGTGGCCGATGGCCCGGTGATGGAAAACGTCCTCCTAGGCGACGATGTGGACCTGGAAATCTTCCCCACCCCGCTGTGGCACGAAAAGGACGGTGGACGCTATATCGGCACCGGCAGCTACAACATCACCCGCGATCCGGAAACGGGCTGGGTCAATCTTGGCGTTTACCGCATCATGCTGAAAGGCAAGAACACCGTCGGCCACAACGTCCTGCCGGGCCGCCATGCGGCCTATCATTTGGATAAATACATGGCGCGGGGCGAGCCGATGCCGATGGCGATGGTCATCGGCGGTGATCCACTGGCGTTTTTCGTCGGCGGCTTCGATGTTCCGGAAGGTACATGCGAATACGACGTGGTCGGCGGGCTGCGCGGCAAGCCGGTGAAGGTGGTACATGGCAAGTTGACCGGGCTGCCCTTCCCGGCCAATGCCGAAATCGTGCTCGAAGGCTATGTGCATGGCGACCGCCAGGAGGTGGAAGGCCCCTTCGGCGACTGGACCGGCACCTATACCGAGCGCGGCCGCACCAACCCGGTGGTCGAGATCAAGGCGATCTATCACCGCAACGATCCCATCATGCTGGGCTGCGTGCCCCAGTTCCTGCCCGACGAATTCTCACGCTACCGCGCCATCACCCGCTCGGCGCTCTTGAAGAAGAACATCGAGGCCGCCGGCGTGCCGGACGTCGCCGAGGTATGGGCCCATGAGATCGGCGGCTCGCGCATGCTCACCGGCATCTCCATCCGCCAGCGCTATGCCGGCCACGGCAAACAGGCCGGCCACATCGCCTCTCACTGCCAGGTCGGCGTGGACGGAAACCGCTGGGTCATCGTTACCGACGACGACATCGACGTCACCAATCTGGAGGAACTGATCTGGGCGGCCCTGACTCGCGCCGAGCCCGGCGTCTCCATCGACCTGATCACCGGCGCCAAGGCGGCCCAGTCCCACCCCCGCATCACGCCCGCCGACCGGGCAGCGCGCAACTTCACCGCCTCGCGCATGATCATCGACGCCTGCGTGCCCTATCACTGGCGCGACGATTTCCCGGAGATCAACAAAGCGAGCCGCGAGCACATCCGCAAATCATGGGAAAAGTTCGGCTACCTTTTCGATTAGGCGATATCGTGTCAACCGGAGGCAGCCGGTAAAAAGTAATTCCAATGGCGGCAAAATTTGATACGCTTGGACCGATTATAAAAGTAAACACGTAAATATCGATTTAAGGGAGATTGAAGATGAAACAAAGTTGCACGATTTTAAGCGGCATTGCGCTCGCCGGCGCAATCGCCATACCGTTGGGCCAGCCGGCGAACGCGGCGGGCGCCGCCGATTTTTATTCCGGCAAGACGGTATCGATCACCGTATCGGGCAGCGCCGGCGCCTCGCTGGGCCTTTATTGCCGTCTGGTGGCTAAACATTGGGCCAGCCACATTCCTGGCAAGCCGAAAGTCATTTGCCAGTTCCGTCCCGGCGGCGGTGGCACCAAGGGCGCGGCCTGGGTCTATAACAAGGGCAAGAAAGACGGCACCGACATCGGCGAAGTGCTGTCGCCTTCGGTCCTCGCGCCGACCTTGCGCGGCGCCAAATTCGACGCGTCCAAATTCATCTGGCTCGGCTCGGTGACGCCGCGCCCCTCGGTGATCACGGTGTGGCACACGTCGCCCGCCACGACCATCGCCGGTGCGATGAAAAAAGAAGTGATCATGGGGTCCACCGGTTTCGGGTCCGAAACCTATCTGCTGCCTAAATTCATGAACGCCACATTGGGCACCAAGTTCAAGATCATCCGCGGCTATAAGGGCGGCGCGCCCATCAACAAGGCCATGGAAGCCGGCGAGGTTAATGGCCGGATGAATTATTGGACCGGTTGGACCACGGTGAAGGGGAAGTGGCTGAAGGAGAAAAAGATCCTCCAGCTCGTGCAATACGGCCCGAAAATCCCGGCGCTCCCCAATGTTCCTCATCTACGCGATCTGCTCAAATCGAATGAACACAAGCAAATGCTGACCTTCCTTGAACTCAGCGAGCATCTGGGGATGGGTTTCTGGGTTCCGCCGGGAGTGCCCCAGGACCGGGTGGCGGCGCTGCGCAAATCCTTCTTCGCGACGATGAAGGACCCGGCCTTCCTGGCCGACGCCAAATCCAAACGGGCGCGGGTGGAGCCGATTTCAGGCGCCAAGATCGAACAACTGGCAAAAGCCGCTTTTGCCACACCGGCGCCGGTCCTCGCCAAGCTCAGAGGCTATCTCGGCTTCAAGAAAAAATAGTCCGTTCCGGGTCAATTGATATGCAACGGGAGGCGCTCCGCGAGGGGCGCCTTTCCTTTTGTTTTACATCAGGTTGAACCAGTTGGAGGAACGCAGGAATCCCAGCCAATCGCCGAGAAGCGCCTGCGGCCAGGGGATGATCAGGATCTTGTGGAACAAAACATAGGCCACGATCCAGGTGAGGAGGGCGATAGCCAGGGTCGTGGGCCAACTCTCGCCGCCCTCGAAGCGCATATAGCCGATCAGGAAGAGGAGCATGGCCGGCAGCAGGCCGACGATGCCGGCGACGGCGAGGAACGCGAAACACCACGAAAAATAAACCACGGCACGGCGCAGAATGGTGGCCGGCTGCAAATCGCCGTAATCCGCCGTGATGTCGAAATGCGCCCCTTCCGTCGGCTTCGGCTGGAGTTCCGAAATACCTTCGATTTTGGGCATCAGCGTGACCGGCTCCTGGGTGAAAAAGAGGCCGCTGATCAGCAGGTAGGCGGTCAGGCCGACGGCCGTCCAGGCGATCACCTGGGGCACCAGCTTGGCACCGAAATCCCAGCCCGACGATACGTAAAGCGCCACGGCGAAGAAAAAGAACAGGGCCAGGGTAAAAAACGTATCGGCATCCGGACGCTGGAGCTTAAGGCGCGTGCCCGCTTGGCCCTGCCTTTCGCGCCGCCTGGCCAGGTAGGATTTGACCGCCGGGGCGAAAACTCCATAAAGGGTCAGCGCGAACAGGACCATGACGATGGGCCGGAACAGCCAATCCGCGCCATAGCGCTCGATCGAGATGAACATGGAGTTCTCGAAAATATCGCCGAGCACGAAGCCCAGAATCAAGGGCGGGCGCGGCCAGCGCAGCCGCTTCATGACCCAGCCGAGGAGCCCCAAGCCGAGCAGCACGAAGAGGTCGCCCCAATCCTTGGAGCCCTGGAAGGCGCCGACGAAGGTGATGGCGATGATCACCGGAGCGAGTATGCCGATGCGCACCAGGGCGATCTTGGCCAGCTGGTCGGCGAAGGCAAAACAGATCCCGGCCCCGATGATGTTGGCGATGGCGATGCTCCAGACCAGCGTGTAGGTCACGTCCAGATGCTTGGTCAGCATATCCGGGCCGGGGTTCATGCCGTGAATGACGAAAGCGCCGAGCAGCAGGGCCATCGACGCCGTGCCCGGCACGCCGAAGGCGATGGTCGGAATCAGGGCTCCCCCCTCCTTGGCGTTGTTCGAGCTTTCCGACGCGATGACGCCCCGCACATCCCCCTTGCCGAAGGTCGCCCTTGCGTTCTTTTCGGTCTTCACGGCATGCGCGTAGGCGACCCAGTCGATGACCGAGGCGCCAATGCCCGGGATGGCGCCCAGAACCGAGCCGATGGATGAACACCGGATGACCAGGAACCAATGCCTGAAGACGTCCAGGATGCCCTGGATCTGGTTCCGTCTGGGCTCGCGCGTGCCCTCGGTGGCGATGGATTTCCGGGTGATGGCCATATCCGCCAGTTCGGGCAGGGCGAATAATCCCAAGGCGATGGGAACGACGTTGAAGCCGTCATACAAATAGGACGTATCCAAGGTCCAACGCAGCGTGCCGGTCTGCGAATCATCGCCGGTGGTGGCCAGCATCAGCCCGATGCACCCCGCCCCCAGCCCCTTGATCGGCGTGCTGCCGCTCAATACCGCGACCAGCGACAGGCCGAAGACGACAAAGGCCAGGATCTCCGGCGTTCCCACCAGCAGCAGGACCGGGCGCAGGATGGGCACGCTGAAGGCCAGCAGGAGTGCCCCGAAAAGTCCGCCCAGGACCGAGGCGGTGAAGGCCGCGCCAAAGGCCCGTCCGGCTTCGCCGTTTCTGGCCATGGGATGGCCGTCGAGGATGGTCGCCGCCGATCCGACGGTTCCGGGCACACCGAACAGGACGGCCGGGATGGTGTCCGACGTGACCACCACCGCCTGCAGGCCCATGAGGAAGGCGAGCGCCGTGAATGGGTCCATGTCGAAGGTAAACGGCAAGAGCAGGGACAGGCCGACAAGGCCGCCAAGACCGGGGATCACACCCAGCACCAATCCGATCAACACGCCCAGCCCGAGGAACGCGAGCCGGGTCGGATCGGTCATGATATGGGCGGCCTTGACAGCCATCCCCAGCATGTCGACTTCCATTCCGCTTCCCCGTCCTCGGTCAACCCAGACCGGCAAAAAATTTTTGCCAATGGATCGCATCATTCCCGGCGAGTCAACCGCGGGGCGCGCGCACCTCACTTCCTCATCGATCTGGTAGGCGCGGCCCGCTCAAGCGTTTGCCAGCCGCGGGATCAGACGGTGGGCGTTACTGGACTGAATTGCCTCGCCGTTGGGGCGTCGATTGCGCGCTGTTCTAGTGGCCTGACAATGCCCCTCAACTGTGGGCACCAAATTTACGAGAAGGATCAGAAGCGGAAGTTCAGCGCATACCCCACAAATGTCAGCTTTTGGGGTTAAAGCGGACTTAGGTACAAGCCATATCATACCTGGATCCGGGAGCTTCGCTTTATAATGGTTTTAGCGGCCTGTAAGGCAGTCCGCCGGGCAATTGTGTCTATTCCGACCAAATGGATTGGCGGAGGGCCACCCCACGCGGCCCTCCGCCGGCGAATGCGGCGGCGGATCCCGCGATGCCGTCACATTCTGAAACACGATTGCCTGTGCGCTCGTTTACATCGGCGGCAGCCCCTCAAAGCCCGCTCACATCCCGCTCACATCCCGCTCAGGGCGTCGATGGTGCGAATGGCGGCGGGGCCAAGGAGCACGATGAACAGGGTCGGTAGGATAAACACGATCATCGGCACGGTCAGCGTCGCCGGCAGCTTGGCGGCTTTCTCTTCCGCCTTCATCATCCTTTCGTCGCGGTACTCGGCCGACAATACGCGCAGGGAATTGGCCAGCGGGGTGCCGTATTTTTCGGTCTGCACCAGGGTATTGATGACCCCGCGAAGGGCGGGAAGATCGGTGCGTTCCAGGAGATTGTTGAGCGCCGACTTGCGGTCCGGCAGAAAGCCCAATTCCATCGCCGTCAATTTCAATTCTTCCGCCAGTTCGGGCGCGCCGCCGCCCAGTTCGCCCGACACCCGCACCAGGGCGGCGTCCAGTCCCAACCCGGCCTCGACGCAGATCACCAGCAGGTCGAGGGCATCGGGAAGCGCCCGCTGCATGGCCTTGCGCCTTTTTCCGGTTTTCCAGCGAACCACCCAATCGGGGACGAACAGGCCGAACACGGCGGCCGCGACGACCGCCAGAAGACGCATCATCGGCTCCAGATCGCCGATGCCAAACAGGAAAATCAGGACAAAAGAGACGGCGCCAAGAAGAACCGGCAGGACCAGCTTGGCCGAGATGTAGGCGATCAGCGCATCCGAGGAGCGCCAGCCCACCCTGGTCAGGCTTTTTTCCGCCTCGGCGGCAAATTTTCCGCGCAACAGATCGAGGCGCGCGATGACGCCGCGCATCACCGACATGGTCTGTTCCGGACGGCGCCGGCGTTTCGGCGCCATCAGCTCGTTTTTCATGTCACCCCGCCGCGCCGCCAGGGCCCGGGCGCGGCCGCGCATCGGATTCTTGGCGATCAAGCCGTACCAGACGGCAAGCACGCTGAAAAAAGCGGACGCAAACGCCATCAGCATGATCGCGGTCTCGACGCCGATGCCGCCGGGTAGCAATTGGCCCAGGCTCATGGCTCGAACCTCACCATTTTGAACATGATGCCGACCCCGGTCACCAGCATCGCGACGCCGACACCGACGGCGGTATGGCCTCTGGGATCGGTGAACAGCATCATCGCGTAATCGGCGTTCAGCACCATCAGGATAGCGAGCATCAGAAACGGCAGCGATCCCAGGATATAAGCGCTGGCGCGGGCTTCCGAGGACATCGCTTTGACTTTCTGTTTCATCTGCTTGCGCTTGCGCAGGATGTCCGAGAGGTTGGCCAGGGTTTCGGCCAGATTGCCGCCGGTTTCGCGCTGCACGTTGAGGGTGATGACGAAAAAGTTGAAGTCGGCGGTGTCCAGGCGCCTGGCGGTTGCCCACAAGGCATCGTCGAAGTTCTGCCCAAGCCGGACCGCATCGGCGATGGCGCGAAACTCCAGGCCCACCGGATCGGCCATTTCGGTTCCGATGGATGCGATGCATTCGGAAACCGGCAAGCCGGATTTCAGCCCGCGCACCATCAAATCGATGGCATCGGGAAATAGATTGGTGAACCTTTTTGCCCGCCGCGCGCCAAGAAAGCCAACCACCTTGTGCGGCAATATCAAGCCCGCGGCCAGCCCGGCAAAAACGGCGGGCAGCAATGACAGCCCGGCGGCCGCGGCGGCCGAAACCGCCGCCGCCGCCGCAACCGCGAGGCTTACTCCGGCGTAACCCCCAATGGAAATTCGCTTGCCGGTCCGGTCCAGGCGTGCCCTCAGTATTTGCGGCTTCGGCAGCAGCCGGTTGACGATGGCTTCGATCACCGGAAAGCGTTTCGGATCGATACGGCGCAGATCGCCATGCTCGGCCGCCCGGGCACCGGCGGCTTGGGCGCTCAGGCGTTGCCGCAGCTTTTCGGCGCGTTTGTTGAATTTCTTGCGGCGCGCGCCGAAAACGGCGGCGAGCCCGAAAGCGCCGGCGATAAAGGTGACCAGGGCACCGATGAAAAAGATAAGCTCGGCGGGCGACATCAGAGGGTTGCCTCCAAAAGCGCCTGGCCGAGGCCGAAATAGTCGGCCCGTTCGGAAAATACCGGACGCAGGCCCGCCTTTTCGAATTCTCCGACCAGATTGCCGTCGGCGTCTTCGCCGGTGAATTTAAAGTTGAACAGATCCTGGGTGGTGATGACCTCGCCTTCCATGCCGACCACTTCGGTAACCTGAACGATGCGGCGGATGCCGTCGCGCATGCGGCTGACCTGGACGATCATGTCGAGGGCACCGGCGATTTGGGCGCGCACGGCTTCGTTGGGAAGCTTGACGCCGGACATGGCGACCATGTTTTCCAGCCGGGTCAGGGCTTCCCGCGGATTGTTGGCGTGGATCGTTCCCAATGATCCGTCGTGGCCGGTATTCATGGCCTGCAGCATATCGAGCGCTTCGCCGGCGCGTATTTCGCCAAGGATGATGCGGTCGGGACGCATGCGGAGCGCGTTCTTGACCAGCTCGGTCTGGGTAATCTCGCCGTCGCCTTCCAGGTTTTGCGGCCGGGTTTCGAGGCGCACCACATGCGGCTGCTGCAATTGCAACTCGGCGGCATCCTCGATGGTAACCACCCGCTCGCCATGATCGATCATCTGCGACAGGGCGTTGAGCAGGGTCGTCTTGCCCGAACCGGTACCGCCGGAAATCAGGATGTTGAGGCGCGCGCGCGCCGCGATTTTGAGCGTCCGGGCCATCGCCTCGGACAAATTTTTCTGCCGTGCCATGACGTCGAGGGTGATCTTTTTTTCCGAAAACTTACGGATCGAGATCGATGGCCCATCGATGGCCAGCGGCGGGATGATGATGTTGACGCGCGAGCCGTCGGCAAGGCGGGCATCGACCAGCGGCGAAGTTTCGTCGATGCGCCGCCCGACAGCGGACACGATTCGCTGCGCGATATTCATCACATGGGCGTTGTCGCGGAAGGTTACGTCGGTCAGCTCCAGCTTGCCGCCGCGCTCGACATAGACCTGCCTGGCGCCGTTGACCATGATATCGTTGATCGCCTCGTCGGCGAGCAGCGGTTCCAGCGGCCCGAGGCCGAGCATGTCGTTGAGCAGCGCGGTCACCAATTCGCGCTGCTCCGCGAGGTTGAGCTGGATTTTCTCCTCGGTCAGAATTTCGGTGACGATATCGCCGATCTGCCGGGCCAGTTCGGCGCGCGGCATCTGATTGGCCTTGGCGACATCGATCCGTTCCAACAGAACCGACTGCACCCTTTCCTTGGCGGCGTCGACGGGGCTTAAGGCGGCCGGCGCGGCATCATGCTCTCCGGGGATTTTGGCCCGGCCGAGCGTTTCGTTGATCAGAAATGTAACGGCGTCGCGAACTTGGTGTTTTTCGATATCCAGATCGCCGGCCTGACATGCCTCGACGACGGTATCTTCGATGCGCTTGGCCAGTTCGCCGCGCTCCATCTCTCTGGATTCGGTATCGGAAATTCGATCCGCGATGAACGGCTGCGCCAGCGCAATTGCCTTGTCGATCAAATCGTCGCGTGATTGGGGGCCTTGAACCTGGCTCACGCGATCCGCGTCATCCAAATTCGGCGCCGGGGAATCCGGCAGCGCCCGAATCGGCACAACTTGGTTTTGCGGGGCTACTTCATCACCGAACCCGGGTTCAGGCTGGTTCGCGGGTTTCGCCGCCACATCGGTGCGTTTTCCGAACATACGCTCATCCCCGCTTGAACATCGCCGAAATGCCTGACTTTTTCGGCTCGTCGAAGCCAGCCACATCCTTGACCAGGCCGAGAAGCGCCCGGGCGGCGGGACCGTTCCCAGCCGCCGACGGCAATGTGCCGGCCCCGGCAATGGCGCGCGCCACCGATTTCGGATCGTAGGGAATAAGGTGATCGACAGCGCGCCCGATGGCGGCCTCGAAATCGGCTTTTTCCACCTCGGCGCCCTTGAAGCGGCCGATTTGGGAAATCGCGACCACGATGCGCGCATCGGCGGCGGCGCTGCTCACCGCGCCGATGATCTGTTTGCTATCGCGAAGACCGGCCAGCGAAGCATCCGAGACGACCACCACGCGATCCGCCGAAGACAGGATATTTGGATCGTCCTGCAACACATGGCGGGGCACATCCCAAAGGATTTCATCGAAGCCTTCGCGCAACAGCTCGTTCATCCGGGCGACCGCGCCGTTGTCCAACCGGCTCGACTGCTCGAGCGATTCCTCGGCCGACAAGACCATCAGATTTTCCGATTCCCGGACCATGGCGCGGGCGATAAACAACTCGTCGATGCGGTCGGGGCTGGCCAAGGCTTCGCTGAGCCCCCTGCCCGGCTCCAGATCGAGCATCAGCGCGGCGGTGCCGAAATTGAGATCCAAGTCAAAGAGCGCCGTGTTCTTGCCGAACCGGTGCGCCATCAGCCAAGCCGCCGACACCGCCGCGGTCGATGCGCCGGCGCCGCCGCGAACGCCGACGAAGGCCGTTGTCGGGCTAAGCAATTCAGCCGCACCATCCACCACGGGCGGTTTGGTCATCTTGCGCAGGGCGCCGCGCAACTCGTCCGCCGAGACCGGTTTGACCAGATAATCGCTGACCCCCAGGGACACGATCTTGCGGTAGAGCTGCACGTCGTTTTCGGTGCCGAGGGCCAGCACCCCGACATCGGTGTCGCAAATCGAGGCGAGGCGGTCGAGATCGGCGAGCGGATCGGAAGCGCCGGAGACATCGACAATCAGATAATTGGGGGTTGGCCGGCCGTTCAAATGTTCGATGCAATCGCCGATGCCGCCGCTGGTAACGGCGGCGCCGGACCAGCCGAATTCCTCGGCGATGCGGGCGACGCAGGATTGCGTGACCTCGTCCTCGATGGCCGCGAAAATCGGCCCAGGCTCAATCCCGGGCTTCGATTTGGCGGCCGGCGGCATGAGCGATGCAAGGGCGCTCATTTTTCAGCCCCGCCGCTTTCCCCGGCGCCGCCGGATTCTGTCGCGCCGGTCGCCGAGGTGCCGCTCAGCAGCGGCTTGGTTTCGCCCTTACGGTACCGCTCGATGGCGCCGGCGGCGTAGGTTCCGTCGGCCGGTCCGGGATTGCGCCCGGCCCAGACATCGGCCGGATCGGCGACCATCAGCCCGAAATTAGTGGCATCGGCACAGCCGAAATTGCTGTGCACCGAATTCGAATAGTTGGTGCGCGTCGGTTTGGTCCAGTCGGGACAGCCGGGCACGGTTAAATGGATGCCATCGGGCGTCATCGTGGCATTCAGCGATTTACGCTCAGCGCCCCGGTCTAGCCCGTCGATGAAATTCTGCGTGCATCCGGCAAGGGCGGCGACGGCAAGCAGCAGGCCGAATTTTTGGCCGAATTTTTGGCCGAATTTCCGAATATAGGGGGATAGTGCGGGATAGGTCATCGGGGACCTCCTATCAATTGGGCTCAATTCAACTGAAAACCGACCGTGCCGATCAGGGTGGTGCCGTCATGGCGCCGGCGGCGGACCGGACCGGCGTTGGCGGCACGCCGGTTCTCGCCGCCGACGCTGTAACGCTGGGCATCGTGGGGCGACACATATCCATCGGTCGGGGCCGACAGTTGCTGCGATACCGGCTTCACCAGGTAGGGGGTGACGATGATCACCAGTTCGCTTTCGTCGCGCTGGAAACGGTCCGACTTGAATAACGTGCCAAGCACCGGAATGTCACCGAGGCCGGGGAATTTGGAAATATCGTGGGTCACATTGTTTTGCAAAAGGCCGGCGATGGCGAAACTTTGGCCACTGCCCAGCTCGATGGTGGTTTCGGCGCGGCGCGTGGTCAGCGACGGAACCTGGAAATTGTTCAGGGTCACGGCATTGCTCGAGGAAAGCTGGCTGACCTCGGGGCGGACATGCAGGTTGACGCGGCTCTTGCCGATAATTGTCGGCGTGAAGGCCAGCGATACACCGAATTTCTTGAACTCGATGGTGACCGTGCCGTCGGAGCCGGGAACCAGGATCGGAAATTCGCCGCCGGCAAGGAAGCTTGCGGTTTCGCCCGATGTCGCGGTCAGGTTGGGCTCGGCAAGGACCTGCACCAGGCCCTCTTCCTCGAGCGCGTCGATCACCGCGTTCAGGTTCCAGCCGAACTTGCTGACCCCGGAGGTGATGGAATTGATGGCGCTCGATGAAAACGGGTTGGCGGTGGCGACGCCGAGGGCCAAGCCGCCGATGGAGCCGGCGATGGTCCAATTGAAGCCGAGCTGCTTGTCGACGCCGCGTGATATCTCGGCGACGCGGACGCGCAGATTGACCTGGTTGGGCGCGTCGACGCCAAGCCGGTTCAAAATGGTGCCGCCCTCGGGCAGGAATTTTTCCGCCATGCGGACAATGTTCTCGACCTGGGTCGCCGAGTCGACGACACCCTCGATGACAATCGAGCTTTCGACGCTGTCGATGAAAATTTGAGCGCCGGGAACAAGACTTTTAACCGCCTTGCGCAAACGACCCAGGTTATGGCTGACGCTGACCGGGATGTTGGCGAGCACCCGCTCCTGCCCATCGACGGCGAACAAAGTGGTCTGCCCGGGCTTGCGCGCCAATAGATAGATCAGACGCGGCGATTTGACCTGAATGTCGGCTATTTCGGGATCGGCGACAAATACCGTCCGCGCCGGCGCATCGAGGCGGACCAGCTTGCCCTTGCTGACCTCGAGCTGAAGCTCGTCGCCGCCACCGCCGATGATCTCCACCGCCGCCGCAGGCGCGGCAAAGGCGGCGGCCAGCACAAAGACGAGCCCATAAAACCAATTCATGTCAGGTTTGTTCATGACTGCCTCCGCAATCCTCAAAACTTGGCTTTTTCGGCCTTCGAGCCGCGCAGCACAACGACGCGAGGCTGCGAGCGGCGCTCCCCGGAGCGGCCGATGGAAAAGACATCATTGTCGAGGGTGTAATTCCGGCGCGTGCCGGGACGTGCATTGGCGCGGCCGCCGGCGGCGGTGCTTAAATCGGCAAGCGCACTTTCACTCTCGCCCCGCGCCAGGCTGTGCAGGCTCAGCGATATGGCGCCCATCTGCAGGCCGATGGCGATCTTCTCGGCCTGTTTCGGCGTCACCTCGAGGGTCACGTTCTTGACCGGCTTGACCTTGCCGTCGGTCTGTTCGGTTTTCTGGTCGATGGCGATGACGCGGATCGCGGTCAACAGGGTTTTGCTGACATAGCGCGTCTGTTTCTTGCCGCGGCCATCATCGCTCGAGAATTTGACGGTCACGATCAAATCGACCTGGTCGCCGGGAAATACGAAGCCGGCGATACCGGTGGTGGCGTTGACCGGAACCGACACGGCGCGCCCGCCCGGGTTGAGGACGGCGGCAAGGAAACCGCGATCGCCGGGCTGCACGACCCGCTTGCCGGTCAAGGGCTCGCCCTTGGTGACGCTGGTCCGGACCACCGAACCGATCATTGATTTCAGCGCCTCGTCGGCGTCTTCGGCCTTCACCACATAGCCGTCGGCGACACCGTTCTTGGGCCAAGCCAGCCATTTCAAATGCTGTTCCTGAATGAACACGCCCGCCGAAAGATCGCTCGCCGCGACCAATATTTCCGCGGCCGGCGCCTGTTTTGCGGCGACCACCGTCTCGGTCTGGCCGCGTTGGGCGACGATCCAATTGCGCGCGAACAGGGCCGTGGCGGCGGCCGCGCCGAGGGCGAATATCATCAGTATGACTGCGCGCAGGGTCATGGGTTCACTCCGATCAACCAGCGATCAATTTAAAGCCAACGACGACACCGCCAACCGCAATGGCGACGCCATAAGGCAGAACATTGCCAAGGAAAACCGCGCCCAGCCGTTGCTGGCCGATGGATTCGCAAGCCAGGGCCAGGGCGTGGCGGGCGGAAGTCATCATTAAAACGGCCAGCACGCCGCCGACGATGGTGGTTACCAGAACGAAATCGACGATATGCGCCGGTCCCGCCCAAAGCGCCAGCACGGTCATCATTTTGGCATCGCCGCCGCCGATCTGGCCCAGCGAAAACAAGAGACCTGCAAAAAAGAACATGCCGCCGGCGATTAAGAGCGCCATCGCCCAATCGACGCCGGCGGCGCCCGAAAATGCATAAATTGGAAATAGTCCGGCTAGCCCAAGATTGATCGAATTGGGAATACGATAATCGCGGATGTCGTTGACGGCGCCGATAACGGCCAGGACCATCATGCCGGCGACGCAAAATTCTGTAAATGTATTGGGGACGTACATCATCGGGGATCCATGTTTGTCCTGAATTTTCCCTGGCAAAGCGCGTTGGGGGGGAACATTGCCTTGCTTGGGGTGCATCGGGGATGGGCACTCCCATCCCCGATGCTGAGGAGAACCGAACAGGCGGGGAGAACGCCCGTCGGCTGGCGAAATTTTTAGGGCGTGGCGGCGACGGCGTTGGTCAGCTCTGTCGCAACCGCGTTGAACATGGTCTGCAAGCCACCGCCCATGGCGGTCAGCGCCGTGATGCCGGCAACCGAGACCAAGGCGGCGATCAAGCCGTATTCAATGGCGGTGGCGCCGGAATCGTCCTTGATCAATTGGATAATGTTTCTGGTTTTCATGACTGTCTCCATTTCGTCCGTAGGTATGGCGTAAAATGCAAAAGATATTCTCTCAACTCACAATTCAAATATTAACGAATGGTAAACAAATAGTCAAGTATAAATAAAGAAAATGTTTTTTAGTACTTTAATCATTATTTACTTTTTATTTAATTATAATTTACTTTTATAAGTAAAACAAATTTAAATAAAATTTGAACTAAACGGGCTTCCCGCGAAGGCGCGGCGCCAATACAAATTTCGATTTAATTTCAGGAACTTGCGGGGCCGAGACCGGCGCCCATCTGGCTGGTCTCGAAGCTGGGGAAGGTGAAATTATCGGGCATGCCGGGAATACCGGAGATCAGTCGGAACGGGCGTTGAAAATTGATCAGGCGAACCGTGACCAAGGGGATGATGCCGCCCGGCGTGGTGGCGTCGCCCAAACCGCTGTCGCTGTAGACCAGCTGAACATTGTCCGCGGCGATGGACGGAAACACCGACTGCATGTCGGCGACGATCGCCGTGAATGTAGCGGCCGAACCGATGCCGGCGCCGGTGCAGTTGACGCCGGTGCCGGTGCCGGTGCAGGTGGCGGTTTCACCGATGGAGAAATCGGCGGCATCGATGACCGCATCCTGGATCACGGCGATCCGCGCGGCGCGGCGGGTGGCCTCGCCGGCGCGGTGAAAATCGAACCCGACCAGCGTAAATTCCAGGGCGCCGAGCGAGACCAGCAGCAACAGCGGCAGCACAAAGGCGAAGCCGATCAGGGACTCGCCCCGCTGATCGCCGATGAGACGGCCAATATATGCGTGTTTAATCGCCGACATAGGCCTGCTCATGCTGGGCGGTAAGGGTGAAACCGTCGAGCCCGACGAAGGCCGGCAGGGAATTCAGCATCGGATCAAAGGGAACGCTGGCGGCGACGCGGACAACCGGGATCGGCGTTCCATCGACGCTGAAGCTGAGCGTCGTGATTTGCAGATCCGCCGCTGCCAGGCCCCAGCCCGAAACCGCAAAACCGCCGCCATCGACGCTGCCGGTCTTCACCAGGTTCTCGGCTTCGGTGATGGTTGCGGCGGTCAGCGGAAAGCTGTGCCGCGCCAGATACAGCGCCCCGGCGCGCACCGATTTCTCCAAGGCGCCGGCCTGATAGAAGCCGCGCCCCACTTCCAGCATGCCGGTCGACAATAGCAACCAAAGCGGCAGCACGAGGGCGAATTCGACAAGCGCGTTGCCGCGCTCGTCCCTGGCCCAACTATTCCACCAGCCGGACATTGGCGTGAAAATCCGGATCGTTGGTGGTCGTCAGTGGCCGTTGCACCTCGATATAGATGCCGCCGGCGGGCTCGTCTTCGACCATTTGCGTAACGAACGCTTCGATATAATTGCCCGAGGTCGGATAGGTGTGGCTGCCCTTAACGCCCAGCGCCTGGCATTGCAGCACCGCTATTTGGACCAGACGGCGCGCCGGCCCATTGTCGGCGACCGTGCCGGAGGGCACGCCATCGACGAACGGATTATCGGGATCGGACGCGTCGATGGGAATGTCGGCGCCGGCCGGTGTGACGGTAACGAAGCCGGCGGGCAAGGCGCCGTCGATGGGATAGACCGTCTGCTTGCCGTTGCGCGCGAATTCCAGGCCAAGTTCATAGAGATAGACCTGATAGCGCGAGGCATCGGTCAATTCGGTCGGCAGGGGGCCGGTATGCCGGTCCGCCCAATAGGTGCCGATATCCCAGTTGCCGCTGCCATGACTTGGCTGGTGTCGGCGGCAATTTCCGGATCTTTCGGAAAGTTGATCACGTTGGGCGCCGGATAAGGCAAACCGCCGGGCAGATCGAAGCGGGCGTTGACGCCGTTCTGCACCTTGTTGGTCTTGACGCCGGGCGCGGTGGAAACATCCAGGGTGTAGCAATCGGCGGGCTGAACCGCGGCCAGCGCGGCCGATATGTCGCTGGCGCCGGAGGAGCCGTCCGGCAGCGCCAGAAGTCCGTAATTACCGGGAGCCCAGGCGGCGCCGCCCGGCGGCGGCTTCAATTGAATCTGCTTGCCGGCATTTTCCGGCAAAAACGGCGACAGCGACGGATCACTTTCGCCGGGATCGCAGATCATCACCGGCGGCGCATGACAGATGAACGGGTTGCTGCCGGCGACGGCGCGGGCGCCTTGGTTGCCTTGGCTCGCGGCCGCCGGCAGGAACCGCGCCAGCACGTAATCGACGCGCCGTGCCTGCAACTCGAGGCCGATGAAGCGGCTGTCCTCGTCCCCCGTCGCCTCGATTTTTTCTGGCTCCACCTCGCTGTAAAAGGTCACCGATTGAACCGGCAGCGTCGATCCGTCCGACGGGATGGCGCTTTCCCCAAGGGTGGCGTTGAAGGCCAGCGCCGTCGCCCGCGCCCGCGCCCCGTCGCGTCCATCCAGTTGCGCCGCCGCCGCCAACGCACCGGCGTCGGCGCGGTTCTGCATCTGTGATCTGAGCACCGATGCGCGCCCGATATCGATCGCCAGGGCACCGGCGCCGACGGTCAGCAGTCCAAGAAATGCCGAATAAACGGCGACCCCGCCCCGTTCGGAGCGCACCAGTTTAGGATACCATCCATATAATTTTTTAAATTTCCCAAGCATGGGTAATAGTATTAACGAATAATAAGTAATTGTCAATATTAAATAAAGTATAGCGGATTTTTTTATTTAATTATTATTATATTTTTATTTAAATATAATTTGTATAAAATTTGAACTATTCCGCCTCAATCGCCTCTTTCGTGCCGTCGTCACCCAATATTTGATCCAGATCAATGAACCTGCGAAGTTGGTCTGTTATCGCGCGCGCTATGTGGGGCTGTGCGCAAGGGGGATGGGAAAATGGAAATTCTCGAAGAAAAGAAATTTGAGCTGCCGGCGTCCGAGTTGATCCAGGCGGTGGACGAGGCCCACCGGCACAGTTTGGATTGCATCGCCGATCTCGATGATGCGCAACTGAACGTTCCCATGATGGAATGCGTCAATCCATTCCGCTGGGAGTTGGGGCATACCGCGTTTTTCTACGACGTCTTCCTGCTTCGTATCCTTGACCGGGGCGACCCGGTGATGGCGGCCGGTGACGATATGTATGATTCGTTCAAGGTCGCCCACGACGACCGCTGGGGACTGCCCCTCCCCTCGCAAAAGGAAACGGTCGCCTATGCGGACCAGATAAGGGATCTGATTGTCGAGCGCCTGAGCAGCCACGAACCGGACGCCCGTGAGACCTATCTCCACCTGCTGGCCCTGGTTCACGAGGACATGCACGGCGAAGCCTTCACCTATATGCGTCAAACCCTGGGATATGCCGCGCCGACCTTCGCGATTGCCGAAAACGGAGTGAACGGCGGCGCCATCGGCGAAGGGCCGCTGCCCGGCGACGTGGCGGTTCCGGGCGGCAGCTTTCAGCTTGGCGCGACGCCGGACCTGCCCTTCGTTTTCGACAACGAGAAATGGGCCCATACCGTTGAGGTCGCGCCCTTCGAGATCGCCCGGGCACCGGTCAGCAACGCCGAATTCGCCGCATTCGTCGACGACGGCGGATACCAGCGCGAGGAATTATGGGGCTATCAGGGCTGGGTCTGGCGCAACCGGACCGGAGCCCAGAACCCGGTCTATTGGCGGAAAGGCGATAAGGGCTGGATGCGCCGCGATTTTGACAGGATGCTTCCGCTCGCCGATCACGCGCCGGTCATTCACCTTACCTGGTTCGAAGCCACCGCCTATTGCAACTGGGCGAAGCGGCGGCTGCCGAGCGAGGCCGAATGGGAAATGGCGGCCAGCGCCGAACCGGCGGGTAATGGCGGCGGCGTTGGCGAACGCAAACGGCGCTATCCCTGGGGCGACGAGGCACCGGCGCCGGAACATGCCAATCTCGATGCGCGCGCCATGGGATGCGTCGATGTCGCGGCCCATGCGGCCGGCGACAGCGCCTTCGGTTGCCGCCAGATGATCGGCAATGTCTGGGAATGGACGGCGACGCCGTTCTATCCCTATCCCGGCTATCGCATCGATTTCCCCTACAAGGAATATTCGGCCCCCTGGTTCGGCTATCGCTATGTCCTGAAGGGCGGCGCCTGGGCGACCCGGAACCGGTTCGCCTACAACACCTTGCGGAATTTTTTCGACCCCCACCGCAACGACGTCTATGCCGGGTTCCGGACCTGCGCGCCGGCCTAGGCGGCTGACACGCGGCTGACACGTGGCTGATGGGACCTGACAATCTGGCGCATGGCAACCATTTCTCGGTAATGGCGAAGCCGATCGGGCCGAGCTGCAATCTTGACTGCGCTTATTGCTATTACACCGAAAAGAACCGGCTCTATCCGGACACGCGCCGCTTCCGGATGGACGATGAAACCCTGGAAATCTTTATCAGGGACTACATTGCCGCCAGCGATGGCCGGGAAATCACCTTCTCCTGGCAGGGCGGCGAGCCAACCTTGCTGGGCCGCTCATTTTTTCGCCGGGTGGTCGAACTCGAGCAGCTTTATTGCCCAAAGGGAAAGACCATTCGCAACGCGCTGCAGACCAACGGCACCTTGCTGAATGGCGCCTGGGCGGCGTTTCTCAAGGAACATGATTTTCTCGTCGGCCTGAGCATCGACGGCCCGCGGCCTTTACACGACCGCTACCGCGCGACCCGCCGGGGAGCGGCGACCTTTGAAACCGTCCTCGCCGCGCTCCGTCTCTTGCGCGACACCGATGTCGCGTTCAACACGCTGACCGTTGTGCATCGCGGAAACGCGCTTCAGGGGCGGAAAGTATACCGATTCTTGCGCGACGAAGGCGTCAGGTTCATGCAGTTTATACCCTTGGTCGAACGCCAGATGAGCGACGGCGCCCTGGCCGGACCGGAAAATCTGGATGGCGAACCGGCCGCCAAGCGCGCCCCCTGGGCGACGCCGCCGCAGGCCTTCGGGACCTTCCTGTGCGCCGTGTTCGATGAATGGGTGCGGCGCGATGTCGGCACCGTTTTTGTCCAGATGTTCGATGACCAGCTGGGCCGCTGGCTGAATGAGCCGCAAGGCCTCTGCGTTTTTTCGGAACATTGCGGACAATGTCTGGCGGTCGAGCACAATGGCGACCTTTACGCCTGCGACCACTACGTCTATCCGGAATATCGGCTCGGCAATATTGCTACCAAGCCGCTTCGCGAGATGGCGTCCTCTCCGCCGCAGATGCGATTTGGCGGCGATAAACAAGACAGTTTGCCCAAATGCTGCACCGAATGCCCCTTCCTGTTCGCCTGTAACGGCGGCTGCCCGAAACACCGCTTCCAGGCCGCCGCCGACGGCGAGGCGGGGCTCAACTATTTATGCCCGTCCTACAAACGCTATTTCTCCCATACCGGCCCTTACATGCGGAAAATGGCCGAGTTGCTGAACGCCGGCCGTCCGCCGGCAGAAATAATGAAACTGAGCAGATAATACATAGCGTAATTCCGGTGGTCACTCTCCCGGGCCTATAATACGGGGTCGCAATGGAACGCCCCAATGGGCAAACA
>NZAK01000004.1 GCA_002687515.1 Rhodospirillaceae bacterium
CCCGCGGAAACCTGCTCTGCCCGGGTCATGTGGGCAGTCATCTCGGCTTTGCAGAGGTCGACGCCAAGGGCCGTTGGAAAGGTTTTGACATTGGTTTGTGCAAGGCCCTAACCACCGCCATTTTTGGCACCGACGAAAAACTGGAAATCGTTCCGTTGAGTTGGGCTCAGAGATTTCCGGCTTTGCAGTCGGAGCAGGTCGACGTAATCATCAAACTCACGGGTTGGACGATGAGCCGGGACACCAAGGTGGGCTTGCAGTTCTCCCGCCCCTACCTTTTGGGCACGACACAGATGATGGTGCCTAAATCGCTCAAAATCAAAAGCGGTCTTGAGCTTGACGGCGCATCAATCTGCACCGTAGGCGGGTCGACCAACGAGCGGTTCGTCGCGACCTACTTCAATGCCAACAAACTCAAGCACGAGCTGATTACATTCGAAAAATATGAGGAGATGAATGCAGCTTATTTCTCGGGACGGTGCGATGTGTTTGTGGCTTGGGGGCCGTCACTGGCAGTGGCACGCGCTGGCTCGAAGAATCCTGACGATCATATGATCCTACCCGATATTCTGGCCATGGAGCCGGAGTCGGCGGCGATGCGCCAAGGCGATGAGGCCTGGGTCGATCTGGTCAACTGGATGTTTTCCGCTCTGCTGACAGCCGAGCTTGAGGGCGTCACGCGGGCTAATGTGGACGCGATGAAGGCCGATCCGCCCACCGTGGTCGTGTCACGCTTGCTCGGGGTGACCCCGGGCATCGGCGAACGCCTCGGTCTGCGCGAGACCTGGGCATATGACATGATCAAAGCTCATGGCAATTACGGTGAGATTTTCGATCGCGAGATTGGCAAGAACTCGCCATATGGTTTGAGCCGTGGTCTGAATGCACTGTTCAAGGATGGCGGCGCGCTCTACCCGTTGGTTCTGGACTGAGCCGTCCGGAAAACTCGACAACCCGCCGCCCTCGCGGGCGGCGGGTTGTGCTGTGATTTGGCGTCCCTCCGCAAGGGACTGAGGGTTCTTGGCGTGATTAGGGCAGTTCTGGACATCGGTCATGATCAAGGCGAGCAAGGGCAGCACACGCGATCGTCGTAGAGCGCTGCTATTGCAGATCGCATTTGTCGGCGCCCTAATCTTTCTCGCCGGGTCGGTTATTCTTGAAACCCAGCGCACCCTGGAAAGAACGGGAATCACTGGCGGCTTTGCATTTTTGCAGGTGTCGACGGGCTGGGATATCCTGTTCTCTCTCGTTCCCTATTCGACCGCTGCCCCCTATTGGTGGGCCTTTGTCGTTGGGCTGATCAATACCGTCTTCATTGGCCTGATCTGTATTGCACTCTCCACGATTCTTGGGACCGGCATCGGCCTTCTTAGACTGACGCCATACCCGGTCGTGCAGTCGATCACCAGGCTTTATGTGGAGATCTTTCGAGGTGTGCCGCTGATCCTTCAGGCGATTTTCTGGTATGCCGTCGCCACCCACCTGCCGCGACCCAAACAGGCGATCAATTTTGGCGATGCTGTGCTTTTGAGCGGGCGAGGAATCTATATTCCCTCTGTCCAGTTCGACTTGATTTCCGGCGTGGTTCTTGTCGCCGGCTTGGTTGTTCTGGTGATGGCCATTTATTGCCTTTTTGTGCGCGCCCACACCCGCGCGATCCGCCTCGTTTTGGTGGCAATTGCGGCAGCGCTATTCTTAACTTGGTACGATCGAACGATAACGCCGATCGGGACGATCGACTTACCGGCGCTTAAGGGATTCAACATTCGCGGCGGATGGAGGATTACGCCTGAATTCGGAGCCCTTGCTCTTGCTCTGACTCTCTACGGCGGGGCCTACATTGCCGAGATCGTCAGGAACGGATTGATTACGGTTCCGCGCAGTCAAATGGATGCGGCCCGGGCCCTGGCACTTTCGCCTTGGGCGACGTTCTGGACGGTACGACTTCCTCTTGCCTTGCGAACAATCGTGCCGCCCCTGGGCAATCAATATGTCTTTTTGATGAAAGCCACGACTGTCGGCGTTGTCATCGGCTTCAACGATCTCTTCATGGTGACGACAACGGCGATTGTACAGTCGGGTCAGACCATTGAAGTCTTCGCGCTGATGATTCTTTGTTTCCTGTGCATCAATTACACAATTATCACCATCATGGGAACCATCAACAAGGCGTTGAAGATCGAGGGCTATGAAGATGACCAATGAACAAACTGTTGGAAGCGGGCAGCCATGACGGCCGATCGGTCCAAGCAGTATTTCGGCTCCTGGCAGAGTTCCGCGGTGACTATCGTCAGCCTTGGCATGGTGACTTACGTTCTGCTGCAGCTTGGCGATTGGGGCATCGTGAATTCTGTATGGAAAACCGAAGCGGGTCAGGGCTGCGACCATGATGTCGGCGCCTGTTGGGCCGTAATCACGGATCGCTACCGGCTGATATTTTTTGGGCTCTTTCCCCATGAGGAGCACTGGCGCTCGGCCATGGCCATGCTGGTGATTACCGTCACGGGGGTGTTGTCCTGCCTGCCGGTATTCTGGAAGTTCTTGCGGATTTCTCTGCTTTGGGCAATTGGGTTTATCACCTTCATCCTGTTGATGCGCGGCGGTTTTTTTGGCATGCCGTTGGTAAAGACGGCAGCATGGGGCGGTCTCTCGCTGACTTTGATAATTTTTGCCGCGACAGTTGCCATTGGTATGCCTCTTTCGATCGTCATTACTTTCGCGCGGAGATCTTCTCTGCCGGTTCTGCGCTATTCAGTTTCGTTTGTCGTCGATATCACCCGATCGTTGCCACTTGTCACCATATTGTTTACGGCCGCTTTTGTGCTGCCATTCGGCCTACCGGATTGGGCCGAGGGTGACATACTCATACGCGTTATCCTGGCTTTTGCCTTCTTTTTTGCCTGTTATCAATCGGAGGTATTGCGTGCTGGGCTACAGGCAATTCCCGACGGTCAATACGACGGAGCTCGGGCTTTAGGGTTGAATCGATGGCAGGAGATCCTTTTGATTATTCTGCCACAGGCATTTCGCAACGCACTGCCGCCGACAATCAACCAGATCGTCATTACATTCAAGGAAACCTCGTTGGTCGTAATCATTGGTCTTTTCGAGATCTTGGCATCGGCGAATGCAGCCTACGGCACGGCGATATGGGCCAACACTTATGTCGAAGTTTACGTTTTGGTGGCGGCGGTCTACTTCACATTCGTCTTCTGCCTGTCACGCTATGGTGCCTATCTTGAGCGCAAGATGCGCATCGGCGAAAACTAGGATTGTTGTGTGACCAGTCGTACCCCTCAACCTGCTGTGGGCTACCTTGGGCGAGGCGGGCAGTTTCATGGATGAGACCTTGATTCTGTACGGTGTCGCCGACAAGATTGCGACCGTTACAATCAATCGCCCGGAGTCTATGAACGCCCTGACTCCGACCATGGCGGGTGAGTTGCGGGAAGCTTTGCAGCGCGCCGGAAACGACCAAGGAGTACGCGTTATCGTTCTTACCGGCGCTGGCCGGGGCTTTTGCTCGGGCGCCGATTTGGCGTCGAATTCGGGTAGTGGCGGTGAGACTTTGCCGGTGAACGGCGCGGTGGAGGGGGGGCTTCGCCTTCCCGCAGGTTATGACGCCAAATTCGCCTATATCTCGACGGTTCCAAAGCCAGTGATTGCCGCCATCAACGGTGCCGCAGTGGGTGCCGGGTTGCTGCTCGCCTTGCACTGCGACTTACGTTTTGCCGCCCAAGGCGCGAAGCTTTCTACTGCCTTCGCCAAGCGAGGGCTGGTCGCGGAGTATGCGATGGCATGGTTGTTACCAAGGCTGATTGGGCCGGCAAAGGCGCTTGACCTGTTGCTTTCGGCCCGCACCGTTTTGGCGGAAGAAGCGCTGAGTATTGGCCTGATCGACCGGGTTTTTCCGCCCGATGAGTTGATGGCCGAGGCCCGAGCCTATGCGGCGCAATTGGTGGCCGATGTATCGCCGCGCTCAAACCGGGTAATCAAGCAATTGGTGTATCGGGCCCTTGATCAGGGTATAGAGGAGGCGGTTTCCGATGCCCTCGAGGCAATGGCAGAGGCGCGCCGGTCTGACGACTACAAAGAGGGCGTTGCCGCTTGGAAAGAAAAGCGACCAGCCGCTTTTTCGGGACGTTAGGGGCAAATCGGGCATTGGTGGCTGTCGAGGCGCCCAACGAGGCAGAAGCTACGGCCGCTCGGTACTGTCGACGAAGAATCTCACGGCTCACTCTTGCGCAGCAAACAGTCGATCGCAACCACGCCGTCGCCATCGCCTTTCACGATCAGTGGATTGATCTCAGCCTCCACGACATTCTCATAGGCGGCAAGCGTAGACAGATTCACGATCGCTGAAGCAAGCGCTTCTAGATCACCACGCGGCATTCCGCGATAGCCGCGTATCGACGCGAGGCCTCGCACCCCTTCGATCATCGCCAGGGCCTCGTCGTAGATGACCGGAGCGAGGCGCGTATCATGGTCACGGTAGAGTTCGGCGAGGACACCGCCCGGGCTGAGCGAAATTGTTGCACCGACGCTTGGGTCGCGGGTCAACCCGATCATCACTTCGGTACCCCCGGCTACCATGCTCTGAACCAAAACACCTTCTATGGAGGCACTGGGATCGAAGGCGGCGGCGGATGCCCGCATGCGCTCGATAGCAACCTCGAGAGCTTCCCTATCGGTAATAGACAGCGTCACGGCGCCCGCCTCGGTCTTGTGGGGCAAGTCGGGGGAAATGAGCTTTGCGGCGACTGGAAAATCCGCCGGGCCGAATTGTGGGAGTGGCGCTCCGTTGGGCACGACAGTCGTTTTCGGGCGGGCGATGCCGAGGGTCTTCAGAACCTCGCCGGCCTCTGCCTCGGACAAAACCGGCCCCTTGGCGCGAGCGACGGCAGCTGCGGTTTCGCTGCTGGTCACAATGGCCGGCGCGCACCGGGGCGGGTGTGCGTTCAGCGCCAGGGCCACGGTTTCCGCGCAGGTTTCCGGGCTTCGCGAGGCAACGATACCGGCAGCCCCAAGCCGTTCCATGGCCTCGCCGGCGTCGGGCACCAGGAACACAATTACGGGTGCCGCGCTCTCCCCGGCCTCGCGGACGGCATCGATAATCGGTGCCACGGTAAGTGCCGGTGAGGCATTCGCCGAGGAGCCGAGAACGACGACGGCGATACCTGAAGCGGTGTCCGAAATTACTTCTCGGAAAACGGTTTTCATCATGTCGTAGTTAGCCCCAGCCAAACTGACATCGATCAACGGACCACTACCGACTTTGATGCCGCGTGCCTGCAAGCTGGCCCGGGATGTTGGATCCAGTCCACGCACCTCCACGCCTTGCGCCGCCAAGCGATCGGCAACCAGGGCCCCGCCGCCGCCGGTCGCCGTAACCACCGTGGCCACCGCCGGGACAGATCCGCGCGTCTTTCGGGCTCTTTCGACGGCCAGGTTCAGCAGCGGCAGTTCGAGCAAGGATTCGAATTGGTCCACACGGTAGATACCATGATGGTCAAAAAAGGCGTCGGCGGCAGCATCGCTGCCGACAACGGCGCCGGTATGGGATATGGCCAGCTCTTGGCCGAGGCCCGATCGTCCCAGCTTGTAGGCGATAATCGGCTTACCGCGGGCATGCGCCGCCGCGGCGAAACGGGCTATTCGCTCGGGGTGGCGGATGCTTTCAAGAAACAGAATGAAGCCTTCGCTCTCGGCATGGTCGACCAGCGCTTCGCCGATCTCGCCAACATCGAGATCCGCCTCATTGCCAAGAGAAACGAACGCCGAAAAGTGCATTTTTCGCGCCTCGCCGCGCGAGAGCAGCGCGCCGAGTATGGTACCGCTCTGGGAGAGCACGGCGAAGCGGCCAGGCTTTGGCTTGATCCTTGCCAGGGCGGCATTGACGGTGCAGACGAAACCATTGTGCACATCGATCGCACCCATGGAGTTGGGCCCCAAAACGCGAATGCCCGAGCGCCCGACGATGTCGAGCAGGCGCGCTTGCCGGTCGAGGCCGATTTGGCCAGCTTCGGCGAAGCCGTCGGCCAACACGGTTGCCGTTGGGACCCCAGCCTCGGCGCACATCGCCACAGCATCGATGGCCGCATCGCTGTCTAAAAGGATGTATGCATGATCGATCGGCCCCTCGATTTCCCCAAGCGATCCATAGGCGCGTTCACCTTGTACGGTCGAGCGCCTCGGATTGATCGGATAAACCGGTGCGGCAAAGCCGTTTTCACGCAAAAACCGCAGTGGTCGCCCGCTAACTTTCCCTGCATCGTCCGATGCGCCGATGAGCGCCACGCCCCGGGGATTGAGCAGGCAGTCCAACAGCGCTGGAATCTCTTTCGCGTGTGCCGCCATGTTACCGTGACCCCAAATCGCTGCCGCCGCCAAGGCCGACCGCCCGGCCAAGGTAAGTCCTTTCCCCAGCGGTCAACGATAGCCGAAACCTTGTCCTCAACATATCAAACTCCACAAAATAGAACAACATTCTAAAAATGACATTTCTGAAAAATTTGACAAGGATTTGGTAGCGCTGTCAAGCGGTTGGTGGTTCATTCGCGCCGCATCCGTGGCTGTCAGTCGTAACCGTTCTCACCAATCGTAATGCCGATTCAAAAAAAACAGAACAATGTTCTATTTTATAGACAGCCATCGATGCTTGGCGCTAATCTGCGGGCGGGCAGATGTCGACATGGGGCATGGCCCGACTTTTGAGGTATTGGTGACCAAAGGAGCGATACGTGATTGGTGCGGAAAAAATAGTACGGACGCTTGAGGACGGCGGTATCGATGTCTGTTTCGCCAATCCCGGCACATCGGAAATGCATTTCGTGGCAGCATTGGAAAAAACCAAACAAACCCGATGCGTATTGGGCCTGTTCGAGGGCGTCGCCACGGGCGCCGCAGATGGCTTCTACCGTATGGCGCAACGGCCCGCAGTAACCCTGCTTCATCTTGGTCCCGGGCTCGCCAACGGCGTTGCCAACCTGCATAACGCCAAGAAGGCGACATCGGGCATCGTCAACCTCGTTGGCGAGCACGCTACCTATCATATCCAACATAATGCCCCCCTGATGTCGGATATCGAAGGCATCGCCAGTCCGGTTTCCCATTGGGTTCGCCGCACCAATGGCCAGCAGGATCTAGCCAACGATACGGCTGCCGCCG
>NZAK01000175.1 GCA_002687515.1 Rhodospirillaceae bacterium
CATCGTCGCGCACCACTTGTGGTGGATTGGCACCACGGCGCGGCGCGCTCCTCGCCGGAAACCTTGCAACGCCGTCGTAGGGGTGCAAAATAGATGACGCAGGCCGCTAGAGCGATTCCGGCCAATCACTTAATTTTTATGGCCGCGAACCCGGAATTTACTCTGGTTTCTGGCGGCGCGCGGTATATATATTGGATTGCGGCGCGGCGGCGCGGCGAAATATTGAGTTGCAAGCGGAAAGCGGAGTTTGATGAATAAATTATTGGTCGCCGGCATTATCCCAGCACCTTGCCAAAGGTCGCACATTCGGTTCGGTAAAGGCGTTTTTAGTAGCCTGTTAGGTGCACGTGTCTTGTTGGCGCTGGCCTTGGTGCTGGCCTTGTCGTTGGCCAGCACCGGCGCAAGTGCCCGCGGGGCGCCCGACAGCTTCGCCGAACTGGCCCAGAAACTTCTTCCGGCGGTGGTCAATATTTCCACCACCTCGGTGGTTTCGGGCCGCGGCCAGCAGCAGCTTCCGCAATTTCCCCCAGGCTCTCCGTTCGAGGATTTTTTCCGCGATTTCTTCGATCGCAATACGCCGCAGCGCCAGCGCCGGGCGACGTCCCTCGGCTCCGGTTTCATCATCGATGCGGCCGGCATCATCATCACCAACAACCACGTTATTCAGGACGCCGACGAAATCACCGTTATCCTGCACGATAATTCGCGCCTGAAGGCAAAGGTCATCGGGCGCGATCCCAAGACCGATCTCGCGGTTCTCGAGGTGAAGCCCAAATCCAAGCTGCCGTCGGTGCAATTCGGCGATTCCGACAAGCTCCGGGTCGGCGATTGGGTGCTGGCCATCGGCAATCCGTTTGGGCTCGGCGGCAGCGTGACCGCCGGCATCGTTTCGGCGCGCGGCCGCAACATCAATTCCGGCCCCTATGATGATTTCATCCAGACCGACGCATCCATCAACCGCGGCAATTCGGGCGGTCCGCTGTTCGATATGGAAGGCCGGGTGGTGGGCATCAACACGGCCATCTTTTCGCCGACGGGCGGTTCAATCGGCATCGGCTTTTCGATTCCCGCCTCGACCGCGCAGGGCGTTATCGGGCAATTGCGCTCGTTCGGACGCACCCGGCGCGGCTGGCTCGGCGTCCGTATCCAGAAGGTCACCGATGAAATCGCCGAAAGCCTCGGCCTCGGCAAGGCGCGCGGCGCCCTGGTCGCCAGCGTGACCGAGGGCAGCCCCGCCGAAAAAGGGCGTATCAAATCGGGCGATGTCATCTTGAAATTCGACGGCAAAGAGGTCGCCGAAATGAAGAATTTGCCGCGCATCGTCGCCGGCACCGAAATCGGCAGACAGGTCGGGGTCGAGCTTTGGCGCAACGGAAAAATAGTCGAGACCGAGCTTGCCGTCGGCGAGTTGAAGGAGGAAGTCGCCGCCCTGCCGTCGGAAAAGGATGAAAACACCGGCGCCTCCGAGGAATTGTCGATTGCCGCCCTCGGCGTTTCGGTGGCCGGGCTGAATTCCAGCTTGCGCAAGCGCTTCAAGCTCAAGCCCAACACCCATGGCGTCGTCGTCACCAGGGTCGAGGACGGCAGCGCGGCATCGGAAAAAGGCATCCGGCCCGGCGATGTCATCGTCGAGATCAGCCAAGACGAGGTGCGTTCACCAAAGGATGTCGATGCGCGCATCAAAAAAGCGCAGGAGGATGGACGCAAATCGGTATTGATGCTGATCGAGGGGCAAGCGGGCCTGCGCTTTGTCGCGCTGCAGATCACCGCAAAAAAATAATAGCCAAATAATTACCCAGATAAATTCCCAGATAGATCCCCAGATAGCTGCCTCGAATATATTTGTGACCGCCGCGCCTTTAATTTCCCGGTAGCCAAGGCGGTGCCGTCGTGTTTAATATCGCTCAGCGATAGGGCGTGCGCCGTTTGCATGTTCCATATCAGGTTCCATTTTAGATTCCAATTCAGATACCACAGGGGGAAAACAGATGACCGATACCGTTAAATACGTCCTCGACGAAGAAGCGATTCCGAAAAGCTGGTACAACATTATCGCCGACCTGCCGGAACCGCCGGCGCCGGTAATACATCCGGGAACCGGGCAGCCGATTGGCCCGGACGATCTGGCGCCTTTGTTTCCGATGGCGCTGATCGGCCAGGAAGTCAGTGGCGAACGGGAAATTGAAATCCCCGATCCGGTGCGCGAAATATACCGCCAGTGGCGTCCGTCGCCCCTGCACCGGGCGCGCCGGCTCGAAGCCGCGCTCGATACGCCGGCCCGGATTTATTACAAATATGAAGGCGTCAGCCCGGCCGGCAGCCATAAGCCGAATACCGCCGTCGCCCAGGCCTTCTTCAACAAGGAGGACGGCACCAAGCGTCTGTCGACGGAAACCGGTGCCGGGCAATGGGGCTCGGCGCTTGCCTTCGCCGGCGCTCTCTTTGGGCTCCCGGTGGATGTCTATATGGTCAAGGTCAGCTATCAGCAGAAACCTTACCGCCGGGCCTTGATGGAAACCTACGGCGCCCGTTGCGTCGCCAGCCCATCCGAGGAAACCAATTGCGGCCGCGCCATCCTGGAATCCGATCCCGATTCGACCGGCAGCCTGGGCATCGCCATATCCGAGGCGGTCGAAGTGGCGGCCACCAACGACGATACCAAATATTCCCTGGGCAGCGTCCTCAACCATGTTTTGCTGCACCAGACGGTGATCGGCCAGGAAGCGATAACGCAGTTCGGCCTCGCCGACGATTACCCCGATATCGTCGTCGGATGCGCCGGCGGCGGCAGCAATTTTGCCGGCTGCGCCTTTCCGTTTATCGGCGAAATGCTGCGCGGCGGCAACAAGGCGCAGTTTATCGCCGCCGAACCGGCTTCCTGCCCGACCATGACGGAAGGCAGATATGCATACGATTTCGGCGATACCGGAAAGCTGACGCCGCTGGTCAAGATGCATACCCTCGGCTCCTCGTTCGTGCCGCCGGGCATTCACGCCGGCGGTCTTCGCTATCACGGCATGTCGCCGCTGGTCAGCCAATTGGTGGCTTCCGGCCATATCGAACCGCGCGCCTACGGCCAGTTGGAATGCTTCGATGCGGCGGTCCAGTTCGCCCGCGCCGAGGGCATCGTGCCGGCGCCGGAAAGCAGCCATGCGGTGCGCGCCGTCTTCAAGGCGGCCGAGGCTTGCAAGGCGGAAGGTAAATCCAAGGCGATCCTCTTCAACCTCTCCGGCCATGGCCATTTCGATATGCAGGCCTATACCGAATATTTCGCCGGCAATCTTGTCGATCAGCCTTTCGATGCGGCGAAAATGGACGCCGCCTTGGCCGAAGTTCCCGAAGTCGCCGCGGAATAGGAAATCGACTGAAGTAACAGTAACACGGTTTGTGTGGACCGGCGGGCGGTGCTATTGAGTGCCGTCCGCCGGGCGTGCCCGATATTCGGGGCCGCCGGATCATCCGATACCAGGCCAATTGACGCCATATCACCCGATGCCAGACCGTGAACGAAGATCCTAAACCGCATCTCGTCCAACCCTTTGCCGCGCTGAGGCCGGCGCCGGAACTCGCCGCCGAAGTGGCGGCGCCGCCCTACGACGTGCTCAATACCGAGGAAGCGCGCGCCGTGGCCGCCGGAAAGCCCGACAGCTTTTTGCATATCTCCAGGCCGGAAATCGATTTGCCGCCGGGAACCGGCGTTTTTGCCGCGGAAGTCTATGCCAAGGGCGCCGAAAACATGGCCCGTCTGGTGGCCGATGGCGTTCTGCGCCGCGATTCTGCTGCCGCTTATTACATTTACCGGCTGCAAATGGACGCGCATGTCCAGACCGGCCTGGTCGCCGGCGGATCGATAGCGGCCTACGAAGCGAACCTGATCCGCAAACACGAAATGACGCGTCCCGACAAGGAAAACGACCGGGTGCGCCAGATCATCGCGGTCGGCGCCCATACCGGGCCGGTCTGCGCCGTCCATAAAAGTGATGCGGCGCTGGCCGCGATCATTGAGCGTTGCGCAAACGGCGCGCCCGATTACAGCGTCGAAGCCGAAGGCGGCGTCCGCCACTCGCTGTGGACCATCGGCCAAGCCGACGATATCGCCAGCGTAACCTCGGCATTCGACCGCCTCGGGGTCATTTATATTGCCGACGGCCACCATCGTTCGGCGGCGGCGCGCCGCGTTGCCGAGAGCCGGCGCGCCGGCAAGGCGCCCGATCCCGCCGATCCGTTCGAACAATTCCTGATCGTCAGCTTTCCCGCCGACGAGGTGCGGATCCTCGATTACAACCGCGTGCTTCGCGATCTCGCCGGGATGAGCCCGGCCCGGTTCCTGGACCGCCTCGGCTCCGTGTTTGAGGTGCGTGCGGCGGCTGCGGCCAAGCCTGAGCAGCCCGCCAGTTTCGGCCTTTACATGGATGGCGGCTGGCACCGGCTGACGCTCAAATCGCCGCCGGGTGATGCCCTCGAGCCGGTCGAGAAACTGGATGTCAGCATCCTGAGCCGCGAAATTCTGCGGCCGCTGCTCGGCATATCCGATCCGCGCACCGATCCGCGCATCGATTTCGTCGGTGGCGTTCGCGGCATGGCGGAATTGGAAGCGCGCGTCGATGGCGGCGATTGGGCCGCCGCCTTCGCCCTCTATCCGACCCGGATGGCGGACCTGATGGCGGTCGCCGATGCGGGCCAGGTGATGCCGCCGAAAACCACCTGGTTCGAACCCAAGCTGGCCGACGGGCTGATCTCGCTTCCCTTGGATTGAATTGTACAAATTCCGTCGGCGTCAAAAAATTTGCTTTGACCCGCGCGAGAATCCCATTAGAATAAGAATTCCTGAGTATTTTAGTATGTTATTTTACGGGAAGCGGCTGTGAATTTTATTCCCAACAAGGTGATCGGCTACCGCATGGACCGCCAAGGCACGCTCTATGTGCGGGAGATCAACCGCGATGAGCGCAAGGCGACCGAGGAAGAAATTCACAAACTTCTGACCCGGCATCCGGAAATCGTCCTCAGCCTTGCCTGGCAGGGATGAACGCCGCCCGAACGCCGTATTGGTATTTTAATGGCCGCATGGCCGGTCTATGATCCGGCGGCGAGCCAGCGCGTCAAATTGTGACCCGGGCGCGGCGGCGAAATAAAACCAAAGGAGGGAACGATGGAAGAAGCCAAGGTACTCGGCCCCGATGACGGCAATCACTACAAACGCGCCAACGACATGTTCGTCAAGGTGACGGCGGACGATACCGGCGGCGCCTACGAGGTCTGCGAGGAACGCTGCCCGGCGGGATTTGCCTCGCGCAAGCACATGCACACCCAGAATCACGAAACCTTTTACGTGCTCGAAGGCAGCGCCACGTTCATTCTCGGCGACGATGAACATGAGGGCGCCCAGGGTTCGATGTTCCACATCCCGCCGGGGGTGCCGCACCAGGTGGTCGCCGGCGATCAGGGCCTCCGCATGCTGATGGTCTACAGCCCCGGCGAGACCGAGGCTATGTTCCGTGATATGACCGCCTTGACCCCTGAAGAACGCGCCGATTTCAACACCGGCAAGGCGGTCGCCGCCAAGCACAACACGATCTGGGTCGGCGACTAATACCGGCGGTGGCGCGTCGCTAATTTGTTGTAGAACCAGGCGAGCAGAAGACCGGCGATAAAACCGTCGACGAAGGCCCAGACGGCGCCCGTAACGGCGCCCACAAAAGTCGGCTCGAAGCCGACGAATATCGACGACAGAACCTGTGCCGCCAAGCCGCCCCAGCCGAGCGCCGAGGCGGCAATCCCCAGCAGGAAAACCAAAATAGCGCAAGTCAGCCCCAGCGCCAGGCCGAAACTGATAACGCCCAGTCGCAGCCGCGACGGGGGCGGCGCTGGTTTCGGCCGGAGCCGGCGCTTCTTCGTTCATGTCCGGGAATTCCCCTTAAAACCTCTTTGCCGGCAAAGGATAAGCCGGCTCCGCCGGCCCGTCCACCTGTTTTAGAGGGGTTGCCTGACCGACCCCTCGGCGGATTTCCTGGCGGGTTTTGTTGATCGCCCGCCACCGCCGGCTATGATCGGCGCATGCAGGCACCTAAGACCAAACCCGTCCTGGTTATCGGCGGCCCGACCGCAAGCGGCAAATCGGGCCTCGCCCTGGCTGCCGCCGAGGCCTTTGGCGGGACCATCATCAATGCCGATTCGATGCAGGTCTATGCCGAGCTCAGCATCCTGACGGCGCGCCCGTCGGCAGCCGACGAAGCCCGCGCGCCGCACCGTTTGTTTGGAATTTTACCGGCCTCCGAAGCCTGTTCGGCGGCCCGTTGGCAGGGCTTGGCGGTGGCCGAGATGGAAGCCGCCTGGTGCCAGGGCCGGCTGCCGATCCTGACCGGCGGCACCGGCTTCTATATCCGGGCGCTGACCGAGGGCTTGAGCGAGATTCCACCGGTGCCGGCGGAGGTGCGCGCCGAGGTGCAAGAGTTGCGGGCGGAGATCGGCGAAGCCGCGTTTCACGCCCGGCTGGCCGATGTCGATGCGGTCGCCGGTCGCCGCCTGCCGCCCGGCGACCGGCAGCGCGTTCTCCGCGCCTTCGAGGTGTATCTGGCGACCGGGCGGACGCTCACCGACTGGCACGCCGGGGCGCCGGTAACGCCGGTCCCGGGCGCCAGATACCTGACCATCGTCCTCGATCCGCCGCGCCAGGTTTTGAACGCCGCCTCCGATGCCCGTTTCGATGCCATGATGGCGGCCGGCGCGCTCGACGAAGCGGCGGCGCTGAAAGCCTTGCATCTGGACCCGGCGCTGCCCGCCATGAAGGCCCTCGGCGTGCCCGAATTGATAGCCCATTTGGCCGGTGAATTGCCGTTGGCGGAGGCCATCGCAGCCGCCAAGCGCGCCACCCGGCAATTCGCCAAACGCCAGCAAAGCTGGTTTCGCAATCAAATCGAACCCGAAACCAGGGTCGACGCGCAATATTCGGAAAGTTTACAGCAAGAAATCTTTCCAAAAATTCGCGAATTCCTGTTGACGACGCAAAATTAAAAGGTTAGGTTCCGCCTCCCCCGCGTCACGGAACCGCTGCCTGGATCGATGCCGGAGCTACGGTCCATGGCGCGCGATTGCGTTTGGAACCGGTCAAAACCGGCCAAAACAGTTCAAAGTTTCTGGACTGTTCAAAGTTTCCGGGCGCATTAATATTTGAAACACGACATTACCGAGGAGGAAAAAATGTCCGGCAAGCGGTTTATCGGCGGCGAGATCATCTTGAAAGCGCTGATGGATCAGGATGTGGAGGTCATATTCGGCTTTCCCGGCGGCGTCACGCTGCCCCTATATGACCAGATCTACAAGCAGAACCGCCTGCGCCATATTCTCGTCGGCCATGAACAGGGCGGCGTCCATGCCGCCGAGGGCTATGCCCGCTCCACCGGCAAGCCCGGCGTCGTGCTGGCCACCTCCGGGCCGGGCGCCACCAACACCGTCACCGGCCTTGTCGATGCCTTGATGGACAGCATTCCCGTGGTCTGCCTGACCGGCCAGGTGGTGACCAACCTGATCGGCAACGACGCCTTCCAGGAAGCCGACACCTCCGGTATCACGCGCTCGGCGACCAAGCACAATTACCTGGTCAAATCGACCGAGGATTTGGCGCGCGTCCTGCACGAAGCATTTTATGTGGCCACCCATGGCCGCCCCGGCCCGGTGCTGATCGATATCCCGAAAGACGTGATCCTGGGCAGCGGCCCCTATATCACCCCGGACCAGGCCGCGCCGAAAAATTACAAGCCGCGCCTGGAGCCGGATCTGAGGGCGGTCGAGGAGGCGGTGGAGCTTTTGGCCTCGGCCAAGCGGCCGGTCATCTATGCCGGCGGCGGGGTCGTGAATTCCGGCCCGGCGGCTTCCAAGCTGTTGACCCAATTGGTGCGCGCCTCCGGCTATCCCTGCACCCTGACCCTGATGGGCCTCGGCACCTTCCCGGCGTCGGATAAGCAATTCATCGGCATGCCCGGCATGCACGGCACCTTTGAGGCCAATATGGCGATGCATGACTGCGACGTGATGCTGAATGTCGGCGCCCGCTTCGACGACCGCGTAACGGGCCGCGTCGATGCCTTCGCGCCGGGCGCCAGGAAAATCCACATCGATATCGATCCGTCCTCGATCAACAAAAACATCGCCGTCGATGTGGCGGTGATCGGCGATGCCGCCAGCAGCCTCGCCAAGATGGTCGGGCTTTGGGAAAAGAAGAATAAAAAGCCCGATGCCAAGGCGCTCAAATCCTGGTGGCGGACAATCGATAAATGGCGCGGGCTCGACTGCCTCGGCTACGATCAGGGCGGCGATGTGATCAAGCCGCAATTCGCGCTGGAAACCTTGCACAATGCGCTGCAGGGATCCGATTACTATGTCACCACCGATGTCGGCCAACATCAGATGTGGTCGGCCCAGTATCTGCATTTCGACGAACCCAACCGTTGGATGACCTCGGGCGGGCTCGGCACCATGGGTTACGGCGTGCCGTCGGCGATGGGCGTGCAGGTGGCGCATCCGGAAGCAAAAGTGGTCTGCGTCACTTCCGAGGGCTCGCTGATGATGAACGTCCAGGAAATGGTCACCATTTCAAAAAACAGCCTGCCGGTGAAAATCCTGAGCCTCAACAACAACGTGCTCGGCATGATCCGGCAATGGCAGGAACTGTTCCACGACAACCACGAATCCCAGTGCGACCTCAAGGGCGGTCCCGACTTCATCAAGATGGCCGAAGCCTTCGGCTTCACGGCGCTGAGCGCCGACCGCCCCGATCAGGTGGAAGCGGCGATCGCCGAATTGCTGGCCACCGATGGGCCGGTGTTCCTCAACATGGCGGTCGAGAGGAGCGAAAACGTGTTCCCGATGATCCCGGCCGGCGCCGCCCACAACGAAATCGTTCTCGGGCCGAACCAGCAGATGGCGGTGACCGACGACCGCGATAACGTGATGGCCTGATCGGCTTACCTGAGAGGCCATTGCGATGAGCGACGAAGAAATCCGGGAACATACCTTTTCCGTGCTGGTCGATAACGAGGCGGGCGTCCTGCACCGCGTTGTCGGGCTGTTTTCGGGGCGCGGCTATAATATCGAAAGCCTGACCGTGTCGGAGGTGGAAGAGGAGGCGCACCTTTCCAAGATCACCATCGTCACCTCGGGCACGCCGATGATCATCGAGCAGATCAGGGCCCAGCTCGACCGGCTGGTGCCGGTGCATAAAGTCGCCAACCTGACCGGCGACGGCCCGTCGGTGCAGCGCGAGATGGCGCTGGTCAAGGTGTCCGGCACCGGCGAAGCGCGGGTTGAATCCCTGCGTATCGCCGATATATTCCGGGCCCACGTCGTCGACAGCACCAACCAGTCCTTCGTATTCGAAGTGGTCGGCCAGACCGACAAGCTGGACGCCTTCATCGAGCTGATGAAACCGCTGGGCCTGGCCGATGTATCGAGAACCGGCGTCGTCGCCATCGCGCGCGGCTCCGAAACCTAATTGAACAGAATTTGAGGAACCGAACCATGCGGGTATTTTACGACCGAGACGCGGATATCAACCTGATCAAAAACAAGAAGGTGGCGATCATCGGTTATGGCAGCCAGGGCCACGCCCATGCGTTGAATTTACGCGATTCGGGCATCAAGGACGTCGCCGTGGCGCTGCGCCAGGGATCGGGCTCGGCGGCCAAGGCGAAGGCCGAGAAGCTGCCGGTGATGACGCCCACCGAGGCGGTCGAATGGGCCGACGTGACGATGATCCTGGCGCCCGACGAAACCCAGCAGGATCTTTATAACGATCAGCTCAAGGGCCATATCAAATCGGGCGCCGCGATCGCCTTCGCGCACGGGCTGTCGATCCATTTCGGCCTGATCGAGCCGCCCGACGATATCGATATCTTCATGATCGCGCCGAAGGGGCCGGGCCACACCGTGCGTTCCGAATATGCGCGCGGCGCCGGCGTTCCCTGCCTGGTCGCGGTGCATCAGGATGTCTCCGGCGCGGCCCTTGAAATCGGCCTTTCCTACGGCTCGGCGATCGGCGGCGGGCGTTCCGGCATCATCGAAACCACCTTCCGCGAAGAATGCGAAACCGACCTGTTCGGCGAACAGACGGTGCTTTGCGGCGGCCTTACCTCGTTGGTCACCGCCGGTTACGAAACCCTGGTGGAAGCCGGCTACGCGCCGGAAATGGCCTATTTCGAATGCCTGCACGAGGTCAAGCTGATCGTCGATCTGATGTATGAAGGCGGCATCGCCAACATGCGCTATTCGATCTCCAACACCGCCGAATACGGCGATTACATATCGGGGCCGCGGATCATCGATGCCGACGTCAAGGCGCACATGAAGGAGGTCTTGACCGACATCCAAAATGGCACCTTCGTCAAGGAATGGATGCTCGAAAGCAAGGTCGGCTCACCGCGCTTCAAGGCCATGCGCAAGGCCGCCGCCGCCCATCCTATCGAGGAGGTCGGCCAGAAGCTGCGCGACATGATGCCCTGGATCACCGAGGGCGCGCTGGTCGACAGGTCGAAGAACTAAAGCGCCATCTGCCGCCGCCCGGCGCGGCGGCTCAATCGGGCGCGATGACATCCAATTTCGGAAAGTAGCCGCGATAGCGCCCGGCATCGCGGGTCAGCAGGCGGTAGCCGGCGATGGCGGCATGGGCGCCGATATAGAAGTCGGGCGGCGGCGCTCGCCGCTCGCCGCCGCGCCGGCGGTATTGAAGGAAACACTTGCCGGCCAGGAAACCCGCCGCAAAGGGCAACGCTTGGCGCCGATAGAGGGCCGGCGGCAAGGCGCGCTCCAATTCCTCGATGCGCGCATATCCCACCGATACCTCGGCATAAATTATCGGATTGATCACCAGAACCGAATCCATGGCAATCTCGGCCAGCCGCGCCTGCGACCAGTCGGCCCACGCCGGGCTCTCCGTCGCCACATCCAGGATGACGTTGCTGTCGATCAGGACCGGTTCCGCCATCGGCGCTTATCCGCCGCGCGTCAGCGCCATTATTTGGTCGGTGCTCATGCCAATGGTGGCCGAACCTTTTAGCAATCGCACCAGCGCACCGCCCCGGCTTTCACGCTTCGATGTTTTGGTGGCGACGACACGGACATGTTCGCCATCATAGATGAATTCCACATCGGTATGCGGAAGCAACCCGGCCTGTTCACGGATTTTCTTGGGGATCGTCACCTGCCCCTTGGAGGTGATGCGCATTTCCAATTCTCCAATAGTAATACACTTACTATATAAAGTAATACTTTTTGAAATGATTAGCAATGAGGATATCGGCCAAGGGTTGGGTAATGCAGCCGGGGCTGCACCTGTGTCTGATTAATTAGCTGAATGATCACGCCAATATTCGCGCGATCTTAACGAATTCTGTTGACTTTGCCTCTAAACCCTTATTTTTATGCGCTTTGTACCGCCGTTTGGAACCGTTTAGTTAAATAAGAAAGCGGAGACTGTGATGAATCTTCTGCAATTTTGCGGAGTTTCATATGCGATAAGCCGCCGGCCCCAGGACGTCCGTCTGGACGCCCAAGGGGCTGCCGGCGCCGTTTCCGCGCGCGCAAATTTGCGCTCCACCGGCGGTCTTTGCCTCGGCCTGGCTCTGCGACTTAGGCGCCCCTGAACGCGCAATTGAACTCGCGCGCGGCGTTCAGGGGAAATTCGCGCTCCCAGTCGCAAAAAAGCATTTGTTTGAAAGGCCCAGTCCAATGAGCACGGAAATCGATTCGACGCGTATCATCATCTTCGACACCACCTTGCGCGACGGCGAACAATCGCCGGGCGCATCGATGAACCTGAACGAGAAGCTGCGCATTGCCGAACTGCTCGAGGACATGGGCGTCGATGTCATCGAAGCCGGCTTCCCGATCGCCTCCGAAGGGGATTTCGAGGCGGTCAACGAGATCGCCAAGGTGATCAAGGGATCGGTGGTCTGCGGCCTGGCGCGTTCCGGCGCCATGGATATCGAGCGCGCCGCCGAGGCAATCAAGCCGGCGATGCGCTCGCGCATCCATACCTTCATCTCGACCAGCGAGTTGCATATGAAGCACAAGCTGCAGATGGAACCGGAAGAGGTCTTTCAGGCGGTCATCGATTCGGTGACCCTGGCGCGCAATTTCACCGACGATGTGGAATGGTCGTGCGAAGACGGATCGCGCACCGAAATGGATTTCATGTGCCGCTGCGTCGAAGCCGCCATTGCAGCCGGCGCCACCACCATCAATATCCCGGACACCGTGGGATATGCCCTGCCCAATGAATTCGCCGGTATTATATCGTCGCTGTTCGATCGGGTGCCGAATATCGACCAGGCGGTAATCTCGGTGCATTGCCACAATGATTTGGGCCTGGCGGTGGCCAATTCCCTGGCCGCCGTCGATGCCGGCGCCCGCCAGGTGGAATGCACCATCAACGGTCTTGGCGAGCGGGCCGGCAACGCGGCGATGGAAGAAATCGTGATGGCGCTCAGGACGCGCCAGGATTCGATGCCATATGACACCAACATCCGATCCGAAGCCATTACCAAGGCGTCGCGCCTGGTGTCCACGGTGACCGGCTTCACGGTGCAGCCCAACAAGGCCATCGTCGGCGCCAACGCTTTCGCCCACGAGGCCGGCATTCACCAGGACGGGGTTCTCAAAAACGCGCTGACCTATGAAATCATGACCCCCGAATCGGTCGGGCTTTCGGAATCGAAACTGGTGCTTGGCAAGCATTCGGGCCGCCACGCCTTCCGCGAAAAGCTGAAGGAGCTGGGTTATGATCTCGGCGACAACGCTGTTCAGGACGCCTTCAAGCGGTTCAAGGATCTGGCCGATTTGAAAAAAGAAGTGTTCGACGAAGATATCGTCGCCCTCGTCGACGACGCCGTGGTGCGCGCCAACGACCGCATCAAGCTGGTATCGCTGGAAGTCTTGTGCGGCACCAAGCACCAGCCGCCGAAAGCCGAGCTGGAACTGGAAATCGACGGCGATATAAAATCATGCGACGCGGTCGGCGACGGACCGGTGGACGCCACCTTCAACGCGGTCAAGGCATTGTTCAAACACGAGGCGCGGCTGCAGCTGTACCAGGTGCACGCGGTGACCCAAGGCACCGATGCGCAGGCGGAAGTGACCGTGCGTCTGGAAGAAAACGGCAAGACCGTCAACGGCCAGGGCGCCGATACCGACACCATGGTCGCCTCGACCAAGGCCTATATCAACGCCCTCAACAAGCTTTTGGTAAAAAGGGAAAAAACGGCGCCATCGGCGCTTTCGGCATGACATTTGACCGATGCCCGGTGTAGAAAGGATAAACAGCCGGCCTCCCGCACCTAAATGCGGGGACCGGCTGAAATCGAAGCCCTGGCGCGAAGCTCCAATAAAGCTGCGCCGGTGATCTGGAAAATAGAGAAATAACGGGTTCATAACCATATGTTGTCGCGAGTTTTCGGGTTCCTGTCCGCCGATATGGCGATCGATCTGGGTACGGCCAATACGCTGGTCTATGTGAAGGGCAAGAACATCGTCCTCAACGAGCCCTCGGTGGTCGCCATCGCCGACGTCAAGGGCAAGAAGCAGGTTCTGGCCGTCGGCGAGGACGCCAAGCAGATGCTTGGCCGCACGCCCGGCAATATCCACGCCATCCGGCCGTTGCGCGACGGTGTCATCGCCGATTTCGAAATCGCCGAGGACATGATCAAATATTTCATCCGCAAGGTGCACAACCGGCGCAGCTTCGCGTCACCCCTGGTGGTGATCTGCGTGCCTTCGGGATCGACCGCGGTGGAGCGGCGCGCCATTCAGGAATCGGCCGAGGCCGCCGGCGCCCGCCGCGTGTTCCTGATCGAAGAGCCGATGGCGGCCGCCATCGGCGCCGGCTTGCCGGTGACCGAGCCAACCGGGTCGATGGTCGTCGATATCGGCGGCGGCACCACCGAGGTCGCGGTTCTCAGCCTCGGCGGCATTGTCTATTCGCAAAGCGTGCGCGTCGGCGGCGACAAGATGAACGAGGCGATCATCGCCTATATCCGGCGCAACCATAATCTTCTGGTCGGCGAATCCAGCGCCGAACGGATCAAGGAAGAAATCGGTTCCGCCTGCCCGCCCGAGGAGGGCGAGGGCCGCACCATGGAAATCAAGGGCCGCGATCTGATGAACGGCGTGCCCAAGGAACTGGTGATTTCCGAGCGGCAAATAGCCGAGAGCCTGGCCGAACCGGTCAGCGCCATTATCGAGGCGGTCAAATCGGCGCTCGAACACACGGCGCCGGAACTGGCCGCCGATATCGTCGACAAGGGTATTGTCCTGACCGGCGGCGGCGCGCTTTTGACCAACATGGATTACGTGTTGCGCTATGCCACCGGTTTGCCGGTATCGATCGCCGACGGGCCGCTATCGTGCGTGGCGCTCGGCACCGGCCGCGCGCTCGAGGAGATGAAGAAGCTCCGTCACGTTTTGACAACGATGTATTAACAACTTTCGCCCAGGCTGGCCGAAGCGCGCAGTGATTTTCGCGCGCCGCCGACAGGGGAAGGGTTAGACCGGGACAGAAATGGACCAGCAACGCTCCAGTTCCATATTGCGTATCGCGGCGCCGCTGAAAAGCCTCGTCCAGCGCTTTACCTATCTGGGCCTGATTATTTTCGCGTTCGGCATGATGCTGATGGGCAAGATCGACGCCGTCGTCGTCGACCGGGTGCGCGCCGAGGTGACCAACGCCGTGGCGCCGATTTTGGGCGCCCTGTCGCGTCCCGCCCAGACCATCGCCGAGGGCATCGAAAACGTCCGCGGCCTGACCGATATCCGCACCGAAAACCTGCGCCTGCGCGAGGAGAATTTGCGCCTTTTGCAATGGCAGTCGGTGGCCCGTAAGTTGCACGCCGAGAACGCCGCCATGCGGTCCTTGCTGAGCGCCTCGATCGAGCAGGGCGCCAAGTTCGTAACGGCGCGCGTGATTGCCGGATCGGGCGGCGCCTTCGCCAACACGCTGGTGCTCGACAGTGGCCGCGCCGATGGCGTCGCCAAGGGGCAGGCGGTTCTGACCGAACAGGGTTTCGTCGGCCATATCGCCGAAGTGTCGAGCCGGTCGTCGCGCGTCATATTGCTGACCGATTTCAATTCCCGGGTTCCGGTTCTGGTCGAATCGTCGCGCGGCAGAGCCTTGCTTGTCGGCGGTAACACGCGCCGGCCACGCTTGATCCATATCGCGCCGGGAACGCGCGTCACGCCGTCCGACCGAATCGTGACATCGGGGCATGGCGGCGCCTTTCCCGCCGGCCTGCCGGTCGGCATCGTCGCGGCGGTGAGCGACGGCGGCGTCACCGTGCAGCTATTCGCCGACTATGGCCGGCTGGAATATGTCAAGGTCGCGGATTTCGGCCTCGGCGGCCTGCTCACCAAGAAACCGTGAGCGGCCGGTGAAAACGCCAGAGCCTATGGAAACATCAGGGCCTATGCAAACATCAGGGCCGATGGAAACGTCAGGGCCGTAGAGGGCTCATGAACACGATATTATGGCAACGGGTTGATCTTTGGGCGCGCAATACGACGCCCTTCGGTATTGCGCTTCTTTTGGTGATCTTGAGCGTGGTGCCGACATCGGTCCCCGGCTATGCGGCGATCTCACCGATCCTGGCATTGATGGCGGTCTATCACTGGGCCATTTACCGCCCCAACCTGTTACCCCTGATTGCGGTGTTCGCCCTCGGCCTGTTGCAGGATATCCTGTCCGGCGCGCCGCTCGGCGTCTTTGTGTTGGTGTTTCTCACCGCCTATGGGGTGGTGCTGTCGCAGCGGCGATTTCTCGCCGGCAAGTCGTTTTTGATATACTGGTTCGGTTTCGCCATCATCGCCTTTGGCGCGGCGGTCGAAAGCTGGTTGTTGGCGTCGATCTGGAATTTGGCGATCATGGATTTCCAAGCCATCTTTTTTCAATATTTAATCTCGCTGGGACTATTCCCGGTCGTCGCCTGGGTGTTCCTGCGCTGGCAGCAGGCTTTCTTGCCTCAGGATTGATACCAAGGTGCACCGCGACAGCGACAGATACCGTATGTTCAGCCGCCGCTCGGCAATATTTCTGGGCGGGCAGGTGGTGTTGCTGTCGGGGCTCGGCGCGCGCATGTATTACCTGCAGGTTATCGAAGCCGACCGCTACCGCACGCTGGCCAATGAAAACCGGATCAGCCTGAAGCTGTTGGCGCCGCCGCGCGGCCTTATCGTCGACCGTTTCGGGCGGCCGTTGGCCGTCAACCGGCAGAATTACCGGGTCATGCTGACCCCGGAAAACGTTGGCGACCTGGACCAGACCCTGGACCGCTTGGCGACGATCATTCCGATCGGGCCGAACGAACGCCAGCGCATCCGGCGCGAAATCAAGCGCCGCCGGCGCTTCAATCCGATCATCATCCGCGAGAACCTGGAATGGAATAGCGTGGCGCGCATCGAGGTCAACGCCCCGGAACTTTCGGGTATCGGCATCGATGTCGGCGAAAGCCGCCACTATCCGGGCGGCACCGCCGTGGCGCCCATATTGGGCTATGTATCGGGTGTTTCGGAAAAGGAGCGCAACGGCGATCCGTTGCTCGAATTGCCGGGATTTCGCACCGGCAAGGCGGGCATCGAAAAGACCCAGGACCTTGCCTTGAGGGGCAGCGCCGGCACCAGCCAGGTCGAGGTCAACGCCTTCGGCCGGGAAATCAGGGAATTGCAGCGCCTCGAGGGGCAGCCCGGAGCCGAGGCGCGCCTGACCATCGATATCGAGCTGCAACATTTCGTGACGCGCCTGCTCGGCGACAATTCAGGCTCGGCGGTGGTGATCGATATCCATTCCGGCGAGGTGTTGGCGATGGCCTCGACGCCGAGCTTCGATTCCAATGCCTTCAACCGCGGCCTTTCCAGGCAGGAATGGCGGGATCTGGTTTCCAATCCGCGCGCCCCGCTCAACAACAAGGCGATTGTCGGCCAATACGCGCCGGGCTCGACCTTCAAGATGGTGGTCGCCCTGGCCGCCTTGGAAAAGGGCGTCATGACGCCGCGCTCGCGCGTTTTCTGCACCGGCGAGATTGAATCGGGTGATTCGACGTTCCACTGCTGGAAGAAAACCGGGCACGGCTCGATGGATATGATGTCGGGCATCACGCAAAGCTGTGATGTTTATTTCTACGAGGTGGCGCGGCGTACCGGCATCGACCGGATTTCGGCAATGGCGCGGCGCCTCGGCCTCGGGGCGCGGCTCGGCATCGAGCTGCCCGGTGAAAAACCCGGGCTGATGCCGACCCGCAAATGGAAAAAACGCGCCAAGGGCGTCAGTTGGCAGCAGGGTGAGATCTTGCTCGCCGGCATCGGCCAGGGGTTCCTTTTGGCGACGCCGCTGCAACTGGCGGTGATGATTTCCAGGTTGACCAATGGCGGCCGCGCCGTCGAGCCCAGAATCATGCGCCAATTGGTGTCCTTCGGCGCGCCCGAGCCGGAACCGGGCGCGGCGCCGCTGTTTCCCGGGATCGGCGTAAATCGGAACCATCTGCGCCTTATCGGGCGGGCGATGGCGGCGGTTACCAATTCGCCGATGGGCACCGCCTACCGGGCGCGCATCCATAATCCGGAATTCCGCATGGGCGGCAAGACCGGGACCGTGCAGGTGCGCCGCATCACCAAGGCCGAGCGCGAACAGGGGGTGCGCAAGAATACCGAACTCGCCTGGCACGAGCGCGACCACGCCTTGTTCGTCGGGTTTGGGCCGGTGAAGGCGCCGCGCTATGCGCTATCGGTGGTGGTCGAACATGGCGGCGGCGGCTCCTCGACGGCGGCGCCGATCGCCCGCGATATCCTGACCGAGGTGCAGCGGCGCGATCCCTCGCGCGGGCGCGCCGCCGGTATCCTCCGCCCGGCCGCCGCCGGCAGCAGCGAAGGCTAGTGGCATGACCCTGATTCCCGGGCGCCAACCCGAATTGACCATCGGCCGCAAGCTTTGGCAGATCAACTGGACTTTCGTGCTGCTTATCAGCCTGATCGCCGGCATCGGCTTCGCCATGCTTTATTCCGCCGCCGACGGCAGCCTCGAGCCGTGGTCGGTACGCCAGATGGCGCGCTTCGGCGTCGGCATCGTCGCCATGGTTGTTTTCGCGCTTATCGATATCCGCATTTGGCTGCGTTACGCCTATGTCATTTATTTTGCTTCGCTGCTGCTCCTGGCGGCGGTGGAATTCACCGGCAGCACCGGCATGGGCGCGCAACGCTGGCTCAACCTCGGCTTCGTCAACATACAGCCGTCGGAAGTCGTCAAGATCACCCTGATCCTGGCGCTGGCCCGCTATTTCTACGCCAGCCGGGTCGAGGATGTGGAGCGCTTGACCCATCTCTTTGTGCCCGCCGCGATGCTTGCCCTGCCGGTGGTGCTGGTCCTGCGCCAACCGGATCTCGGCACCGCCATTTTGATCCTGATCACCGGTATCGCGGTTTTCTTCCTGGCCGGGGTGCGCGCCTGGATCTTCATCGCCGCCGGGCTGGCGGCGATCAGCGCCATCGTGCCGATTTGGAAATTCGTGCTCCTCGATTACCAGAAACAGCGGCTGCTGACCTATCTCGATCCGGAGCGCGATCCCTTGGGCGCCGGCTACCACGTGGTGCAATCGAAAATCGCGCTCGGCTCGGGCGGCATCTTCGGCAAGGGCTTCCTCGCCGGCACGCAAAGCCATCTCAGCTTCCTGCCCGAGAAACATACCGATTTCATCTTTACCATGCTGGCCGAGGAGTTTGGCATGGCCGGCGGGCTGGTCCTCCTTGGCCTTTATCTGATGGCCCTGGTCTACGGGTTTTTCATCGCCCTTCGAAGCCGCAATCATTTCGGCCGGCTGGTCGGCATGGGCGTGGTGGCGGCATTTTTCTTCAACGTCTTCGTCAATATCGCGATGGTCATGGGCATCTTGCCGGTGGTCGGCATGCCATTGCCGCTGATTTCCTATGGCGGCACGGCGATGGTAACCCTGTTGTTCGGCTTCGGCTTGCTGCTTTGCGTCTTTGTGCACCGCGACGTCGCCATCAGCCCGGGCACCGCCGACGGCGATTTCTGAACCGCCATCGGCGCCGGCGCCGGCTATCGACAAGCCGGCGCCCGATTGTTATATACGCGCCGCACCGGCCCAGACGGCCCAGACCATCAAGGCGATCGAGGCGGTCGAGGCGGCGACGGCGCGCATGGCGAACAAGGCGGGCGATTAGCTCAGTTGGTAGAGCAGCTGACTCTTAATCAGCGGGTCCGGGGTTCGAGTCCCCGATCGCCCCCCAATTCCTTCAATGTTTTCAGTAAGATATTAGATTAAACCCGATGATACGCATTTCCACTATTTGAATAGGCTAACACTAGGCTAACAAATGGCTCCGAATTAAGCTGGGGAAGCCGTTTTCCACTGAGTGACCAATATGCTCGCCGATTCGGTCGGATGGATCGCCGGAGTAGTCGAACGAGGCGGTCTCGAAAACCGATCATTGCTGTACCGATCAGTGTCTCTTCATCACATATAGTGCCGAACTCTTGGACTTTGGATTGACAATCATCCCTACTAGTTCGGTCCGGTCCAAGCTGGTTGCGATCCGTTAGGTGGCTGGTTAGGTGGTCAATATCCGACGGCAGTGAGACCACCAACGTGCCCGATCAGAGACTAAGCCAATGGACTCAGATTTAAGTAGTGTGCAATGATTTGCGTAATGGACGGGTGGTGGCCTACACCCTTTCATTCATCAGGTTGTGCGTTCATGGCACACATCGAGCCGAGAATTCTCACCAGCCCTTCCGACGACAAGAAGGAGCGATGGCGAGGTTCAGGGACGTAAAGACCCTGCAAAAATTCGCCGCCGTTCATGCCTCGATCCACAACCATTTCAACCAGTAC
>NZAK01000176.1 GCA_002687515.1 Rhodospirillaceae bacterium
ACCGCATCGCCGGCGCCCTTCCTCCTACCGGGGAAACGGGAAAAGCGATCGTAGGGGTACAAATTAGATGATACAGACCACTAGTCCCGCCGACAGCCGCCAAAACCCGCCAATTTACGAGAAGCTCAACGAACTGTTCCGGGAGTTTGGGAGCGACCACGGGGCCGGGGAGTAATCAGATGGAATTCGAAGATATTCTCTATGAGAAAACAGATGGCGTTGCAAAAATATCGATAAATCGCCCCAAGGTATATAACGCGTTTCGAATAAAGACACTTGCTGAGATATCAGATGCACTAATCGATGCCGATGAAAACTATCCAAGGATCGGCGTAGTTGTCATTACCGGGGTTGGCGACAAAGGCTTTTGCACAGGCGGCGATGCCGGAGAAAAGGGCGCCGCGCATGTTTACCCAAGAGGCATGATCATGATGCACGCCCGCGCCATCGATCTCATCAGGAAGATACCGCAGCCGGTAATTGCCGCGGTCAACGGTTATGCGCTGGGTGGCGGGCACGTATTACAGACAGTTTGTGACCTCACCATCGCATCCGAAACCGCGCAGTTCGGTCAAACCGGCCCGCGTTCGGGCAGCTTCGATGCGGGATACGGCGCCGGTTACCTGGCCAGGCTGGTTGGCGAGAAGAAGGCCAGAGAGATATGGTACCTCTGCCAAATGTACTCGGCTGAGGAGGCATTGGGGATGGGACTGGTGAACAAGGTCGTTCCCGCGGACCAGCTCGAGGAAGAGGTGGCTGCCTGGTGCAAAGCCATCCTGGAGAAGAGCCCGACGGCGATAAGGTGCCTCAAGGCGAGCTTCAATGCACAAGCCGCGAGCAGCATGGGGAATGCCCTGATCGGCGACGAGATGACCTGGGAGTTCTGGAACAGCGAGGAGGCATTCGAGGGGCGCGACGCCTTTGATCGACGTCGAACCGCCGATTTCTCAAGATTTAGAGAATGAAATATCCGCGACGCTTACCGGTCGATCGTGGGCCGGCGAATGGCTGCCGCGCAACTCCTCGGGGCGGGCCGGGTCGTCAACGGCAGAAGACGATATGGGGGTGGCTTCCATGGATAGAAATCTGCAGGTGAGTTCCCGTTGGCGAACCCTCGCGCAAGTCGGGACATGGCCTGATATATTTGAGGATACGGCAAACAGATACCCGGACAACGAGGCACTTGTTTTCCGTGAAACGGGGCAAAGATATAGTTACAGGGAATATAGAGAAGAGATCCACAAAGTAGCCAGAGGCTTGCGCGCGCTGGGAATAGGACAAGGTACCCATGTCGGCATCTGGATGACGAACCGCCCCGAATGGTGCTTCCTTCGCTGGGCAATTTACAAGCTTGGCGCCATTATGGTGCCCATTCACAGTCGCAATAAAACCGAAGAATTATCGTACATTCTGAAGCAGAGCGACGTGGAAGTACTGGTGCTCGAGGAGACCTTCGTGGGGCAGACCGATGCGATCGGGATGCTCCTTGATTTGCTCCCTGATCTGGCGCGGCAGCAGGCAGGCAAAACGAGCACGGAAATTTTTCCCAGTTTGAGGACGGTGGTTTGCGTCAGCGGGCAGCGGTATCCGGGAACCTACACTTTTGACGAGGTTATTCGGATCGGTGCCGGTGTCAACCTGGAGGCTGGGGCGGTCAAGGCGGTTCCGGAAGATGTGATTCATATTATCTACACCTCCGGAACCACGGGCTTTCCAAAAGGGGTCGTGACTCTCAGTTCCTGCAATATCGCTTTTTGTGCCATTTCCGCCGAGCTTTGCGAGATGTCGGCGAGCGCGCGGTTCCTGAACCTAATGCCCTTCTCCGGCAATATCGGGCTATCTAATCTTGCCCTGCCGGTTCTCGACGGAGGTACATTTGTTGACGGCGGTTCCGTATTCGATCCTTCGGCGTCACTACGGACTATTCAAGAGGAAAACATCACCCATGCCGTCTTCGTGCCGACAATGTTGCTGGATGTGCTCAATGAGCCGGATTTTCCCCGCCGTGACACCTTGAGCCTGAAAAGGATCCTGTGCAGTGGCGCTCCGGTCCCGCAGACGCTGATCAAATCGGCAAAAGAGGCGTTGGGTGTGTCGCTTATGAATGTATATGGCCTTTCCGAGGCATCAGGATTGAGCACCTGGGTCCCACATGGGGACACTCCCGAGCACGTCGAGAAAAGCGTTGGTCGCGCAATGCCGCACTGCGAGGTTGCGATTCTTGACCCAAGGACGGATGCGCCTTGCCCGACAGGCGTGGAGGGAGAAATCTGCACACGAGAGGTCTTTCCAGGCAGTCAGCATATGAAGGGGTACTACAAGCAGCCGGACCTGACACGAGGAATCCTCCGGGATGGCTGGTTGCACAGTGGTGACCTGGGAAAGATGGACGAGGAGGGATACGTTTACCTAACCGGTAGAATCAAGGAAATGTTTACGGTTGGGGGGTTTAACGTATCACCTGTTGAAGTGGAGAATTTTCTGCTCAAACATCCAAAGGTGGCCAACGTTGCGGTTGTCGGTGTTCCCGATGACAGGCTTGGAGAAGTTGGTGCCGCTTTTGTAAAGTTGAAGCAAGGAGCGGCAGCCAACGAGAGCGAGATTCTGGAGTTTTGCAAAGCAAAGATTGCCGGTATGAAGGTCCCCAGATACGTATTTTTCATCGATGACTACCCCTTGAATCCACAGGGAAAAGTTCAGAAATTCAAGCTTAAGGAACAATGTGCGAATCTGGTTCATCCCGGTTGATGTTATGCCACCCGCCGTTGATGCGCTAAGCGACGGTTTCCCGTACACCATCAAATGTCCGCTCAGGGTGGTGGTCTCAACTGATCGACGCAACACTTTATCTTAAATGGAAAGATGGAGTGTTTGATTATGGGTCGAAAATATCAGGGGTAATGGCAATGAAAGTTACATTTCTAGGAACAGGAGCGGCATTTCCAGATCCGGAACGAGGGCAATCTGGTGTGCTCGTTACACTGTCGAATAATCGACATTTTCTATTGGATTGTGGCGCGGGCACGACCCGGCAACTGGTTTGTGCTGGTGTAGATCCCGCTGATGTCGAGTTAATCTGTTTGTCGCATCTTCATCACGACCATATATGCGATTTTCCGGCATTTATCATAACCGGTTGGATGTTCGAACGGCAAAATGCCCCCATTCTTTTGGGACCGAAGGGAGTCAGGCATTTTTCTGAGCACTTATTTGAAGACGGTGCTTTTAAAGGCGATTTCCTTGCCCGCTCCCATTACCAGGCGCGCAAGGACAATATTGAAGCAGTGCGTCCTGATATTCGTGAGATGGAACCGGGATGCGTCTATCAAGACGATGACATTAAGATCATCGCAGATTGGGTAGAACACATTCCCCGTGAAATAAGTGAATGTTTTGGCGTGAGAATTGAGGCGGAAAATCGCGTTATAGCCTTTTCCGGTGATACCGCCCCATGTGATGCGATGATTGAGCTAGCAAAAGACGCGGATTTATTGATCCACGAGTGTACATTCCCCGAGTCGTTTATCGAATATCGAAAAAAGACAGGCGTTGGAATTCATGCCCACACGAGTCCGAATGAGTTGGGGCGAATTGCTAAAATCGCAAACGTAAAGACTCTGGTTGCGACGCATTTTGGTCATTTCGACTCGACCAGTCCTGTATTGAAGAAGGCTGCCCGCAATCACTTTCCAATTGATCTTATGGGGCCGCACTTGTTTGACGAAATGGCAGCAGACATAAGGCTGCTGTACGATGGGCCCCTGACTTTCGCCCGCGACTTGCTACGTGTGGAGCTGTGATCCGATAACCTGACTTAGAAATGTAATAAACGGAACTTCAATGGAAATAGATCGGTCAGATATCGAACAAATTTTGAAGTTAATCGACGGCGCTCCGTTCGATATCATCCACATTGAGTGGAAAGGACTAAAAGTTTCTTTGATAAGAGGTTCGGACGGGGCATTTGATTCCAACGACCTCTCGGTATTTTCGTCCCCGGCGGATCCCGGTACAAGTGCGGTCGAAGAGCAACCACAACCTCTTTCACCCGAAAATGGTCGAATCGTGGTCGAGCGGCAAAGTGAGCCGGCACCGACGTCTCTCAGAAGCGAAACAAATTATTCTGGATCGTCTCTTGCCGTAAAATCGCCGACTGTTGGTACGTTTTACCGCCGACAGGAACCAAGTGCGCCGCCTTTCGTAGAGGAAGGTGCCAGGGTGGAAAAAGGGGATACGCTTTGCTTGATTGAGGTAATGAAAGTCTTCACGGCCATTACCGCCGGAAAGTCGGGAACAGTTGAACGCATACTGGTCGAAGACGGCGCGATGGTCGAATTTGATCAAACATTGTTCTTGATAGCAGACGATGCCGAATAGCAAACCGTCAATTCGACGTATACCGGTAGCGAATAGAGGAGAGATTGCGGCGCGAATTATACGTGCATGCGACGCCGGCGGCATTGAATCAGTTATAGCCGTAAGGACGGCCGACCAAAATAGCCTGCCGGCGAAACTCGCGACACGTTCTGTTTGCATTGGGCCCGCCGCGGCTCGGGACAGTTATTTACGACCCGAATTAATTGTTCAGGCTGCATTAGGCTCCGAATGTGACGCCGTGCACCCAGGCTAAGATCGACCGGTTGTTGTCGCGCAGAAATGACCCTTAACCGACCTAATTCGAGATTCGCATCATGAAAAAAATGTCATTTGTAGACACCACGTTTAGAGATGGTCACCACAGCCTTTGGGCGATGGGAATGCGCACCGGCATGATGGTCCCGATGGCGGAACAAATGGATGAAATCGGTTTTAAATCGATAGAGGTTTGTGGGGCCGGTCATTTAAGAAAGTGCATTGGCGAACTAAAAGAAAACCCGTGGGAACGTATAAGCCTGATGGCCAAGAACATAAAAAAAACTCCAACTACTTTCATGATGGCGCCAACGGTTTCAGTATTTGATGTAACACCATATTCGGTACTCAAAGTTTATATCGAACGTCTAACCGCCCATGGCATCAGACGAATTCAAATTATCGAGTCATCCAATGATTTCGACAATCGGCTTCCAGTGGTCCTGGATATGATTAGAGCCCAGGGGGTTCAAATAGTAATAGGATTGGTTTATTCAATATCTCCCAAGCACACCGATGAATATTTTGCCGCAAAGGCAGCGCATGCGGCCTCATTCGATCCGGATGCGATTTTTATCAAAGATCCCGCAGGTTTATTAACTCCTGAACGCACCCTTACACTCGTTCCGAGTGTATTGTCTCAGGCGGGTGATGTGCCAGTTGAATTCCACGGCCACTGCACGACTGGCCTCATGCCTGTGTGTTACGTGGAAGCAATGAAACTGGGAATAGAGGCCGTGCATACGGCGGTTCCTCCACTGGCAAATGGATCCTCCCAACCTTCGGTTTTTAATGTGGAAAGAAATGCTCGATTGCTTGACTTAGAACCAACCATTGACGTCAAAAGATTGGAACCCGTTTCACGCCATTTCTTGGAAATCGCAGAACGAGAAGGCTTGCCGATCGGTATGCCCTTGGAATATGACCTATCGCAATATGTGCACCATATACCGGGAGGTGTGATTTCCCATCTAAGGCATCAGTTAACCCAAATCGGTGTCGTTGATCGTATGGATGAAATCCTAGTTGAGGTCGGAAAAGTAAGAGCCGAATTGGGCTATCCCATAATGGTTACACCTTTCTCCCAGTTCGTTTGTTCTCAGGCGACCCTCAATGTGATTACTGGAGAGCGTTACAAGCAGATCACGGATGAAGTCATTCAGCTAGTAATGGGTCATTGGGGAATGGAGGCTGCATCCGATGTTGATCCCGAAGTCAAGGACCGGATTTGCAGCGTCCCTAGAGCCAAGAGATTTGAAAATTGGGAGGTAGAAGAGCTTGAGATTTCTGAAGTCAGGCAAAAGTTAGGTGGTCCATCATTGTCCGATGACGAACTTATTTTGCGGTACATCGCTCCGTTGAGTGAAATCAACGAGATGCATGAAGCCGGCCCAGCGAAAATGTACGCAACAGGTGAAAAACCAATTTCTTATTTAATTCGAGAGCTCTTGAACCGGAAGGAGTTCGGCTCGATTGCCGTTCAGGCCGGAAATGACTCAGTCCAGTTTAAGTCACGGTCGTCTTAAATGGCCCCTGCATATATTCAATCACATATAGATAGAAACGATATATCCGCTCCGGGTCGTTAGCGGTCATTCAGCCGATTTCCCAGGAACCTCCGCTTTCGGCGGGTATGGAGGACGTTCATCGTGGTACCAAAAACACATTTGGTCTTTATGCCTCGGCGGTTAACAAGAGAAATAAGAATGTGCTCATTCCAACATGCGATGCCGGTTTTCTGTTTACCCGTTAATCGAATGGGCCGCGAATTCGAGGCGGTGCCCAACCGTTTGACGATGCATTATTGGCGCAAACCGACCGAATTCCTTGTCGCGACCACTTGATAAGTTCTTGATACGTTCTATATAATACCCCTGCTCTTTTACATCGTGAATATGGAAACGTGACGGAGCGTCCCGGGGGCGCGAACCGTTGGCTGCCGCTTGCGTTCAATTTCTCCCCGTCGCCATGCCGTCGCCGCATGGCTCGGGGCGGGTTTTGGCGTGTATGGCGATGGCCGGCCCGGCGGCGGCGCCCAAAAAAACGGTATAAAGCGGTATAAAACGGTATGAATGATGATGAACCGGTATGGTCGATTCCGGTGAAAAGTGTCGCATTCGCCATGCGGATTGGGCATGGCTGAGGAAGCAGCCCGGCCATCCCCAGCCGGGCTAGAGTCAGGCCGCCGGGAAATATTTATCCAGCCAGTCCTTGACCAGGTTGATCACCCGGGGATCGTTTTCGCCGAACATGAAGTGGTCGACGCCGGACATGATGTAGAGCTCGGCGTTTTCGCCGGCGTGGGTAAAGAGGTCGATCGAGCCCGACGGCCGCACCACCACATCGGCGGCGGCGTGGACGATCAGCAAGGGGCGCGGCGCGACGCGGGCGACATGGTCCTGGGGCGAAAAATCGTAGGTGGCGATCGCCGTCTGCACCGAAAAATCGAAAATCGAGCGTTCGTCGATATTGGCGCGCACGGGTTCCGGGATGGGCACGATATCGAAGCGGTGGGCGCGCGCCGCCGCTTCGCCGGCGGCCAGCTTGGCGCGGCCCTCCTCGAGCATGCCTGAAAACTTGGCCCAGGCTTCCGGCGTCGCATGCAACTCGCGGAAAAAGCGGTCCGAATTGCCCCAGCCGCCCTGGGCGATGACCGCCTTGGCGCGCCCGTCCTCGGCCGCCGCCGAGGTGGCGACGATGGCGCCGTAGCTGGTGCCGAGGAGGCCGATGCGGTCGGGGTCCACTTCGGGCCGGGTAGCTAAGTAATCGATGGCGGCGCGGCAATCATTGATTTCCTCGGCCGGCACGACGACCCCCGGCGGCCCCTCGCTTTCGCCGCAGCCCCTGAAATCGAAACGCATGCAGGCATAGCCCCAGCCCGGAAACTGGGACGACGACCAGCGTTGCGCCGGCCCGTCCTTGTGGCCGCCGAAGCCGTGCATGATGACGAAGGCGGGCAGGCGCGCGCCGTCCTCAAGATTGTCCGGTTTATGGAAAATGCCCGCCAGCTTGAGGCCGTCCGATTGAAAGCTGATATCCTCGTGCATGATGTTTCCCCCGGGATTGCCGAAATGGATTCTGTTCAATCCTGGACCGCGGTCAAGCCTTGCCTGCGCTATTCCGCCGGCGCCGCCACCGCCTCGGGCGCCTCGGGTTCCACCTTTGAGGTGAGGCCGAAATCATCGAAGATGGTGTAAAGGGCCGGCAGCAGGAACAGGATCAAAACCGTCGCCGTCAGCAATCCGAAGGCGATGCTGGCCACCAGCGGGATCAATACCTGCGCCTGCAGGCTCTGTTCGGTGAGCAGCGGCAGCAAACCCATGATGGTCGTCGCGGTGGTCAGGAAGACGGCGCGGAACCGCATTTTGGCGGCGTGGGCAGCGGCAACGCCAGCGCTTTCCCCGGCGCGGCGCTGGATGCGGATGAACTGCATCAGCAAGATGGCGTTGTTGACGACGACCCCGGCCAGGGACGCGAAGCCGACGATGCTCGGCATCGAAAGATCGAGGCCCAGCAACAGGTGCCCCCAGACGACGCCGATCATGCCCAAGGGAATGGTGACCATGACGATCAGCGGTTCCAGGTAATTGCGGAACAGGAAGCTCAAGAGCAGGAAGACGCCGACCAGGCCGACGGCGAAACCGTTGCGCACCGAGTTTCCGGTTTCGGCGCCCTGGCGCGCCTGGCCGCGGATATCGTAACTGACGCCAGGTAATTTTCTGGCCAGTTCGGGAAAAAACCGGGCTTTGGTATCGTTGATGATCTCTTCGGTGTTGGCGATGTTGGTGTCGACCTCGCCCCGGATGGTTGCCGTGCGCCTTCGGTCGACGCGGTTGATGCGGGCGACGCCGCGCCCGGGTTCGAGGGTTGCAACGGCGCCGACCGGGATCTGGGCGCCGCCGGTTGCGGTGACGCTGAAGAATTCGAGATCGTTGAGGCTGTCCTTGTCGCCCCGGGCCAGGCGGACATCGATTTCATAGGCTTCCTGGCCGACCTGAATTTCGCGCGCCGTGCGTCCGTGAAAGGCGGCGCGCAATTGGCGGGCGATCATCTCGGCGCTGAGGCCGAGCGAGGTGGCGCCGGCCTTTAGGCGGAGGCGGATTTCGGGCTTGCCCGGCCGCAAGTCGTCGGAAAGGTCGAGAACCCCCCGGTACGATGCGAGCCAGTCCTGCAGGGCCAGCGAGGCGGCCTTCAATTCGCCCAGAACGTCGCCCTGCAAACGGATATCGATGGCGCGGCCGGCCGGACCAAGGATCGGTTCGGTGAATTTGAGGCCGATCACATCGGGCTGCTTGCCGACCCTTCGGCGCCAGCGCTCGAGAAGCTTATCGGCGCCTATGGTGCGGAGTTCGGTGCTCAGAATGTCGACCGAAACGGTGGCGATATGGGGCCCCGCCTCGAAGGCGTCGATGTTCTCGTTGAACCGGATATTGATGTTTTTGACCAGGCGCGCACCGCCAGGCTGGTCTGGGGACAACTCCTTATCGATCTCCAGCATGGCGGTGGAAACGCGGTCCACCAGGGCCTTGGTGCGCGCCAGCGGCGTCCCTTGCGGCAGAAGCACGCGGGCCTCGACCACATCGCCCTCGATATCGGGGAAAGCCCGGAATTTAAGATGGCCGCCGGCGATCATGCTCATCGAAGCCAGGAACACCATCAGGATCAGCCCGACGGTCAGATAGCGCCAACGGATCGCCCAGCCGACGCCGCGCGCCAGCGGCCCGTCGCGCACCCAATCGATGCCGGCCTCCAGCTTTTGGCGGATCACCGCCGGCGGTCGCTCCGCCGCGCGCCGCATCGACCCCGATATATGATGGGGCAGGACCAGGAAGGCTTCGATCAGGCTGACGCTCAAGACCAACAACAAAATGATCGGCATGAATTTGAGGATATTGCCGATATCGCCCTTGATGAAGGCGAGGCTGCCGAACACGAAGATGGTGGTCAGGAACGAGGAAATGACACCGGGCGCCACCTGTTTGGTGCCGTCTATCGCCGCCTGCAATGGCGGCGATCCCTTGCGCACATGGGCGGCGATGTTTTCCGATATGACGATGGCGTCATCGACCAGAATTCCGATGCCGATCAAGAGGCCGACCATGGTGATCATGTCGAACGACAGGCCGGCCAGCGCCATCGCGGTGATCGCGCCCAGGAAGGAAACCGGGAACCCCATCGCCACCCAAAACGAAAAGCGCGCGCTGAAGAACAGCCAGAGCGTGATCAAGACCAGGATCAGGCCCTGCCAGCCGTTCCTGATCAAAAGCGAAAGCCGGTCGTCGACGATCGAGGATATGTCGCGGGTGATGGTGAAACTGACGCCGGGCGGCGCCGTCCGGCGCGCCTCGTCGAGGAAGTCCTTGACCGCGCCGATCACTTTCAGGGTGTCCTGGTTGCGGGTCTTGAGAATTTCCAGAATCGCGGCGCGCTGCCCGTTGAAATCGACGCGGGCTTCCGACAATTCAAACATGTCGGTGATTTTGGCGATGTCGCCGAGGCGGATTTCGGCGCCGCTGTCCGAGCCGACCACCACCAGGTCACTGAATTCCAAGGGGTTGCGGCGCTCGTCGTCGAAGCGCACCAAAATATCGCTGGTCGAGGTTTTGATCGTGCCGGCGGGCAGATCGTAGCTTTGCCGGGCGATGATGCCGGCGATATCGTTGACGCTGATGCCATACTGACGCATGGTTTGCGCCGGTACCTCGATGCGGATCTGGTGATCGGAAAAGCCCTTGACGTTGACCTGCGATACCTTGCCGGTGGCCAATAGCTGGTCCTTGATGTTCTCGGCATAGGATTTGAGGTCGGGCGCCGACATCGGCCCGGTGACGGCGATGGCGGCGACGAAATCGATCAGCCCGATTTGCCTGATCGTCGGGTCCTCGGCCTCGGCTGGGAAATTGTCGATGGCCTCGATCTCGGTCTTGATCTCGGTGAGGAAGACGTCGAAATCGCGCCCTTCGATCATTTCGGCGGTTGCCGAGCCGAAGTTTTCGCGCGCATCGCAGCGGATTTCCTCGACATCCTTGACCGTTTCGACAGCGTCCTCGATACGCCGGCAAATGGCTTCCTCGACCTCTTCGGCGGCGGCGCCGGGATACAAAACCTTGATCTCGACCTCGTCGGCCGGGATCACCGGAAAGGTTTCGCGCTTGACACTGGGCGCGGCGATCAGGCCGACGGCGATGAACAGCGCCATGACCAGGTTGGCGGCGGTCGGATGATGAACGAAATAACGGAGCATCAGAAGCCGGCCTCGCCAGCCGCCTCCTTGATCAGGCGGGTTTCGGCGTCCTTGTCCGGGGCCGGGTCGATCAGCATGCCGTCGATGGCGGGAATCAGGTCGGAAACGACAATGCGCTCGCCGGCTTTGAGGCCGCTTTCGATAACCGCGATATCGCCGAGGCGGTAGCGGACTTCGACGGCGCGGATTTCAAGACGGTTTTCGCCGCCGACCACGAATGCCTTGCCGCCGCGCAACGCCGAACGGGGGACGACGATTTGGCGCATCCGAGGCCGGCCGCGCAACTCCACCTCCACATACATGTTCTTGGCCAGCGGCGGGCGCAGAACGTCGGGCGCGAAATGGTAGGGGCGGTCGACGGCGACAATCACGCCGATGGTGCGAGTCCGGGGATCGATCCGGTCGCTGACGCGGGCGACGCGGCCTTTCCACTTGGAGACCAGATTGCCTAATTTAAGCCGGATGATCGGCGTCAGGCCGAGAATATTTTCGATTTCGCTCATCGCGCGCTCGGGCGTGACGCCGGCGATCCGGACCGGGTCCAGAAGCTGAAACATTTTGTCGATCGGCAATTGCGCCGATACCTCCGATACGTCGATGGAATCGGCGGCGGCCAGGGTTTGTCCCGCCTTGGCGAATTGTGCTTTTTCCACATTCACCTCGGCGATGCGGGCATCGAAGGGCAGGGTGATGATGGTGCGATCCAAATCGCGCTGGGCGTTTTGGCCGCGGATGCGGGCCGCCGACAGTTGCGCCTCGAGCCTGAGCTTTTCGGCCGGCAGAAGATTGAGCGTATTGCGCAAGGTTTGGGCGATTTGCTCGCGCGCCAGGAGGTTGCGTTCCTCCTGATCGACGGCGGCGGCGGACACCACCTTCGATTTCACCAGCTGACGCTTGCGCCGCAATTCGCGCTTGGCGATTTCCCAAGAGCGGATTTCGATGGCCAGCGATGCGCGCGTGTTGGCATCGCGCGCCGCGATTTCGACAAGCTGCGCCTCGATGGCGCGGATATCGGCCTCGGCCGAGCGCAGCGCCAGCCGGTAATCGGCCGGATCGATGCGCAGCAGCGTCGTGCCCTTGGGCAGCATGGCGCCGGCTTTAAGCTGCGGATGGATTTCGATGATTTTGCCCTGAATTTCGGCCACCGCTTCCCAAACGGTGCCGGGCTTGACCGTGCCGAAGCCGAGGGCGCGCGGCACTACGGTCGTCTCGGGCACCGTTATGACGCGCGCCTTGCGCGCCGTTTCGCCGACCTCGGTCTGGGACGGGCCCTCGCGGGTTTGCAAGTTATAGGCAACCAAGGCGATACCGATCAGGATCGGCGGGATGATCAGGAGCCGCTTCCAGATCGATTTTGCATCGGAACTCATGGCGTCTCTCCTACTTTATCGCCCGATAGGGCCGGAAGGTGCAGCGACGACAGCACCGAGTCGCGTACTTCTTGGGCGACCAGAGGGATTGCCTCGGGCGTGTAATTTTCCCAGCCGAGGCGCCGCCACAAAACCACGCGCGCGATCCCGTAAACGACGATCTGGCCCATGATCGCATGGGCGCGGATGGCGCAGCTTGGATCGTTCTCGTCCCGGTCCAATGCCGCCGATACCATTGCCGTGAGACACCGGTGCAAGGGTTCGATCCGGCCCTCATAGAGGATATCGAAATCTTCCGACGGATTGAAATATTCGCGCATCACCAAAGGCGCCCGCCAGCGCATGAAATCGCTGGCGACAAAGACATGCAGCAAATTCTCGACAAAGCCTGAAACGATGGCGGCCATGGCGGCTTGGTTGCCACGCGCACCGGCGATGTCGGCATTGATGCGGTCGATGACCGGGCCGAATATGGATTCCGTATCGTCAACCAGTTGCGCCAAGAGCGCGCGGTAGAGATCGCGCTTGCCGCCGAAGTGATAGCCGATGGCGGCGATGTTGGCACCCGCCTTGGCCGCCAGCCGGCGCGTCGTCACCGCCTCGAAGCCCTCGCGGGCGAACAATTCCAAGGCCGCGTCCAGCAATTGTGCGCGGGTCTCGTCACCGCGGGCAGGTATCGTATCGGTACCGGTCACAAAACCAAGCCTTTACGCATCCATTTGGGCAATTCCGGCCCCCATTATACCTTAATCAATTGATTTATTCAATCGTTTGATTGAATTTATGAGGATAACCGTGTGGCCGGCCCTTTTGCCTTAGCCCTTGCCGGCTTCTTCACTCATAATTTATCTTCAGAGGGACTTTCCCGGGCGATGCGGAAGACCGCGCCGTAGTGGAATGGCGGTAATTCGACCACCCGTTCCAGCGCCAGACCAGCCGCTTCCACATCGGCGCGCACATCGTCCGGCGACATCCGCATCTCGGTCTTTGGCCCTCTTGGCTTATCGAGGACGACGGTCCGCCGGCGCGGCAGCGGATACCAGTTGACGATGGCAAAGCGGCCGCCGGGACCCAGCACCGCCGCCACGGCGCGCGCCATTGCAGTTCTTTCCGGCACGCCGTGGAAGGTATTGGCGATCAGCACATAGTCCACCTTACCCGGCAGCAGCCGCGGCAAATCGCGGGCGTCGGCTTCGATCAAGTCGAGCGCGGTGCTTCCGCTGCGCTCAAGTTCGGCGCGGGTCTTTTCGAGCATCGCCGGGTCAATGTCGACCGCGTACATATTGCCCCCGACGATCCGCGCCAGGGGTGCGGTGAAATAGCCATCGCCGCAGCAGAGATCGACGGCCAACATGTCCGGCTCGATGCCAAGTGAACGCAGAACGCCTTCGGGGTCCGGCCACAGGGCCGCCCACCAGTCGCGATCCGGCATCACCGTCGCGGGGAAAAACCGTTCGCCCATTTCCAATTTCCGTTCCCGATTACTTGCCGCGATCGGCCCGGCGCTTACTCGACCAGCTTGCGATCGATGCCGGCGGCGTTTTCGATGGCCTTGCAGACCGCCGAGGTGTCCAAATGGCCCAGGCCCTGGGCGATGGCCGAGTTCATTTTCTGCCGTGACGAGACGTAAAGATCGATCGGCGCGTGCATCTGGGCGGCAAACTCGGTGATGATGCCGGCATCTTTTTCGAACACCTTGAACATGGTGCCGCCGCCCTCGCGGTAGTCCGACTTGGCCATCATGGCGCCCCGGATTTCGAGCATGCGTGAGGCGCCGGCGCTTTCCGAGAGCACGCGATGGATCAATTCGGGATCGAGCCCGGCCTTTTGCCCGAGCACCATGCATTCGGCGGCGGCGGTGACGTGCACATGGACCAGATAATTGGCGAGGATTTTCATCTTCGAGCCGAGGCCGACCTCTGCGCCGACGAAAAAGTTGCTGGCGGTGAAACCTTCGAATACGGCCAAGCAGGCTTCGTAGGCCGCTTTGTCGCCCGAGATATGGATCGACGCCATGCCCTTGGCGAGCATCGCCGGGGTGGCGCTGATCGGGGCATCCAAGAGGATTTTTCCCGCCCCTTCGAGCCGCGCGGCGGCGGCGACCTTGTCATCGACGGCCAGCGTCGAGCATTCGATGACGATCTGGCCCGGCTTGTCGGCGCTGAGGACACGGGTCAGGACATCGTCGAGCGCATCGAGACTGGGCAGCGAAGTGATGATGATGTCGGCCTCGGCGGCGACATTTTCCGACGACTCCGCCGCAGCCAATCCAAACTCGTCGAGCGCCGCGATGCATTCCGGCTGGCTGTCGTAGCCCATCACCTTGAACTGTTTTTTCAAAAGCAGTTCGGCGATGTTGCCGCCCATCGGGCCAAGCCCGATGATGCCAATGGTTTTGTCCATGTCATACCTCCAGATTTATCGATCAGTTCGAGCCAAACCGGCGCCGCGGTTCGGAAATCAGTGGGCGCCGTGGCAGTGTTTGTACTTCTTTCCCGATCCGCACGGACAGGCAGAATTGCGCCCGACCTTGCCCCAGGTGGTGGGGTCTTCGGGATCGATGACATCGGCGCTTTGCCGCGACACCACCGGAGCGACGGCGAGCCCGTAATCGGAATCGTCCTCTTCTTCATCGAGGCCGCCGCCGGCAAAAGCCGGGTCTTCATAGACTTCCATGGTCTGCTGGTCGGAGCGCGCGAACAGGTCCATATCCTCGAGGCCCGATATCTGAAGCTGGATTTGGGCAAGGATCAGGGTGATGCGGTCGTCCAGTTCCTCGAGCATGCCGTTGAACATTTCGAAGGCTTCGGATTTGTATTCGTTGAGCGGGTCTTTCTGGCCATAGGCGCGCAGCCCGATCCCCTGGCGCAAATGGTCGAGGCCCAAAAGATGTTCCTTCCAAACCTGGTCAAGGACCTGCATCAAAAGGTTCTTTTCGACGTCGCGCATCACATCGGGCGTCCAGGTGGCCGCCTTTTCCGCCATCTTGCGCCTGGCCGCATCGGATATGCGTTCGCGCACCTCGGCGTCGGCGACACCTTCTTCCTTGGCCCAGTCGGCGACCGGCAGATCGAGCCCAAACACGCGCATCAATTCCTCGTGCAGGGCGCCGGTATCCCATTGTTCGGCATAGGCTTTTTCCGGCATGCATTGGCCGACCATTTTATCGATGACGTTTTCGCGCATGTCCCGAACCGTTTCCGAAACATCGTCGGCCGACATCAAATCGCGCCGCTGTTCATAGATGACCTTGCGCTGGTCGTTCATCACATCGTCGAATTTCAAGAGGTTCTTGCGGATATCGAAGTTGCGCGCCTCGACCTTCTGCTGCGCTTTTTCCAGCGCCTTGTTGATCCAGGGATGGATGATCGCCTCGCCTTCTTCCAGGCCGAGGCGCGTCAGCATGCCGTCCATCCGTTCCGAACCGAAGATGCGCATCAGATCGTCCTCGAGGGACAGGAAAAACTTGGAATCGCCGGGATCGCCCTGGCGCCCCGAACGGCCGCGCAACTGGTTGTCGACGCGCCGGCTTTCATGGCGCTCGGTGCCGATAACCATCAGCCCGCCGGCTCCGACCGCCTTTTCGCGGCCGTCGGCAACCTGTTTCTTGATGCGGGTTTCGATTTCGGCGTGCTTGGCGGTGTCGCTTTCACCGTCCAGTTCCTGGCGCAACAGCATGTCGATATTGCCGCCCATTTGGATATCGGTGCCGCGCCCGGCCATGTTGGTGGCGATGGTCACCGAGCCCGGCGCGCCGGCCTGAGCAATGATATGGGCTTCCCGTTCGTGATAGCGGGCGTTGAGCACCTGATGGGTGATCTTCTTGGCCTTCAAAATGTCCGAGATCTGTTCCGATTTTTCGATCGAGACGGTGCCGACCAGGACCGGCTGGCCGCGTTCCTGACAGTCGCTGATCAGTTCCAGGATGGCATCGTGTTTTTCAGCGGCCGTGCGGTACACTTCATCGTCCTGATCGTCGCGGATGCAGAGAACGTTGGTCGGGATATCGACCACTTCCAGCTTGTAGATTTCCGAAAATTCGCCGGCTTCGGTCATCGCCGTACCGGTCATGCCGGCCAGCTTCGGATACATGCGGAAATAATTCTGATAGGTGATCGAGGCCAGGGTTTGGTTCTCGTTTTCCACCTCGACGCCTTCCTTGGCTTCAAGCGCCTGGTGCAGGCCTTCGGAAAAGCGGCGGCCCTCCATCATGCGGCCGGTGAACTCGTCGATGATGATGACCCGGCCGTCCTTGACGATGTAGTCGGTGTCGCGTTCGAACAATTTATGGGCGCGCAATGCCTGGTTGATGTGGTGAACCAGGGAAATGTTGGAATAATCATAGAGGTTGCCGCTGGTTATCAGGCCGGCTTCGCCCAGCAGTTCTTCCGCATGTTCGTTGCCGATATCGGTGAGCGTGACGGAACGAACCTTTTCGTCCTTTTCGTAATCTTCGGCGACCAGATCGGGGATGACCTTGTCGACGGCGTCGTAGAGGTCGGATGAATCCTCGGAGGCGCCGGAGATGATCAAGGGCGTCCGCGCTTCGTCGATCAAAATCGAATCGACCTCATCGACAATTCCGAAATTGAACGGCCGCTGCACCATTTCATCGAGTGCGAATTTCATGTTGTCGCGCAGGTAATCGAAGCCGAATTCGAAATTGGTGCCGTAGGTGATGTCTGCTTGGTACGCCACGGTGCGTTCGGCGTCCGACAGGCCCGGCACGATGCAGCCGACCGACATGTCCAAAAGCCCGTAGATCCTGCCCATCCATTCGGTGTCGCGCGCCGCCAAATATTCGTTGACCGTGATGATATGCACGCCGTTCCCGGTGAGCGCGTTCAAATAGACGGCCAGGGTCGAGCACAGGGTTTTGCCCTCGCCGGTCTTCATTTCGGCGATCATGCCCCGGTGCAGGACGACGCCGCCGACCAGCTGGACATCGAAATGACGCTCGCCGAGGGCGCGTTTCGCGGCTTCGCGCACGGTGGCGAAAGCATCGGGCAGGATATCGTCGAGGCTTTCGCCGCCTTCTAAACGTTCCTTCAGCCAAGGGGTGCGGGCGGCCAGATCGGTGTCGCTCAAGCCTTCAATATCGGCTTCGAGCGCATTGATCTGGTCAACGATCTTGTTCAGCCCGCGCAGATAGCGGTCGTTGGCCGAACCGAACAGGCGCCGGGCGATGGCGTCAAGCATTCATATCCCTCGTCTCGATTTCGATGGATTGGGAGAGCTTTCAACAAGCTTTGAGAAGAGATAGAACCCGGCGGCGCCTGTGTCAACGATGCCGCCAGCGCTCGCGCGCTTGTGTGGTGCTTTGCGGCGGCGGTTACGCTAGTGTCCGGCATCGAGCCCGCTCATCCCGGCGCCGGTCGGCGCGTCCAGGAAAGGTGAATTCCATGAAGATACTAGCCCGAACCGGTCTGTTGGCCGTGATTATTGCCGCCGCCTTCGCCGGCCCGCTTGCGCGCGCCCAGGATGGGGCCAAGAATCCCGTCGTCGCGGTCGTCGACGGCAGCAAAATCACGCTCTCCGACATCGAGCGGATTCGCGGTCAATTACCGCCCCAGGCGCAGGCTTATCCGATGTCGATGCTGTTCGATTTCGTTATCGGCAACATTGTCAATACCAGGCTTGTCGCCAATGAGGCCCGCCGTACCGGCCTGGCGGAAGATGCGGAAATCAAGCGCCGCCTGGCCGGCATCGAAGCCCAGGTTCTGGAGCAGGAATATATGAGCCGCCAGTTGGCCGGCCAGGTTACCGACGCAAAGCTAAAGGCCCGCTTTCAAGCGTTTTTGAATGAAAATCCGTCCCGGGACGAGGTTCATGCGCGCCACATCCTGGTCAAGACCGAGGCCGAGGCGAAGGCGGTGGTCGAGCGCCTGCGGGCCGGCGAAAAATTCGAAAAACTCGCGCGCCAGCTGTCCACCGGGCCGTCGGGCAAGAACGGCGGCGATCTCGGATACTTCACCGCCGACCGCATGGTGCCGCCATTTTCCGCCGCCGCCTTCGAAATCCGGCCCGGCAATTACACCGAAAAACCGGTCAAGACCCGCTTCGGCTGGCACGTCATCAAGGTCGAGGACCGGCGCGCCACCAAGGCGCCCAGCTTCGAGGCATCGAAGGCGCGGATGCGCGAAGAAATGCGCAAGACCCTCAGCGACGAAATTATCGCCGGCTTGCGGAAAAAAGCGCAGGTCGAAATTTTTGGGCCGCAAGGCAGGCCAGGCGGGAAAAAAGCCAAATAGCTCGCCCTTTCGGCGCCGGCTTTTCCTGGACGCCGGAGCCCGCAACCGCTAAAAGAAGCGCCGATTTCAACTAACAATCGGGCTCGCCTGCAATGACCGAGGATTCGCCAGAAATATCACCCCTGGCGCCGGAAGCTTTTCCCGAGCTGCCGGCCATCGATGGCGTCGGCCTTGCCGATTGCGAGGCCGGGGTGCGCCATCGGGGCGTGACCGACGTCCTGCTCGCCAAATTGGCGGAAGGCACCACCGTCGCCGGCGTCTTCACCAAATCGAAGACGGCGGCGGCGCCGATCGATTGGTGCCGCTCGATCCTGCCTTTGGGGACCGCCGGCGCGCTGGTGGTCAATTCGGGCAACGCCAACGCCTTTACCGGGCGCCAGGGCGCCGATGCGGTGCGCGAAATGGCCATTGCTGCCGCGGCGGCATGCGACTGCACCGCCGATCATGTCTATATCGCCCAGACCGGGGTCATCGGCGAGCCCATCGATGCCGGCAAGATTACGCGCGTTCTGCCCGACCTCGCGGAGCGTCTCGGTTCCGACTGGGCCGGCGCGGCGCGCGCCATCATGACCACCGACACCTACCCCAAGGGCTGTGCCCGGACCGCCGATATCGGCGGCGTCGAAGTCAATATCGCCGGCATCGCCAAGGGGTCCGGGATGATCGCCCCCGACATGGCGACGATGCTCGGCTTCATCTTTACCGATGCCGCCATTCCGGCGGATATCTTGGAGATCATGCTGACCCGCTCGGTTGACAAGAGCTTCAATTCGATCACCGTCGATTCCGACACCTCGACCTCGGACACGGTGCTCGCCTTCGCCACCGGCGCCGCCGGCCATCCAACCGTGGCCGAGTTGGGCGAAGCCGGCCTGGCCGGTTTCCGGACCGCCCTCGACGAGGTCTGCCTGGACCTGGCGCAACAGATCGTGCGCGACGGCGAGGGCGCATCGAAATTCGTCGCCATCACCGTCGCCGGCGCCGAGGATGTGATTGCGGCGCGGCGCATCGGCCTGGCGATCGCCAATTCGCCGCTGGTCAAGACCGCGATCGCCGGCGAGGACGCCAATTGGGGTCGCATCGTGATGGCCGTCGGCAAGTCGGGCGAGGCCGCCGACCGCGACAAGCTGGCGATTGCGATCGGCGGTATTGCCGTCGCCGAGGCCGGCGCCGTGGTGCCCGGCTATGACGAGGCGCCGGTGGCCGAGCACATGCAGGGCCGGGAGATCGAGATCTTCGTCGATGTCGGCGTCGGCGACGGCGAGGCCACGGTCTGGACCTGCGATCTGACCCACCGCTATATCGAAATCAATGCCGATTACCGGACCTGACCGGGCCTGCCTGGAAGCCGAGGCGCGCGCCGCCCGGCCCGGCTTGCCCGTCGTCCTGGTCGCCGCCGTTGCCCTGGTCGATATCGACGGCCGCGTGCTGCTGGCGCGGCGGCCCGAGGGCAAGGCGATGGCCGGGCTCTGGGAATTTCCCGGCGGCAAGGTGGCGGCAGGCGAAACCCCAGAAGCGGCGCTGATCCGCGAATTGAAGGAAGAGCTGGATATCGACATCACGGCAAGCTGCCTGGCGCCGCTGACCTTCGCCTCGCACGCCTATGATGATTTCCACCTCCTCATGCCCCTCTTCGCCTGCCGCGTCTGGAAGGGCACGCCGGCGGCCTTGGAGGGCCAGGCCCTGAAATGGGTGCGGCCCTTCGATATGGGCGGATACGAGATGCCGCCCGCGGACACGCCGCTGGTGGCGTTGTTGCAGGATTTGATTTGACGGGTTCAGTAGAACTCTAGCCCGGCCATCCCCAGCCGGGCTGCGCCCCCTTATATCTCGCCCGATTTTCCCGGCGGCGCCTTGGTTTTCACCGATTTGATGAAGGCCGCCAAATCCTCGATCTGGCGGCGGCTCAGCTCTAGCGGCGGCATCTGGCCGTGTGGCGCGAACAGGAAGGCCTTGATCTGGTTGCGGGTGCGCTTTGTCTTGATAGTGGCGAAGGTGGGCGCCGAGGCATTGGGCGAGGGATCGCGCCCCAGCGAATGGCACGGGGTACACCAGCGCTGGGCGGTAAACTTGCCGCCCAGCTTGTCGCCCCGGGCCTGGGCCTCGCTGCCCATGGCCAGCAACATGATGCCAAATAAGGGCAGGGTTATAGCCGAACTTTTTGACCGAATTACTGACCCCATAATAAGCATCCAAGCTTGTCTCACGCCGGTGTGGCCGGCCCAGCCAATCCCACACCGGCTGCGTCATTGCGCCGGCCCGATCCTCTGCTTAAGGTAGCCCCTAATTTGATGGAGGGGAAATGACGGAAGTCAAGAATGTGACCGCCGCGGTGCTGATCATCGGCAACGAAGTGCTGTCGGGACGCACGCGCGACGCCAACCTCAACTGGATGGCCAGGCGCCTGACCGATATGGGTATCCGCCTCATGGAAGCGCGCGTCATCCCCGATGTCGAAGAGGTGATCGTCGCCGCCATCAACGAGGCGCGCGCCAAATATGATTATGTGTTCACCACCGGCGGCATCGGCCCGACCCATGACGACATCACCGCAGCTTGCGTCGCCAAGGCCTTCGGCGTCGGCATCGAGCGCCACCCGGAAGCGGTCAAGCTGTTGCAGACCTATATCCCGGCCGACCGTTTGAACGAGGCGCGGCTCAAGATGGCCGATGTCCCGATCGGCGGCGAATTGATCCAGAACCCGGTGTCGAAGGCGCCCGGCTTCCGCATGGAAAACGTCTTTGTCATGGCCGGCGTGCCGTCGATCATGCGCGTCATGTTCGACGGCCTGGCGCCCTATTTGCAAGGCGGCACCAGGGTCCTCAGCCAAGCGGTCGCCAGCTACCTGCCCGAGGGCACGGTGGCCGAGGGCCTCGGCCAGATCCAGGAGCGCTATCCGGATGCCGATATCGGCTCCTATCCGTTCTACCGGGACGGCAAGTTCGGCTGCACCCTGGTGACGCGCACCGCCGATGAAGCCGACCTGGCCGCCGCCGCCGCCGAAATCCGCGCATTGATCACTTCGCTCGGCGGCGAACCGCTCGACCAGGATTTGGTCAGTCCCGATGCCGAAGACGACGAAGAGGACGATTTCAAGACCGGGGACGGATAAATGGCGCGGGATAGGAAGTTCGGCTTTGCCTGGATCGGCAATATGGGCGCCCACATGGCGCGCAACCTCGCCGCCGAACATGGCCGCGCCGCCGCTTGCAGTCTGTCATCAAGTCCAAAATAATTTATTTTGATCAGACATGAAACTTTATTACGATGTCAGCGCTTGCTCTCTCTCGCCCCATATTGTGTTACGGGAAGCCGGGCTTGAATTTGACCTGGAATGGGTGGATTTAAAAAATCTTAAAACCGCTAGTGGCGGTGATTTCAACCTTATCAATCCCAAGGGCTATGTTCCGGTATTGGAACTCGACGACGGCCAATTCCTAACCGAGGGCGCGCCACTGGTGCAATATATTGCCGACCTCGTTCCGGAAACAAACCTGATTCCATCGATTGGCAGCATTGAACGATATCGCGTTAGCGAATGGCTAGCCTTCACCTCGGCGGAATTACATCGCGGTTTCACGCCATTGTTCAGTGCCGATTTACCAGCGGACGTATTAGACGCCGCCCGCCGGAGGCTCTTTGAGCGTTTCGACTACTTGGCGAATCATTTGGTGGATAATATGTTTTTAATGGATAACACCTTCACCGTTGCCGACGCATATTGTTTTACGATTCTCAATTGGGCTCAATTTGTCGATGTTGAAATGAGCCCCTGGCCAGCTCTTGAATCCTATGTCGAGCGCGTAAAGGCGCGACCCAAGGTGCAAGAAGCGATGCGCGCCGAGGAATTGGATTTTCAGGGAAAGGCATAAGGGGCCGGCGTTGCGGTTCGATAATTTCGAGGATTATAGATCGAAAAAAACGGCTACAAATAATATTTGGTTTCAAAATCCAAGATTGATATATGGACAATTCAAATACCTATTGGGACAGGGCTCGAGCCCGAGCGGCTCAAATGGATCAATCCGATCCGCTGAGAGACGTGCGAGATCTGTTCGATCTGCCCGCTGATATTATATACCTTGATGGCAATTCTCTCGGCCCCGCTCCAAAAGCCGTGTTTGCGGAAATCGAAAAAACTGCCAAAACGGAATGGGCAAACGATCTCATTCGTAGTTGGAATAGTGCTGATTGGTTCAAGTTGGTCGAGCAATACGGCGACAAACTAGCCAAAATTTTGGGTGCCGACACCGGTGAAGTCGTGATCTGCGATTCCACATCGATAAATCTGTATAAAGCGCTATATGGCGGATTGAGCTTGAGACCAGATCGCGCGGTCATTGTCGCCGAGACGAATAGTTTTCCGACCGATCTCTATATTACCGAAGGGGTTGCCGCATCGCGGTCCGATGTGAAAATTCGGCTCGAGAAAGAGGACGAAGACAATATCGAAGATCTGATTGATGAAGATGTGGCTGTCGTTCTGGTTAATCATGTCGACTACCGCTCTGGTAAGATACGGGATATGCCGGCTCTGACCAAAATTGCTCATGATGCGGGAGCGATCATTATTTGGGATCTATGTCATAGTGCCGGTATTCTTCCGGTGGATCTGAACGGAGCTAAAGCTGATTTGGCGGTTGGCTGCACCTATAAATATCTAAACGGTGGGCCCGGTTCACCTGCCTATATCTTCGCCGCAAAGCGTCATATCGAAGCAATTGGTCAGCCGTTGTCCGGTTGGTGGGGTCATGCAAATCCCTTCGCGTTTGATGTATCTTATCAAAAAGATCGGGGTATCAGAAAATTCCTATGTGGCACCCAGCCCATTTTATCGCTCCGCGCACTCAAATCGGGTCTCGAAATTTATGAGAAACTAGACATGCGGGCGGTGCGGACCAAGAGCATGACGATGACCGATATGTTTATTGATTTAGTGGATAATAGTTGCGGTGAATTTGGTATCGCGATCTACAGTCCTAGGGAAGCATCAAAACGGGCCGGTCAGGTTGCGCTAACATTTGAGCACGGATATGCGGTCGCTCAAGCACTAATTGAACAGGGTGTAATCGGCGACTTTCGTGCGCCCAACATATTGCGTTATGGTTTTTCACCACTTTACAATACATACGGAGAGGTGTGCACGGCAGCCGCATCTTTAAATCGCATTATGAAGGATCGGCTATGGGACCAAGAACGCTTCCATAAACGCCTGACGGTTACTTAGGCATTGTGTTGGCGCCAAATGGAATACAACAAATAAATCGTGCCTATCCGCTTGACACCCACACCCACTACATCTAGGGTGGGCGTA
>NZAK01000177.1 GCA_002687515.1 Rhodospirillaceae bacterium
AGATCATCTCGATCGAGAACGTCCACAGCCAACCCCCTATCCGCTTTACGCCCACCCTAGATGTAGTGGGTGTGGGTGTCAAGCGGATAGGCACGAATTATAGGTCCACCTGACCTGGGACAAATGGTGCGCGTATAGATGATCAAACCTGTATTCCTCGGAAAACGGCGATTCCCGCATATCCCGGAGCACATTGATGCCCGGGCTGATCTCCGGATGACGGGCGAAATCCTCCAGCCGCTGGAAAATCTCGTCGATGTCGAACGGTCCGGTGTGGCGGAAAAAGACGCAGTTTACGTCTAAATCCAAATAAAATTCGCAAGCCATTGATGTCTCGGCCCCTGGGTTTTTGCTTCCTTTCCGGCCAGGGCTGATGGAAATTCTCCATTTCCTGGCCAGGTTAAGCTAACCTTCCGGCAAGAATTATGGCGGGCGGCGCAAAATGGGGAAAGTGACTTGATCACATTTCGTTCGTTTTTGACGGTATTGGCGATGGTTTTATGGCCGCTGCAAGGGCTCGCCGATACGGTCTGGGTCAAGCTGCCGCGCGCCGACCGCACCTCGATCGATGCATTGCTGGCCCGGCCCAAGGGGGCGGGGCCGTTTCCGGCCATCCTTTACCAGCATGGAACCTTGGTTCGCGAGCGCGGACACCGTGGCGCCGCCGAAGCCGGCTATGACCTTGGCGCAATTCTCGACGATTTCTCGGGGCTTGGATATATGGCGCTGGCGCCGGTCCGCCAGACCCCCGCCGGTTGTTGCAACGGCGATGCGGCGGTGGCCGAGGGGGTTGCGCTTTCCAAGGCCGGCGCCCGCTATTTGAGGCGCCGAAGCGATGCCGATCCCGGCAAGCTTTGCCTGATCGGCTATTCGGAAGGCGCCATGGTGGCGCTCTGGAGCCTGATCGAGGATGATGATTTTGCCGCCGCCGTGGTCATATCGCCGGCCACCATGGGCGGCCAGCGCGCGCGCGCCGAAACCCGCGGCGCCCGCCGCTTGGTCCGTAGCGGGCGCATCCAGGCCATCAAGGAGCATTTTGCCATAATCGTCGGCGGCAGCGACACCACGCGTGTACGCCGGGCGGTGAAACGATACGCGGTTCAATCGGGCGCCCGCGCCATCAGCTTTCGCGGCGATCACCGGAGCTTTCATAAACCCAGAAAGGATGTCGACGACGTGGTCCTGCGCACCTGCCCGCGCTGAGCACGGCGAGTGGGCTTCAGGTGTTGACCACCGGATTGCCGAGCACGCCGATGCCGGGCACCTCGACCTCGATCACGCCGCCGCCGGTTAAAAATATTGGCGGCGCGCCGACCGGCTATTTACCGGCGCGGATTGGGGTTAAAATACGGCGCCGGTATTTTACGCTTCCGATTCGTTAAAAGGGTCTTGCGATGCCGCCAGCCGAGGCGTATACCGCCCGCACAAAAGCCCATATTTCCTTCGATTCTTACCTTCCCCGTTGGGGATTCGACGCGGCATTTCAGGCATGTTAGAGAACCCGATCAACCCACCGGCCCCGATATCGGCAGCGCTGGCGGGAGGATGCCTTGTTCGGACCTTTCCGGAGCGCGTTTATGCCACCTGATCAAGCCGCCCTGGCCCCTGGCACTAGTTCTGGCGCCAGCCCCGGCCCCGCCGCTCTTCCGGCGGACCTCGCCAACGCCATTCGTTTCCTTTCCGCCGACGCCATTCAAAAAGCCAATTCCGGGCATCCCGGCATGCCCTTAGGAATGGCCGATGTGGCCACCGTCCTCTTTACCCAATTCTTGAAATTCGATGCCAGCCGGCCCGACTGGCCGGACCGCGACCGCTTCGTTCTGTCGGCGGGGCACGGATCGATGCTGCTTTATTCGCTTCTATACCTGACCGGTTATGCGGAAATGACGCTGCAGCAATTGCAGAACTTCCGCCAGCTCGGCGCGATCACCGCCGGGCATCCGGAATACGGGCACGTCCCCGGGGTAGAGGTAACCACCGGCCCCCTCGGGCAGGGGCTGACCATGGCCGTCGGTTTTGCCCTTGGCGAGCGCATGATGAACGCCCGCTTCGGCGACGAGCTGGTCGATCACCACACCTATGTGATCGCCGGCGATGGCTGCCTGATGGAAGGCGTCAGCCATGAAGCCATATCGATGGCCGGTCATCTCGGCCTCGGCAAGCTGATCGTCTTCTTCGACGACAATGGAATTTGCATCGACGGCGAAACCGACAAGACCGTTTCCGACGACCAATTGCAACGTTTCCAGGCCAGCGCTTGGGATGTCGCCGCCGTCGACGGCCACGATCCGGACGCCATCGCCGCCGCCATCATTGCTGCAAAAGCCTCGGAGCGGCCCAGCCTGATCGCCTGCAAGACGGTGATCGGCTACGGCGCGCCGACAAAAGCCGGTTCCGCTTCCACCCACGGCGCGCCGCTGGGCGACGAGGAAATCGCCGGCGCCCGCGAAGCCCTCGGCTGGCCGCACGCGCCGTTCGAGGTGCCGGACGATGTGCTGTCCACATGGCGGACGGCCGGCGCCCGCGGCGGCGTCGAATATCAGGCCTGGGCCGGGCGCCTTGATGAAGCCTCCGAAGGCGATGAATTCAAGCGCCTGGCCGACGGCAGGTTCCCCGATGGCTGGCAAGAAGCGCTGGCCGATTTCAAGCGGCGGGTCACCGATGAGGCGCCGAAATGGGCGACCCGTAAATCGTCGGGCGAGGTGCTGGAGGTGCTCAACGCGGCGATCCCCGAAATGATCGGCGGCTCCGCCGACCTGACCGGCTCCAACCTGACCAAGGCCAAGGGGTCGGGCATCGTTTCGGCGCGCGATTTCAGCGGCAAATACATCCATTACGGCGTCCGCGAATTCGGCATGGCGGCGGTCATGAACGGCCTCGCGCTGCATGGCGGCTTCGTCCCCTATGGCGGCACCTTCCTGGTCTTTGCCGATTATCTGCGTCCGGCGCTGCGCCTGTCGGCCTTGATGCGGCAGCGGGTGGTTTACGTGCTGACCCACGATTCCATCGGCCTCGGCGAAGACGGACCGACGCATCAGCCGGTGGAAACCCTGGCCAGCCTCCGGGCGATCCCCGGCCTCGCCGTGTTTAGGCCCGCCGATGTGGTGGAAACCGCGGAATGCTGGCAGATCGCGCTTGAGCGGGCCGATGGGCCGTCGGTGTTGGCCCTGACCCGCCAAGGCGTGCCCACCCATCGCGGCGAATATACGGACGAAAATTTGTGCGCCCGTGGCGCCTATGTGCTGAAAGAGGCGGATGGAACGCGCGCCGCCACCATTCTGGCCACCGGCTCGGAAGTGGAAATCGCCCTTGGCGCCCGCGAACAGCTTGCCGCCGAAGGCATTCAGGCGGCGGTGGTGTCGATGCCGTCGTGGGAGCTGTTCGATGAACAGGACGCCGGTTACCGTGAAAGCGTGCTTGGGCTCGGAAGCGTCCGCGTCGGCATCGAGGCGGCCATCGCGCAGGGCTGGGAACGTTATGTCTCCGATACCGATGCCTTCGTCGGCATGCATGGCTTCGGCGCCTCGGCGCCGGCCGATACCTTGTACGCGCATTTCGGCATAACCGCGGAAGCGGTGGCCGATAAGGTCAGGGAGCGGGTTAAATAGGGGCAGGGGAATAAAATTGAGGAGATCGGTATGGCACTAGTTTCCATGCGGCAGCTTTTGGATCACGCGGCGGAAAACGATTACGGCGTTCCCGCCTTCAACATCAACAATATGGAACAGATGCTGGCCATCATGGCGGCCGCCGACAAAACCGATGCGCCGGTCATATTACAGGCCAGCCGGGGGGCGCGCTCCTACGCCAACGATATCGTGCTGCGCCATTTGATCGAGGCGGCGGTGGAGATGTATCCCGATATTCCGGTCTGCATGCATCAGGACCACGGCAACAATCCGGAAACCTGCATGTCGGCGATCACCAACGGCTTTTCCTCGGTGATGATGGATGGCTCGCTGGAAGAGGACGGCAAGACGCCCTCGACTTACGAATATAATGTGGAAACCACCCAGAAAGTGGTCGAATTGTCGCACATGGTCGGCGTCTCGGTCGAAGGCGAACTGGGCTGTTTGGGGTCGCTCGAAACCGGCGAGGGCGACAAGGAAGACGGCCATGGTTTCGAGGGCAAGCTGGATGCCGATATGCTGGTCACCGATCCCGACGAAGCCGCCGATTTCGTCGCCAAGACCCGTGTCGATGCCCTGGCCGTCGCCATCGGCACCTCGCACGGCGCCTATAAATTCACGCGCAAGCCGACCGGCGATATCCTGGCCATGGACGTGGTCAAGAAAATCAATGAAAGGCTGCCGAGCACGCATCTGGTGATGCACGGATCGTCGGCGGTTCCCCAGGAATTGCAGGATTTGATCAACGCCCATGGCGGCGACATGCCGCAGACCTACGGCGTGCCCGTCGAGGAAGTGGTCGAGGGCATCAAGCACGGCGTGCGCAAGGTGAATATCGACACCGACAACCGCATGGCGATGACCGGCATGTACCGCAAGGTTGCCGCCGAAAACAAAGCCGAATTCGATCCCAGGAAATTCAACAAGCCGGCGATGGAGGCGATGACCGAGGTCTGCATCGACCGCTATGAACGCTTTTCGACATCGGGCCAGGCTTCGAAAATAAAGGCGATCCCGCTCACCGACATGGCTCGGCGCTACAAGGACGGCAGCCTCGATCCCAAGGTCAATTGAACCGGCCAATCAGAAGGCATGATATGAAAATAGCCCCCTCAATACTTTCCGCCGATTTCGCGCGCCTCGGCGAAGAGGTTGCCGCCGTCGACCGGGCGGGCGCCGATTACATCCACATCGATGTCATGGATGGGCACTTCGTTCCCAACCTGACCTTCGGCACAGCCGTAATCAAGGCGATCCGGCCGCACAGCGAAAAGCCGTTCGATGTGCATCTGATGATCGATCCGGCGGTGCCGTACCTGGAAGAGTTCGCCGATGCCGGGGCCGATATCATCACCGTCCACACCGAAGCCGACAAACATCTGCACCGCAGCCTTCAGGTGATCCGGGGGCTGGGCAAGAAGGCCGGCGTCTCGATCAATCCGGGAACCCATGAAAGCGCCCTCGAGCCGGTGCTTGACGATGTCGATCTGATCCTCGTCATGTCGGTCAATCCCGGCTTCGCCGGGCAAGGTTTTATCGCCTCGCAACTGGAAAAAATCAGCCGCGTCCGCGACATGATCGGTGCGCGCGCCATCGAATTAGAGGTGGACGGCGGTATCAAACCGGACAACGTAAAATCCGTGATCGACGCCGGCGCCGACGTGGTGGTTGCCGGCAGCGCCGTTTTCAGCGGCGGTGATTACACAAAAACCATCGCCGCGTTGCGGGCGGCGGTGGATTAAGGCCGCAAATACAAATCCGGTAGCAGGACTTTTTGAAATGAGTACCATAAGCCAGGACGCCAAGGAATTAGAGACAAGCTCGGCGCCGGGCCTGGCCGCCCGATTGGGCAACCTGCTTCAGGATTTCAGCGTTCATTATCTTTGGGAAAAACGCTGGTTCTTCATCGCGCTTGCCGCCGGCGGCGCGATGATGAGCCTGCCCCTGCCCGACGGGCTGAGCCGCGACGGCATGATCGTTCTCTCGATGTCGGTGGCGGCGGTCATCATGTTCATAACCGAACCGATCCCGCTTCCGGGCGTCGCCCTATTAATCATCCTCGGCCAGATATTTATTCTCGGGCACGATTCCTCGAGCGTCGCGAAAACCCTTTGGAACGATTCGGTGTTGTTCATCCTGGGCTCGTTGATGCTGGCGGTGGCGGTGATCAAGCAGAAGCTGGACAAAAGGATCGCCTGGCTGATCGTGCGTATGACCGGCACCAAAACATCGAGGGTGTGTTTCGGCATTTCCGTTATCTCGGGCGTGCTGGCATCGTTCGTCGGCGAGCATACGGTGGCGGCCATGATGCTGCCGGTCGGCATTACCCTGGTCACCTTGACATCCGATGATCCGAAGAAAGTGCGCAACCTGGCGGCGGTTATTCTGTTCTCGATCGCCTATGGCGCTTCGGTGGCGGGTATCGGCACGCCATCGGGCGGCGCCCGGAACGCGATCATGATCGGCTATTGGAAGGAATTTTTTTACGATCCCGCCAATCCCGAAACCCATAAGTTTTTGATCAATTATCTGCGCTGGATGATGTTCGCCTATCCAATGTTCTTGATCCAGCTGCCGTTCGTGACGCTGATCCTGTTTTTCACCTTCAAGCCCGAATACCGGGATCTGTCCAGGGCAGTGGTGCGGCTGCGCAAATTGGTTGAGGACGAAGGCCCCATGAAACGCACCGACTGGGTGGCGATCTTCCTGTTTTTCCTGGTCCTCCTGGGCTGGATTTTTGTTTCCGATTCGCTCGGCATGGGCACTATCGCCATTCTCGGCGCCACCGCGTTCCTGGTGGCCGGGCTGGTCCGCTGGGAAGATATCAATTCGGGCGTCAACTGGGGCGTGGTGTTGCTTTACGGCGCCGCCATTTCGCTCGGCATTGAAATGAAGGATACCGGCGCCGCGCGCTGGGTCGCGGAAAGTTTCCTGGCATTCCTGGAACCGATCGGCGCCAGTGATGGGCTCGGCCTATGGGCGGCGGTTTCGGTGCTGACCACGGCGGTCACCAACACCATGTCCAATGGCGCCGCGGTGGCGGTTCTCGGTCCGGTGGTCCTCAACCTGGCGACGGTTGCCGGCGAAAGCCCGATTGTAATCGGCTTCATTACCGCTGTTTCCTCGGCTTTCGCCTATTTGACCGTTGTCGGTACGCCGGCCTGCACCATCGTTTATGCGTCGGGATATTTGAAAACCACCGATTTTCTTACCGTTGGCTGGAAAATGGCGCTAACCTCGACCATAATCATGTTGATTGCGGCGGCGATATATTGGCCCTTCCTTGGGGTCTGACGGCGACAAGCTGGGGAATAGGAACGGGCGGCATGGCTCAGACCGGCATTGACCTTGAAAAAATCTATGAGGACCGAAAGGGCCGCTTCCGGGTGCTGGTATGCATCGACGGGGCAGAGGATTCTTATCTTGGCCTGAACTACGCGGCCGATGTTGGACGTGGGCCGGATGCCGACGTCATCCTGCTTTATGTCCGGCCCGTGGATCAGGGCATGCGTACCGGCGGTCTCCAGGTGCGCGTGGCGCGTGAAAACATGCTGGAATGGGGGCTCGAACTGCCGGGTATCCAATATCTTAAAAAGGGCCGCGACCGTTTGGTCGAAGATTCGGACATGGCGACCGGGTGGGGCGAGGAAACCACCCATACTGATGTGCAAGGCGATCCCCTCGGCGACAACAAGATCGAATACCGCCATTCCAGCGGCAAATCCATCGTGCTCAAGCTCAAGGTGGCGCCTTCGGTGGCGGCCGGCATTTTGGACCAGTACGAGCTTGGCCCCTACGATCTCATTATCATCGGCGGGTCGGGCCGCTGGGGCGGCAAGGCCATTTCGCTATGGGATCCGGCGGTCGCCGAAAAAGTTGCCGTGCACGCACCCTGCTCGGTCCTGGTCACGCGCGAGTTGAAGGGCGGCAAGGGGCACCTTCTATGCACCGACGGTTCGGAACGGGCGATGGAAATGATTGGTAAAGCGGCGGGCCTGGTCAAGCGCACGCGCGCCGGCTTCCTATCGATCATGTCGGTTGCCCTCGATGCGGATGGCGAGGCCGGGGCGCGCGCCGACGTGGACAAGGCCGCCGAGTTGGTCCGCTCGATGGATATCGAGCCCCGCGATACATTTACCCGCGTCGGAAATCCGGTCGAGGAAATCATCAAGGCCGGGGCCGAATATTCGCTGATTGTCACCGGTGATACCGGCAGGACCGGCATCCAGCGCTTTTTCATGGGCAGCGTCGCCTTCAAGGTGATGGAATTCGCCAAGAATTCGGTGATGGTAGTGCGTTAGCGCGGGTCTGTTCATCGACCAAAAATTCGCCGTATTTATCCGATATATCAATTCGGTAAACCACACTATTGCTTCGATTCCAGCCGCGCTATAAGGGCGCCAATCGACTGGTGGGGGTTTAATTTTCGATGCAAAAGAACGTGCCAGTTGTGATCTTCGCAACGGCCCTGGCGTTGGCAATTGGGCTTATGAATTTGCTCGCCGTGCATCCCGCCGAGGCGCGCGTTTGCGATGCGCTTCCCAATGTCGAATGGTGGGTGAACTCGCCGGCCAAAATCAAAAAGCTGGTGCAGACCCGGTACAAGGGCGATTGGGATGCCTATATCGTCGGCTGGCGCCGCTATCACGACAGCATGCAGAGAAGCCTGGAGAACGGGGAAGCGCGGTTGATCAAGTCGCGCGGAATTACGCTGCGCGGCCCGACCCTGGTGGTTCATGTACTCAATATAAAAAAGCGGATCGAGGTGCTGGATTGCCTTAGCGGCGGCAACCAAGCCGCAGCCGAAAACCTCGAGGCCTTTGCAACGGCGGCGGGCGGCGAGCCGGCGGAAAATTCACCTGTCCGGCCAAGCCAATTGGCCGATGCCGGAAAGTGCGATCCGCTTCCCAAGGCCGATTGGTGGAACAATTCTCCAGCCGCCATTAAAAGGAGCGTCGCCAAACGTTATGGCGGCGACTGGGACAAATATATCGAACGTTGGCGGAGGCATTACGACAGCATGAAGCAAAGCTTCGAAAACAATCAGCCCCGGTTCGTTAAATCGCGCGGTGTCACGCTGCGCGGCAAAATCTTGGAAAAGCATGTGGCCAAGATCAAGAAACGGATCGAGGTGTTCGAATGCATGCAGCGCAATGTCGAGGCCTCCAGCGCCGCCGCGCGCCTAAGTCCAGCCGCATCCCGGTCCTCGGTCGCGGCGGTTAGCGGTGCTCAGATGGACCTTGAGGTGGAGGCCCATTGCGAAGACGCGCGCGCCGGTTTCAAGCTTACCAACGTCGGCGAAAAATGGCCACGCATGGGCGAGATCAATATCTACCGCACCGATACCAGGGCGTTGATTGTAAAACGGCGCCTGCGCATGCGGGATTCCCAGCAGATGACCTTCAAAATTCCGCGCGATAAGCTCAAGGGTATCGGCGAGGTCGGGATATTCGTAAAACCCAGCTGGTACGAGCGCGAATTCAAATATGACGCGACCGCGAACTGCGGTGAATAATCCATAGACGGACGCAACCCGTATCCGCACATATACAATCGAGAACCGCCCTAGTGGCCTGCGTCATCTAATTTGCACCCCTACGACGGCGTTGCAAGGTTTCCGGCGAGGAGCGCGCCGCGCCGTGGTGCCGATCCACCACAAGTGGTGCGCGACGATGTCCGGGGGCCTTGCAACGCCGCCCGAAGGGTCGCTTTTCCCGTCCCCCCGGGGTGTCGAAAGGGCTTGCCGATGGGCACCGCATCGCCGGCGCCCTTCCTCCTACCGGGGAAACGGGAAAGGCGATCGTAGGGGTACAAATTAGATGACGCAGGCCACTAGAAGACGAGTTCGTCTTCCTCGCCGCCGCCGGAGATGATGATTTCGCCGGCATCGGCGAGGCCCTTTGCGGTCTGCACGACATTGCCCTGGGCCTCGTCGACCTCCTTCAGGCGCACCGGGCCCATCGCCTCCATGTCTTCCTGCATCATCTTTGATGCGCGTTCCGACATGTTCTTGAAGAACAGGTCCTTGATATCGTCGGAGCCGCCCTTCAGGGCCATCGCAAGCTGGTCCTTCTCGACCTGGCGCAGCAATACCTGGATGCCCGCCGGATCGACCCGCGCCAGATCCTCGAAGGTGAACATCAAGCCCTTGATGCGCTCGGCGCTTTCCCGGTTGCGCTCTTCCAAGGCGCCCATGAAGCGGTTCTCGGTCGAGCGGTCGAGATTGTTGAAGATGTCGGCCATCTGCTCGTGGCTGTCCTGGCGCTGGGTGCGCGCAAGGTTCGACATGAACTCGTTGCGCAAGGTCTTCTCGATACCGTCCAGAATCTCCTTTTGCACGGTCTCCATGCGGAGCAAGCGCATGATCACCTCCATCGCGAAGTTCTCCGGCAGAACCGACAGAACCCTGGAGGCGTGATCGGGCTTGATCTTCGACAACACAACCGCAACCGTCTGCGGGTATTCGTTCTTCAGGTAATTGGCCAGCACCTGCTCGTTCACATTGCCCAGCTTGTCCCACATGGTGCGCCCGGCCGGACCACGGATCTCCTCCATGAT
>NZAK01000178.1 GCA_002687515.1 Rhodospirillaceae bacterium
CGAGGGCCGCCTGAAAGACCTGATCAACCGGGGCGGCGAAAAGATCAGCTGCGATGAAGTGGAAAATCTGGTGGTTACCCATCCGAAGGTTAAAAGCGTTGGCGTGGTCGCCATGCCCGACGAGGTGTTCGGCGAGAAGGCGTGCGCCTATGTCGTTTTGCTGCCGGGCGAGGAACTCGATTTGGAAGAACTGAAAGCGTTCCTGCTGGAACAGAAAATCGCCAAGTTCAAACTGCCGGAAAGGCTCGAGGTGGTGGACGAGTTCCCCCTGAGCCCGGCCGGAAAAATCCTGAAACGCGACTTGCGCGAGGATATAACCCGGAAACTGGCAAACGAGGCCGGCCGGCAATAAATTTGTAGATTGACCGCGGACAGGTTGCCGCTGCCTTGACAGGGGTAAGGTGGTATGATTTCCACGAACCAGAAGGTTTTATCCGGGGAATGCCGGATAAAGCTCCCGAGGCCAACCGGAGAGGCTAACCGGACGGGCCAATCAAACAGGCCAACCGAACGGGCCAATCAAACAGGAGAAACCAGGATGAGTACCAAGGAAAAGGCTGCCACCCCGGCCAGCGGCGACAACCTGCCCAAACCGGACAGCCTCGGAGCCTGGCTGCAGGATGTCGACGAGATGGGCGATTTGATGGTCATTTCCGCCGAGGTCGACCCGCACCTGCAGATGTCCACGGTGGCCTATCTGAGCGGCCAGGAAGTGGACAGCCCGGTTCTGATGTTCGACAACATCAAGGGCCATCCCGGCGGCCGGACCGTCTATAACCTGGCCAATTCGAGCCTCACCCGCTCCGCCATGACCATTCGCGAGACTCCCGGGCCCAGCGGAACGGAGCTGGTGTCGGCGCTCAAGGACAAGATGAAGACCAAGGTCGGGCCGACCCAAATCGATGCCGGCGACGCCATTGTCAACCAGAACATCGAGACCGGCGACGACATCGACATCCGCAAGTTCCCGGCGCCCCAGATGTGGCCCCTGGACGGCGGCCGCTACATCGGCACCGGCGATGCGGTGATCACCAAGGATCCGGAAACCGGGCGGGTCAACGTCGGCTGCTACCGCCAGATGATCAAAAGCCGCAACGAGGTGGGCTATTACGCCTCGCCGGGCAAGGATACCCTGCTCGACCGCGAGAAGTGGTGGGCAATGGGCAAGCCGGCTCCGGTGGCCGCCGTCTACGGCAGCGATCCTCTGCTGTTCATGGTCGCCTCGACCAGCTTTCCCAAGGACTCCTCGGAGATGGACCATTACGGCGGCATCGCCGGCCAGCCGTTGGAGGTTTTCGAGAGCGATGTCACCGGCCTGCCCCTGCCGGCCAACGCCGAGATCATCGTCGAGGGCTTCAGCTACCCGGACAAGACCTTCAAGGAAGGGCCGTTCGGCGAGTTCACCGGCTATTACGGACGCCCCGGCGACGCCACCCCCTACATCGAAATCGAGAAGGTGCGCTACAAGAACGATCCCATCCTGATGTGCGCCCTGATGGCCGAGTGGCCGGCCTCGGAGTGCGGCGTTCTGTGGTCGATGACCAAGGCGGCCAAGGTCTGGGCCGACCTGGACGCGATGGGCGTACCCGGCATCCAGGGCGTCTGGTCGCCGCCGGAAGCAGCGGCCTGGGGGATGACCGTGGTATCGATCAAACAGATGTATGCCGGCCACGCCGCCCAGACCATGGCCCTGGCCGCCCAATGCATGGGCGGCGCCTATTTCACCAAATACATCGTCGTGGTCGACGATGACGTCGATCCGACCAGCCTGGCCAATGTCACCTGGGCCATGGTCACCCGCTCGCGCCCGGCCGAATCCATCGATATCCTGCGCGAAACCTGGTCCACCTATCTGGATCCCAGCCTCAATCCCCCCGAAATGCGCCCCTGGGGCTCCAAGTGCCTGATCAACGCCTGCATGGACTACAAAAACATCGACAACTTCTCGCCGCGCACCAGATTGGACCACCCGGCCTATGACGAAGTGGTCAAGCGCTGGGCCGAGTTCGGCTTCGAGGGCGAGGCGCCGAAGATCGAGGTCTTCGAGGAGTGACGCGGGGTCTAGAGCGGTTCCTTCACCCGGAACGGCCAGCCCCAACCGCTAGGGTCCGTGGCGAAGTCCCGTGCAATCCCCGTTGAGCGAACCCAGGTTTTAGTGGTGCTCTAAAGGCGATCAGCTGGTCATCAAAGATGACCGCTGATCAACGCTCTTTCAAGTTGCTGATCATTGCCGCCAGGAAATTGGCGGCTTCGATGCCGGTTACCGCCCGGTGATCGAAGGTCAGGGACAAGGGCAGCATTTTGCGGATCGTGGGCTGTCCTTGGTAAGCAACCACGCGCGCCTCGATTCGGCCGGCGCCGATGATCGCCACCTGGGGCGGAACGACGACCATCGCCACATGGCGGCCGGCCATCATACCGAAATTCGACAAGGTAATGGTCTGACCGCGCAGCTCCCCCGCGGGGATCGCCCGCGCCTGCACATCCGCCTTCATCCGTTCGAGCCCATCGCGAAGGCCGGCGTCATCGCGGTTGCTCACATCGTGCAAGACCGGCACAAACAATCCATCCTCGGTATTCACGGCAATTCCCAGATCGACTTTTTCATTGAACCGCCGCCCCATCTCCTTGGCGTCGAACCAAGCGTTGAGCGCCGGTTCGTGGCCGCAGGCGTATCCGATCGACCGGGCCAGGCGGACCGTCACATTGGCGTCGGCGTTCCACGCCTCGACATCGACTTCATCGTGGATGGTCGCCGGGACGACTTCGGCATGAGATTGCGCCATCCTGATCGCCATCGCCCGCCTGACGCCCCTGATCTTTTCCAGGGGCCCGGCTTCGGCGAGGACCTTCGCCGCGCGCTCGACATCGGACTTGGTGACGGCGCCTTTCGGTCCTGACGGCTGAACAATTCCGAGATCGACGCCAAGTTTGCCGGCGAGCGCGCGTACCGCCGGGGCTGCCTTGACCTTGGTTTGGTCGGTTGGCGTCGGCACATCGCCCGATCGTATCGTTTCCCCGGTTTCCTGAATATCGCCGACCACGGCGCCGGCATCGGAACGCTGGTCCTCTTCGAATTCGACCAGCGGCGCGCCGACATCCACGGTGTCACCGGCCTTAACGTAAATCTTGGTTATCAAGCCCGAATAGGGCGCCGGCACCTCGACGACGGCCTTATCGGTTTCGACCGAAACCAGGGGCTGGTCGGCAACCACGTTGTCCCCGACGGACACATGCCACGAAACGATCTCGGCATCGGCCAGGCCTTCGCCAAGATCGGGAAGATCAAACACGGTGCTCATGCGAACTCCATGACTTTGTTGACGGCATCGACGACGTTACCGGCGTTGGGCATGTAGAGATGTTCCAACCTGGGCAACGGCATGATGGTGTCGGGACCGGTGACCCGCACCACCGGAGCCTGCAGGGAGGTCAATCCCTCGTCGGCCAACCGGGCGGCAATTTCCGCCCCGAATCCGGCTGATTGCGCCGCCTCATGGACGATGACACAGCGTCCTGTTTTCTCGACCGACTGGAAAATTGTTTTCATATCGAGGGGTTTCAGGGTGGCAACGTCGATGACCTCGGCATCGATGCCGTTTTCCGCCATTTTGTCGGCGGCTTCGAGTGTCTCTTTCATCATGGCGCCCCACGAAACCAGCGTAATGTCGCTGCCCTCGCGCATAACGAAACAGGTATCGAGCGGCAGGGCTTCGCCGTCATCCTCGACGTCCTGTTTGAATGCCCGATAAATCCGTTTCGGCTCCAGGAACACGACCGGGTCCGGATCACGGATTGCCGCCAGCAACAGGCCGTAGGCCTGGTAGGGCGAAGACGGAATGACGACACGCAAACCCGGCACCTGCGCGAACATCGCCTCGGTGCTTTCCGAATGGTGTTCCGGGCCGTGAATGCCACCGCCGAATGGCGCCCGCAATACCATCGGACAGGTCAATCGGCCGCGCGTCCGGTTGCGCAGCCGGGAGGCATGATTAACCATTTGATCGATTGCCGGATAGATGAATCCCATGAACTGAATTTCCGCAACCGGCCGGAAACCCTGGGCCGCCAAGCCAACCGAAAGCCCGGCGATAACCGCTTCCGCCAGCGGCGTATCAAAGACGCGATCGGCGCCGAATCTATCCCGAAGGCCCTCTGTTGCCCGAAATACGCCGCCATTCACGGCAACGTCCTCGCCGAACACCAATACCGTCGGATCCTCTTCCATGGCCCGGGCGAAGGCAAGGTTCACCGATTCCACCAGTGTAATCTCAGCCATTTTTCTTACCCTTTTCGAGAATTGCCGCGCGCGGACCGGCAAGATCGGCGGGCAGGTCTTGGTAAAGATAATCGAATATGGTTTCCGGCGATTGAGGCTCGGTCGCCAAATATTCGGTGGCCGCGGCATCGACTTTTTGGTTACAGCCGGCGAGCAGTTCTTCTTCGTCCTCGCTCGACCATCCATGGGTTGCCGTCAGGTGGTTCCGGAGCCGCACCACGGGATCGTTTTTCCAGTGGCTGCTGACCTCTTCTTCATCCCGGTAGCGGCTGGCATCGTCGGCCGTTGTGTGGTCGGTAAGCCGGTAGGTAAGCGCTTCAACAAGATACGGGCCGCTGCCCGAGCGGATACGATCCAACGCACAACCGACTGCATGGCGCACCGCCACAACATCATTGCCGTCAACTTGCTCGCCGTCGAAACCGCAGGCGATGGCTTTCTGCGCCAGCGTCAAACTGGCCGACTGGTGGTTTCGCGGTACCGAGATCGCCCACTGATTGTTGTTGACAACGAAAAGCACCGGCAAATGCCAGACCCCGGCGACGTTCATGGCTTCGTAAACGTCGCCTTTCGAGGTCGCGCCATCGCCGAAGACACAGACCGATACATTTTTTTCGCCGCGGAGTTTGAGCGCCAATGCGGCGCCGACCGCATGCGGCGCGTGACTGCCGATCGGTATCGAAGGCGGGAAATCTTTTGTCGGCACCGTGTAATCGGCACCGCGTTCGTCACCGCCCCACGACAAAAACATTTCGAGCATCGTGACGCCGCGCAATAATTGCACCGCATGCTCCCGGTAGGTGCCGGCGAAGATGTCATCGGCCTGCATGGCGTGTCCGATACCGACACCGACCGCCTCCTGTCCGAGCGATGAGGGATAGGTGCCCAATCTGCCGGTTCGTTGCAGCGAAATTGCTTTGGCATCGAAGGTGCGGGTCAGCACCATTACCCGGTATAGGGATATGAGGGTGTCCCGTTCCTGGGCGAATGCGGGAAGCGGTTGAACGACCTCGCCGAGTGGGTCGATAAATTGGGAAAAACCATCCGGGTTAGTAACGGATTTATCCACTTAGTGCCTCCTTCGATTAAAACGATGAAAACACAATTTAGATAACTACCAATAACATAAATATCTAAATAGGTTCACATGATTAAATCTTCAAGTAACGGTAATTAGCAGCGTTTTTTCGCCCTAAAATAGGAAATAAACTTTCGGATTAACGTTCCGATTCGTAATATTCAACGATCAATAATCACAGCGTCGTGACCCATTCATGCGGTTTCCTCGAACAGTTGGCGGCCGATCAGGAGGCGTCGGATCTCGGAAGTTCCGGCACCGATTTCGTATAGCTTCGCGTCGCGCAGCAAACGTCCGGTCGGGGATTCGTTGATGTAACCCATGCCGCCCAGCGCCTGAATCGCCTGCAGGGCCATCTGGGTTGCATTTTCGGCGGTGTATAGAATGACCCCGGCGGCATCCTTGTGTACCGCTTCGCCCCTGTCGCAGGCCTGGGCGACGGCGTAGACATAAGCCCGGGACGCGGAAAGCGTTGTATACATGTCGGCGATTTTTCCGCGCATCAGCTGGAATTCACCGATCGCCTTGCCGAACTGTTTGCGTTCATGAACATAGGGAATCACCACATCCATGCAGGCCTGCATGATGCCGACCGGCCCCGCCGACAAAACCGCCCGCTCGAAATCGAGGCCGCTCACCAAGACGCCAATTCCTTCATTTTCCGTGCCCAAAAGGTTTTCTTCGGGGACCTCGCAATTATCGAAGACCAGTTCGCAGGTATTTGATCCACGCATACCGAGTTTGTCGAGTTTCTGAGCCGTGGAATATCCGGCCATCTCTTTTTCGATGATAAAGGCGCTGATTCCGCGCGCACCGGCATCCGGATCGGTTTTGCCGTAGACGATCAGCACATCGGCATCGAGCCCATTGGTAATCCACATTTTCGTGCCGTTGAGGACATATCGATCGCCCTTCCGCACGGCCCGCAGGCGCATGCTGACGACATCGGACCCGGAGTTCGACTCGCTCATCGCCAACGCCCCGACATGCTCGCCACTGATAAGCTTGGGAAGATAGCGTTCCTTCTGCGCATCGGTCCCATTGAGGTTGATTTGGTTGACGCAAAGGTTCGAGTGCGCGCCATAACTCAACCCGACACTCGCGGAAGCGCGGCTGATTTCTTCCATGACCACGCAGTGGTGGAGATATCCAAGCTCAACTCCGCCATAGATCTCCGGCACGGTGATGCCGAGAATTCCGAGTTGGCCGAGCTTTGGCCACAGGTCCCTGGGAAATTCGTTGGTTTGATCAATTTCGGCGGCCCGCGGCGCGATATTATCGGCCGTAAACCCGCGCACCGAATCGCGAAGCATGTCGACAGTTTCGCCGAGCGCGAAGCGTAGACTTGGATATTCGTTGAGGATGGGCATGCGTGGATGCGTCCCTTCATCGCAGAGGTTTAATTTAGGGCACCGGCCGCCAACTCAGATCTAAAATCGTGTTGGTCGGCGCTTCAGTGTTGAACACCGCTTCCAGCTCCCCGCCGATTTCCGGTTCACCTTCCGACAGGTACGACATCATTCGCGTGCATACATCTTCGATCTCCACCGAAATCAGGTGGCACGGCACGCTGAGCCGGAAACCGGCGCCCGGATAAAGGACACCGGTGTGGGTGTAAAGAATGCCGCGCGGCGGCACTTCGACCCATTCCATTTTTTTTAGAGAATCCGGGTCATAGGCGCGCGGCGGCAGCCAGATTCGATCTTCGTCGCCGTCTTCCAGCATTTCGCGTGGAATACGCGTGCCGAGAAGCTTTCCCTCGGCAAGCCCCTGAAAAAAAGGAGCAAGTCCGCCATAGGTATGGAAATGGACATATCCCTTGGGGTTGATGATCACCATCGGATCGTCGCTGGCCAGCTCGGCAATGGTGCCGTCCAGTGTCACCTTTCCGTCTTTGCTCTTTCTTCGGGGATGAACGCCATTGACCACTTCAGTCATAACTATCTCCGATCAGATTCAATCATTGCATAACCAATTCACGGCTTCTCCAGGATCGCGCAGGTAACGTGACTGCCGGTTCCCGCGTGGGAAATCGCACATCCCTTTTCGGCGTCGGGCACTTGCAGGTTTTCGAAGTCCTCGGGCTTGGTTTTTCCGAACCGCGACCACATCTCAGGGACGGCGTGGTATTTCGCCCACTTGCCTTGCAGTTGCCACATGATCTCGACGATCTGCATGATGCCGGTCGCCCCGACCGAATGCATGGTTCCGATCAAGCCGCCGGACAGGTTGGTGGGCAGCTTGCCTCCAAAATAGGCATCGCCGGAATCGATGAAATCCCGTTCCTGGCCGTAGGGGCGCAGACCGATATCCCCGTAAGTCTGGACATCCGATATGGTAAACGCATCGTGCGTCTCGAGTAAGTCCAGTTCCTCCACCGGATCGACGATACCGGCGGCGTGATAGGCGTAGTAAGCCGCCATTCGCGTCGCCAGGAATGTCGTGAAACCAGGCCAGTCCTTGGTGTGATTCTGGTAGGTCTTTTCGGTTTCGTTGGGAAGCAGGAGTATCTCCATATTGCGCCGATCGGCGGTCCGGAGCGTATGCGAGCCGGCGCAAATGGTGATCCGAACCGGATCATCGGAGAGTTTGTGGGCGGTCTCCTCGTCGGCGAGAATGAGGGCCGCCGAGCCGACGCTCATCAGGCAGCATTCCAAAAATGCGAGCGGATCCGACACGATCCCATCGTTGAGAACGGTTTCAACGTCGATATCCATGCCCGCCTGGGCGAACGGATTGAACTGCGCATAGTGCTTGTTCTTGACGGCGATCTTGGCGAGCACCTCGCGCGGCACATGGTTCTCGTGCTGGAAACGCTGCGCCATCAACGCATAGTAAGAGCCATACATCCAGCCCAGTTCGCTTTCGAAATTCTTGCAGGCGGCGGACGCGATATAGGCATTGCCTTCGCGCGTTCCAACTTCATCCATGCGTTCCCAGCCGATGACCGGCACACAGGTGGCATAGCCCGATGCAATGGCCATGGCGCCCGCCAGAACCGCCGAGCCGCCGGTGGCGCCTCCGGTCTTGACGCCGATATTTCCGATGGGATCGAGGCCAAGCGCGTCGTGGGCCCTGGCCTCGGCCAGCAACTGATCGCCGAAATGGTCGGCGAACTGCGAATAAACGCAGAAATTGACCATGCCTTTGAGCTCGGCCATGTCGACCTTAAGATCGCTTTCCTCTACCGCCATTTTAAAGGCTTCGCAGATAAGCTCCTCGGTCGCCTTTTCCGGATATTTCTTGCGGTAGTCCGTCATTCCACCGGCGACGACATACACGGGCTTTTGGAACTTAGGGATGCGTAGGTTGTCGCTTCCAAATCGCTTCATCTCGCCTCCAATGGTCTGATTTTCGAACCTTGGCGCTATATATTATTTAATAGGTTATTTGCCGATATCCAGTTTAGTAATCGAATACGGTCCGGCCCGGATAAGTTCGAAATAATCACTGCCTAGTGGCCTGTATCATCTAATTTGCACCCCTACGATCACTTTTCCCGTTTCCTCGGTAGGAGAAATGGCGCCGGCGATGCGGTGCCCATCGGCAAGCCCTTTCGACACCCCGAGGGGACGGGAAAAGCGACCCAAAGGGCGGCGTTGCAAGGCTCCCGGTCGTCGTCGCGCACCACTTGTGGTGGATTGGCACCACGGCGCGGCGCGCTCCTCGCCGGAAACCTTGCAACGCCGTC
>NZAK01000179.1 GCA_002687515.1 Rhodospirillaceae bacterium
GCCCCAAGCCTTCGTTTCTCCTTGTAAAACTTGAATAAAAGTACACCGAGCCCAAATCAAATTGGGGCGAGGGACTTTTATTCACGGACGCCTCGCAACGGCGAGGTCGCGTGTTCAATTCCTTTCGGCGGCATCATTATTTTCAAATGATCCCAATCGGATTTAGCGCTTGCCGCACGGCCATTTCAGGCGGCTTTGGCAGCGTCTGATTGATATGCCACCGGAGGTCCGAGTTCATCGAAATGGAACATCCGGAACGCCCGGTCACCGTTGAAATCCAGGACCCTGAGATCGTCGGTTTCATGCACATCGCCCATGACAGTGCCGAAATGGCCGCCGTAACGCTGCTTCGCCAGTTCCAGAGGAATTTCGTAGGCGATGAACTTTTCGATACCCTTGGCGGCCAGTTTTTCGAGCAGGGACGGGGTGGTCACCTTCTCGTAGGAAGTGAGAATCACCAGCGCTCCGTTGCCCGTCAATAACATCATGGCTTTCATCGCAAACTCTCCCGTTTCTTGAAAAAAACCAACTATTTATATAGGCAGGCGTCGGCGGTCGCGCCCGCCCCCGGGGGAAATAATCGACCTCGCCGTACGTCCTTTTCCGTGGCCGGCGGGAAGCATTGCCGGCGCCACCCGCGAATTGCCATAAACCGGAGACAGGCGGCTACCGGTCAAAAGGATAGTTTGACCCCACTTATCCCCAGGTTCCACAAGGCTGTGGACCGAATCTCTATTGTCTCGTTTGGCGATCCGTGCCTACAATCACTCCAGATTCAGACGCGGAAATGGACCGCAAGGAAAGTCGAAGCGACTGGGTCTAATCGGAAATCCCAGGGACCCTTCGGGGTATGAAGGAAATCTGATTGGAAGCGGCCTCGTCGGGCAACCGGCGGAGCCGCTTCTGTTTTGGCCTTCGATATCGATCCAACTTATGACGGCGAGAATAGCGTGCGACGAAACTTTTACGATCAGCTGGCGGACGATGGTCATTACCATCTCTTGCAAGTCGAGGCTGACGGACAGCCATTTACAAGCGATGATATCGTCGATGACTAGATTTTATCCGCGAGCCAACAGATCTAGGCTGGAGCGTCCGCCGGTAAGCTCGACGTTGGGGGCGGGTTATTCCCCGGTCTCCACCCACTTTTGCTCGGCGGCGTAGAAGGTCTCAAGCAAATCAGGGCGGTCATCGCCCAGCAGTTCCTGACTAACCTCGTAGTCGCGATAGACCTGGCAGAAACCGATAAAGCGGTATGATGGGCGCATGGCGTTCACGATATCCCAGTCGATCGGCAGGGTGTCCGCCGGGTTGACCGGCAAAAGGCTATCGCGGGCGTAAATTCCCTCGAAGGAATTCAACCGCCATCCGTCGTCGGTGAGCAGCGCGCGGGAATGGAACCTGACATGGGCCATGAAATCGAATTCGACGCCCTCGAAGGTCAGGCGGTCGAAGATATAAGCCGGGCTTTCGCAGGTCGCGCGGCCATCCTTCATGTGCAGCTTGGCCGGGAATATCCAGTGCTTGCCGGCGCTGCCCGAACTCATTTTTGCCTTCGAGGCGGCGGCGAATTCCTCGATGGTGCCGTCGAACCAGGTGGTGCGCACGTGCGAGCCGGGCACATAGGAGCCGACCAAACCATCCCAATCCTTGATGTCGCGGCACAGCCGCTCATAGCGGACGAGATCGAAGATTTCGGTTCTGTCGAGCAGGTATTCGATTCTCTCCTCGGTGCTGGGACGCGGCATTGGATTTTCTCCCTCGGTGAGGTTTTCGGGTTTATCGCATTTTTGGACCGCCGAGCCCGATCATGGGCACCGGCAAGGCGATCATAGGCGGAACAGGGCGCCGAAACCGGGAACGTGGTCGTTGATGCCGCTCTCGCGCAGGCAATGCCAGGTGGCGGCGGTGTTGGAGGTGACCACCGGCCGGCCGAGGTCGTATTCCAGCGCCCCGATCGCCTCGGAGGCACGGGAGCTGGCACAGCTGATGAAGTAGGCGTCGGCGCGGTCGTCGCGGTTCTCCATGGTGATGCGGTACCAGGTCGACGGCTCGATGGCCTCGAACTGCCGGGCGCCTGCCATCTCTAAGCCATGCTCGCGGACCACCGAGATCCCGAAATGCTTGAAGAACGCAACTTCGTTATCGGTCACTTCCTGGATGTAGGGGGCGACCAGCACGATACGCGAAGCACCGAGCCGCTCGAAGGCGGCGATGATGCCCTCCGAGGTGACGTTCGCCGGTACCCCGGCGGCGGCGCTGATGCGGCTGGTGATACTTTCGGCGACGCCCGGGTCGTGCACCGTGACGGCGGTGCAATGGAACAGGATGCGGTCGACCGCGCAATCGGCGAGCAGGGCGCAGGCCTCCTCGATCTTCTCGGTCATGCTTTCCAACAGCGACTTAGCATCGCTTTCGATCAGCTTCAGGCGCGTGGTGTGGAGTGACACCCCTTTCGGAAGCATGGCGTTCAAGGTGGGTTCCGCAACGTTGTTCACCGACGGTTGCAGCAGACCGAGGCGCAGCCGATGGCCGAGATTGATGTACGGCGGCGCGTCGGGACCGCCAGCTGGTTCGGCCGTGCCGGCGTCCGGCCGGCTTGGCATTCCTACGTCAAGATTTGGTTTATCGTCCATGTGAACCTCCGATGGGGCCTAATATTCCATCACAGCGCGCCGCGCTGCGTGTCCATCCGGGCCGATCAGGGCTAGACGGCGTTCGCAGAGCCCGGCGATCTCCGGCGCATCGATGTCGAGTTTCCAGGCGAAATCCTACAAACAGTGGCGGCGGCGGTCAAATTTTGGCGATTGGAGGACGGCCTTAAGATCTAAGGGCGTTACGATGGCTATTTGCCGTCGTCGAGAGTCCAGCCGTTGAGTTTTTCCCAGTATTTGAGGGCTTCGGTATGATCAACGCCGAAGCCGATGGTTTCACGGGCGCGCAGCAGAACCTCTCGGCTCTGGCGGATAAGGGGCGCGGTCACCCCCAGCTCCTCGGCCAGATCGCCGGCGATTTTGACGTCTTTGGCCATTAGGCCGAGTTGGAAGCCGGTGCCGAATTTACGGCTGATGACGTGCTGTTTCAGGGTTTCCTGGGACGCAAAGTTACGCCCGGTGGAGACGTTATAGACATCGACCATTAGCGACGGGTCGAGGCCGAAGGCACGGCCGATGACCAATGATTCCACACCAGCCAGAAAGCCGGTGCCGCTGACATAGTTGTTGAGCGCCTTCATGGCGTGCCCGGCGCCGGTGCGGCCGACGACAAACAGATGTTTGCCCAACTCCTCGAGCACTGGGCGGCAGCGCTCCAGCGCCGTCTCGTCGTCGGCACCGGTCATGAATACCAGCTCTCCATCCCGCGCCCCGTTAACGCCGCCCGACACCGGTGCATCGACCATCATTATCCCGCGTTCCGCCAGCTCCTCGGCCAGCTTCACGGTATTCAGCGGATCGCAGGAGCTGGAATCGAGAATGACGCTGCCAGGCTTTAACATCTTGACCAAGGCCCCATCCTCCGCCTCGACCAAGGCGTTCCGGGCGGCGTGGCCGTCAGGCAGCATGGTGTAGATGAAATCGACGCCATCACCCACCTCGCCCAGGCTGCCGGCGGATCGGCAATTGTGCTGCTCGGCGAACGCTGCCTGGCGCTCGCGGTCCTTGTCGTACACGGCCATGCGATAGCCGGCGTTGATAAGGCGGGGCACCATGATCTCACCCATATTGCCGATTCCGATAAATCCGATTTCGTGTTTTTCGTCCACGGTGCCCTCCTGATTTGAATCGAATTTCCGACCTCACGGTCCCGATCGCGATCCTGTAAACCAACGGTTTCCGTGACGCCGCGTAAAATCTCCGCCAACTAATGCCACAGTTGCTGCGACGCCAGTTTCGCCCCCTCGACAAGCGATGACAGTTTTGCCCATTGAACATCGGGATGGGTCCGCACAACATTATAACTTTGCGCAAAACCGCAATCCGAACTTGCGATAACATTTTCCTTGCCGACAACGGAGGCGTAATCGGCGATCCGCATGGCAATGAGTTCCGGGTGTTCAACGACGTTTGTCGAATGCGTGATGACGCCTGGTATGAGAATCTTCCCCTCGGGAAACTTGACGTCTTTCCACACCTGCCATTCGTGCTCGTGGCGTGGATTTGCGCCTTCCAACGCATAGGCGCCGGCGTTCACTTTGAGGATAAAATCAACCAATTTTGACAATGGGATATCCGTCGTGTGGGGGGCGTTCCAACTGCCCCAGCAGACGTGGTAACGGACCTTTTCGGCCGGAATTCCCTCAAGGGCGTAATTGAGGAGATCGATGCACATTTCACAGTGTTTGCGGACATCGGGCTCGCTCATCTCAGCCAGCAGCCGGTCATATTCATGGGCTAGAAAGGCGTCGTCCAACTGAAGAAGAAAACCGGCATCGATGATCGCCTTGTACTCTTCTTTGAGGGCGTCCGCCAAGGCGACGACAACCTCGCTTTCACTCGAATAATAACTGTTGAGCCAAAGCCCACGCGCGCTCATCGGCGCCGCGACAGGCATAAACGCTTCGGCCACCTCGACCTCGTTCAGCGCCGCCTGAAAATTTTCGATGTCTTGATTCATTTGCGCTAGGCCCTGATATGTGATCGGTCCGGTGCAGTCCCAGACCATCGTTTTGCCATCAGATTTATCAGGCCCGCCGGCTGGAGCCCGGCCGATCGGTGTTTTGGTTTGATCGGGGGGCAGCCAGTCATAGTACATCATCGGAAAATAGGCGGTGTAGAAATCCGGAAACACGCTTGCTTCGCGCGCTATATCGAATGGGGTTCGGACCTTTTCTCCGGACATGGTTTCTCTTTGCACCAGACCGCCAAGCCGTTCCGACAAATACCGGAACCAACCGGCTTTGCCGTATTCGCCGTCGCTAATCACGTCGATGCCGATTTCCGCCTGACGGCGGACAACCTTTTTCACCTCGTCTTGCAATACGATCTGAAACGCCCCTTCATCGTAGCTCGCGGCCGTTTCCTTGGCTTCCATGATTACGCGAATCTGCGGCGGCCGAACGAGGCTGCCGACGTGGGTGGTGAAAATTCGGTCAGTGCTGCGTTTCATGGTGAGCCTCCGTTCGGAGTGCGGGGGTTTGTGGAGTGCGGTTACCCGATAGCCAATTCAGCGCATGAAACTCGGCAGGAACAGCACGAAACCCGGGGCCAGGATCAGGATCGCGAGCCGGATGATATCGACGGCGAAGAACGGGATGATCCCCTTGAACACGGTGGAGGTGCTAACGTCGGTGATCACCGAGCGCAGCACGAAGACATTGATCCCGATCGGGGGCGTGATCAGGCCCACCTCCAACACCACCACGACAATGATTCCGAACCAGATCACGTCGAAGCCGAGATCCGTGACGATCGGGAACAGGATCGGCACCGTCAGTATCATCATGGCGAGCCCGTCCAGAAGGCAACCCAGCACAATATACATCCCGACGATGCAGAAGATGATAGCGAGGGGCGGAATGGTGAGAGATTCAATCCATTCCACGATCAACTTGGGCGCGCCCGAGACGTTGATAAAGTCGGTGAAGATGAGGGCGCCGACCAGCACCATCAGGAGCATGCCGGTGGTGGTCGCCGATTCGATCAGTACGTCGCGCACGATCTCGATCGTCAGCTTGCCCCGCGCGAGCGCAAATAGGAACGCGCCGGTCGCGCCGACGCCCGCCGCCTCGGTGGGGGTAAAGATGCCGGCATAGATGCCGCCCATCACGATCGTGAACAGGACCAATACACCCCAGATCCCCTTGAGGCTCGCCAGTCGCTCCGCGCCGGTAGCGCGTTCGCCCGGGCGGCCGAGATCAGGATTCAGACCGGTCACGAAGGCGATGGCACCCATATAGAGCGCGACGCCCAGGATGCCCGGCAGGATGCCGGCGGCGAACAGCTTGCCGATGTCGCTTTCGGTAATGATCCCGTAGATCACCAGGATTGTGCTGGGCGGGATCAGGATGCCGAGGGTCCCGCCGGCCGCCACCGCACCGGTCGCCAGTCGGTTGTCGTAGCCGTATTCGCGCATCGACGGGATGGCGACCTTGGCCATGGTGGCGGCGGTCGCGAGGGACGATCCGCACACCGCGCTAAACGCGCCGCATGCGACCACTGTTGCCATCGCAAGCCCACCCCTGAGATGGCCGACAAAGGCGTTGGCGGCCATGTAAAGCTCCTGGGACAGGCCGGCCCTGTTGATGAAATTGCCCATCAGGATGAACAGTGGCAGCACCGAAAGCGTATAGCTGAGCACGGTATCGAAGGCGATTTGGCCGACCCGGAGGGTCGCCGGGGCCGGACCGACGAGCAGCGAATAGCCGACGAACCCGACGAGCCCCATGCCGAAGGCTATGGGGAGCCCTAGGAACAGAAGCGTGAACAGCGCGGCGAAGCCGAGAAGGGCAAACTCCATCAGAGTTCCCCCGTTCCGTGCTCCAGGCCGGCGTTGAATGCATGCGACGGGGTCATGAGGTAGCGCCAGGCGAGGAACAGGAGGATTGCCGCCGCCAGGCCGCTGAATAACGACATGACGTAGGCGAAGGGCGCGAGGGGAATCTGAAGATATGCGGTATAGTCACCGTAGCTGCCGATGCGAAGCGCCAATCGCCACAGCACGATGCTCAGATAACCGAGCATGACCATGCAGGTGAGGCTCACGATGAGGCGCTGCAGCTTCTTCACGCCACCCTTGAAGGTCTGCTCGATAAGGCTGATGGAGACGTGCTGCTCACGCCCGGTAACCAGCGGCAGTGCCGTGAACACCAGGACCGCGAGCAGGAGCTGGGTGATTTCGAACGCGCCCGGGATGGGCGCGCCGAACAAGTATCGGCCGCCCACGTCGAAGAATGTGAGCAGCATCATGACGAATAGGCAAAGACCGGTGATCCAATTCAGAACCCGCTCGCCCAAGCTTAGGAGTGCGTCCATTGATACGGCCGTCGAAACGGGCCGCTCGCGGGCCCGGCAATCGGACCCGCGCGCCGGCCGGTCTTAGTTGGTGAGGCTCGCGGCCTCGGCCTTGATCATCTTCAGCGCGGCGGCGCCATCGACCCCAATCTTGCCAACCTCCTTGATCCAGGCGGCTTCGAGTTTCTGGCCAATGGCACGGACCTTGGCAATGTCGTCTTTGCTCGCGACCGTGGTCTTGATGCCGGCGTCCTTCATCAGCTTGAGCGCCTGCTTATCGCGCTCGTCCCACTGATTGCCGGCGATCTTGACCAGGAACTCGCCCGAGACCGAATCGATCTGGCGCTTGGTCTTGGCCGACAGGCCTTCCCACTTCTGGCGGTTCATGTTGACCGCGAAGTTGGAGTTGTAGATGCCGCCCGGCACTTCGAAGTAGTGCGATAGCACCGGCACCAGCTTGAAGGACATGGTGCCTTCGGGTGGGAAGAAGATGCCGTCGGCGACGCCTTTGGAAAGCACCTCGTAGGCCTTGGTCACCGGGACCGCCACCACCACGGCGCCGATTTCCCTGGCGAACTCGCGGATCACGCCGCCGCCGGTGCGCATCTTGACGCCCTTCATGTCGCCGATGCTGGAGATAGGCTTCTTGGTGATAATCTGCCCGGGGCCGTGGGCGAAGGTGGCGATAAGCTTGGTCGCTTTATATTCGTTGGCCTTGGCGAAATACTTCTGGTGGGTCCGCCAGTGGGCGATAGACAACGCGGTCGCGGTTTTGCCGACTAGTGGGAACTCCGCCGCCCGCGAGGTGCGGAAGCGGGCAGGCGTGTAGCCGGGTACGATGAAAGTGAAATCCACCACGCCGCCGGTGATGGCGTCATAGATGCCGGCCGCGGCAGCCAGCGGGGCGGCGGGCACGTCGCACTTTACCTCGCCGCCGGTGGCTTTCTCGACCTCTTTGCACCAACGGATGTTCACGAGAGACACCAAGTTATGCTTGATGTGTGGCCAGATATTGACCTTGAGCACGGTCTCGGCGTGCACCGGCGTGCTCGCGAGACCGGTAACGGCCGCCAAGGACGCGGCCATCAGAATGGTTCTTCCAATCATGAATAGACCTCCCGATTTTCCGACCGGCGTCGGCCCAGCGTCCCCATTGGCGCATAACCTCGCCAGTCGCTTGGAAAATCGTATCACAGTTCCGAGGCTTGGCAAAACCCGCGCCGAGCAGGCGACTCGGGCCTGATCTAAACTTCGGAAATTCGGTCACATGTTCCCCAAAACGGGTGATCGAGCCGTCAGCAATCACCAAACCTTTCCCGATGACGGAGAAGTCGGGACGGTATTGACGCACCAAGCCAATGGCCGCGCGGCTATCGCCACGCTAAAAATGGTCAGCTAGACTGGCGCTTCGTTCCTGGTTCAGCTTTTGGATATTGGGAGGTTTAAGATGAATGCTTTCACCTCAAATCCACCGCCTTCCGTTGCCGGCAAGGGTGGCGTTAAAAGCCCGGCCTTGGCCCCTGACGAGCGGGATCGATATCAGCGCCTCGCAGATCGCTCGATAGATTTGGAGCTTGTGGAGGCCGTTGATATTCCCGCCCGCGAGGGACGGGCGATAATTGTACCCTCCGGCTCGGTTCTCCGGGTGGCGTGCCACCAGGGCGCCCAGGTTGGTGATATGATCGTCTTCAATGCTGAGAATGGTGACGAAAAGTTCTGGGGCGCCCGCAGCCGCGTGATACATGGCAGCCACCTGACCGTCGGCGACCGGCTCTGGAGCACCCCGCCCTACACCCGGCCGATGATGACCATGATCGCCGATACCTTGGCTGAGCGGGAATATCCGGCGGGTGTCAGGCCCCATGATCTCCTCTTCTGCCGCTGCGATTTCCGTCACTATGAAGTCAACCACGGGGATGCCAGCCTGCCCAATTGCCAGCAGAACCTGGCCACCGCCATCGCGCCCCACGGCCTGACCGAGGCCCAGGTCCATGATCCGCTCAACCTGTTCATGACCACCGGACTGAACGAGGATGGCCGGCCCTACTATCTTCCTTCGATGTCAATAAAGGGCGATCACGTCGAATTCATCGCCGAAATCGACTGCCTGGCCGCCATCTCCGCCTGCCCCGGCGGTTCAAGCGGCTCAGTCAGTCACGGGCTGGAATTAAGCGTATTCAAAGAGCCGTAATGTGTTTCCGGAGTTAGAGATCGATACTTCGTTCAACAGCCAGTTATACCAACCTGCATAGATAAACACCCTTTGTGACGGCGCCTCCCCTCCTACCGAGGGAACGGGAAAGAAGATCACAATGGGTGTTTATCTATGCAGGTTGGTTGTCTAATTCCGGTCTCTCGGTCAAGCTCTTCC
>NZAK01000180.1 GCA_002687515.1 Rhodospirillaceae bacterium
AACGTTTCATCGCAAAATCCTCGTCAACAACGTGACGAGATTCTAGCACAAATCACGTTTTTACACAGTCTGGGTCAAAAGCCGCCGTTCAGCGCAAACCGCCGGAAGGTCCGCTTTCGGGGGTAAAGCGGTCATGACGCGGATCAACCGAGTTGGGCGGCTAGCTTTCCTCAGGCCGCATCACCCGCGCCAGGGTCAGCACATCGACATTGGCGGCGCCGGCGCGCATCAGGACATCGGCACAGGTGGACACCGTCGCGCCGGTGGTCAGCACGTCGTCGATCAGGACAATGCGCTTGCCTTCGATGCGCGCCCGGGACGGCGGATGCACGGCGAAGGCGCCGCGCACATTGCGCCATCTTTGCGCCGCCGACATGCGCACATGGGGAACCGTCCTGCGCCGCCGGATCAGGGCGCGGGGCACGGCCTGGCAGCCGCATTCGCGCCCCAGAGCCTGGGCCAGGAGGGCCGCCTGGTTGAAGCGGCGCGAAAACAGGCGGGTCCAGTGCAGCGGTACCGGGACCAGGCAGTCGGCGGCATCGAGCATCTCTTCGCCGGCCCGCCGCAGCCATCTTGCGAAGGTGCGCGCCGCATGCGTCTGGTCGGCGTGCTTGAAGGCCAGGATCAGCCCCCGGCTATCCTGGTCATAGACGAACACCGCCCGCGCCCGGCCATAGCGGGGCGGCGACCGGGCGCAGGCTCCGCAGAGGGCCGCCTCGCCGATATCATACTCGAACGGCCGCCCGCAGGCGGCGCATTGGGGGGCGCCGATGAAGGCTACCTCGGGCCAGCAGGAGCCGCAGAGGGCGCCGTCGGCCTCCATCATCGCGCCGCACTTGAGGCATTGCGGCGGAAACAGCGCGCTTAAGGACCGCTCCCAAAGCGGCCGTAAAAAAGGCGTGCCCGACCCAAGAGCTGTTCTCGGGTTTGATTCGGGCATTGTTTCGGGCGTTGTTTCGGGCATCGGATTGGGGCAAAGATAGGTCCTTGATCAATTGCGATTGCGATTATGGGAGCCCCTTTAAGAAAATGACAGCGCCATCTGAGATCGCCCAAATCTTCGACCGGAGGATCCTGCGCCGGCGCCGGGACCGGGCGGCGGCGGGCTTCGACGGCTTTGATTTCCTGCAACGCCGGGTCGGTGAAATGACCGCCGATTGCCTGGACGATATCCGCCGCCGCTTTCCGCTGGCCCTCGACCTCGGCTGCCGCACCGGACAGATGGCGGAAATTTTGGAGGAGCAGGATGGATTTCGGGGCGGTATCGAGACCCTGGTGCAATCCGATTTGTCGGAAAACATGGCGCGCCGCGCCGGCGCCGGCGGCGGTCCCGCCGTCGCCGCCGATGAGGAGTTTCTGCCCTTTGCTGAACAGAGCTTCGATCTGGTCATCAGTTGCCTGGCGCTGCATTGGGTCAACGATCTGCCCGGCGCACTGATTCAGATTTGCCGCAGCCTGAAGCCCGACGGCCTGTTCCTGGGCGCCTTCCTGGGCGGCGCCACCCTCGGCGATCTGCGCCGCGCCCTGATCGATGCGGAAAGTGAACTGGAGGGCGGCGCCAGCCCGCGCGTTTCGCCCTTCGCCGATGTGCGCGACGGCGGCGATCTGTTGGTGCGGGCCGGCTTCCAACTAACCGTCGCCAATAACGAGATGCTGGAGGTGTCCTACGCATCGCCGGCGGCATTGCTCGAAGACCTGCGCGGCATGGGCGAAAGCAACGCGGTCGCGGCGCGGAAACGGACGCCGATGCGCAAGGCAACCCTGGCCCGCGCCCTCGGGCTATATCAGGAGCGGCTGGGGGACGCCGATGGCCGCGTCACGGCCGCCTTCGAGGTGATCTTCCTGACCGGCTGGGCGCCCGGCCCCGGTCAGCCGAAGGCGGCGGCGCCGGGCTCGGGCCAGGTTGCGCTGGGCGCGGCACTCGGCATTGATGCCGGAAATGCCGGGGCCGGGGATTAATGGCGCCCATGCGTTATCCGGCCCCCCTGATCGAAGGTAAGCTGATCAAGCGTTACAAGCGGTTTCTGGCCGATATCGAGCTTGCGGACGGCAAGATGATCACCGCCCATTGCGCCAATTCCGGCTCCATGCTGGGGCTCATCGAGCCGGGCTCCGAGGTCTGGGTGTCGCCGGCCAATAATCCCAAGCGCAAGCTTAAATATACCTGGGAGCTGGTGCGCGCCGGGAGTACCCAGGGTGGCGGCGCCCTGGTCGGCATCAACACATCGCTGGCCAACCGCATCTCCGAAGAGGCCATCATCGCGGGCGCCATAGCGGAGCTGTCGGGCTATGCGGAGATACGCCGCGAGGTCAAATACGGAAAAAATTCACGCATCGATCTATTGCTCACCGGCGCCGGCGACACTAAATGTGTCCCTAAATGTTTTGTTGAGATTAAAAGCGTAACCTTGAAGCGTGGCGAGATCGCGGAATTTCCAGACGCGGTGACGGCGCGCGGCACCAAGCATCTCGGCGAGCTATCCGATCAAGTCGCCGCCGGCCACCGGGCGGTGATGCTGTATCTGATGCAGCGCGGCGATGCCGACGCCTTTGCCATCGCCGGCGATATCGATCCGGCCTATAGCCAAGCGTTTCGAGGCGCCCGGAGGGCCGGTGTCGAGGCGCTCTGTTACCGGTGCCGATTGAGCCCGGAGGAGATAGTGATCGGCGATCAAATTCCGGTGATCGCCGGGTTTGAATAAGGCGCCTGGCGCGGGGAGCGTATAAAATCGACGTGGCAAACACAGTTGGGCTATGGAATAATCGCCGTGTTTGCCCGAGGAGCATAAATTTGGACGCTGAAGCAAGATCAATAAAAATACATACCGAGCAGGATTTCGCCGGCATGCGCAAGGCCGGCCGCCTGGCGGCGGAAACCCTCGACTTGATTTGCGATCATATCGTGCCGGGGGTGACCACCGAGCGGCTGGACCAGTTGTGCACCGAATTTGTCGCCGACCATGGCGGCGTTTCGGCGCCGCTCAATTACCGGGGTTATCCAAAATCGATCTGCACCTCGGTCAATCACGTGGTTTGTCATGGTATTCCCGGCGATAAGGTCTTGCTCGAAGGCGATGTGGTCAATATCGATGTGACCCCGATCCTGGATGGCTGGCACGGCGATTCGAGCCGCATGTTCACGGTCGGCGAGACCAGTATCAAGGCCAAGCGCCTGGTCGAGGTTACCCATGAAGCGATGATGAAGGGGATAGCGGTGGTGCGGCCGGGCGCCACGGTCGGCGATATCGGCCATGCCATCGAAAGCTTCGTCAAGCAGTTCCGTTATTCGGTGGTGCGCGATTTTTGCGGCCATGGGCTCGGCCGCATATTCCATGACGCCCCCAACATCCTTCATTTCGGACACCCCGGCCAGGGCACCGTCCTCCGCCAGGGCATGTTCTTCACCATCGAGCCGATGATCAATATCGGCCGCCCGGAAGTGAAAATCCTGGGTGACGGATGGACGGCGGTGACCAAGGACCGCTCCCTGTCGGCGCAGTTCGAGCATTCGATCGGGGTCACCGAGGACGGCCACGAGATTTTCACCCTATCGCCGGCCGGGCGGCACAAGCCGCCCTACGATTGAACCCGGTGAACGACAAGCCGCAACATATCGGTCATCGGAAACGGCTGCGCGACCGCTTTTTGAAAGCCGGCGGCGAGGCGCTGCATGATTATGAAATGCTCGAACTGGTTTTGTTCCTGGCCCAGACCCGGGGCGATACCAAGCCGCTGGCCAAGCGCCTGATCGACCGCTTCGGCAGCTACGCCGGCGTGCTCAGCGCCGATGCAAAAGAATTGACCGAAGTGAAGGGCGTCGGCGAAGCGGCGGTGGCGGCGCTCAAAACGGTGCGCGATGCCGCCGTCCGCCTGGCCCGCGAGGAAATCACCGGGGCGCCGGTGCTAAGCTCCTGGCAATCCCTTTTGGATTACTGCCGGGCGACCATGGGGCATGCCAAGAACGAGCAATTCCGGCTCTTTTACCTGAACAAGAAAAACACGGTTATCGCCGACGAACTGCAACAGGTGGGTACCGTCGATCACACCGCCGTCTATCCACGCGAGGTGGTGAAGCGGGCGCTCGATCTCGGCGCCACCGCCATCATCATGGTGCACAACCACCCGTCCGGCGACACCAAGCCGTCGCGCGGCGATATCGAAATGACGCAGGCGGTGAAGGAGGTCAGTGAAAAGCTCGGCATCCAACTGCACGATCACGTTATCGTCGGCAAATCGGGCGCTTCCAGCTTCAAATCAATGGGCTTGCTGTAGGCGCCGGCGTCGGCGGTTCCGGGTGGGCGCCGTCACCGCCCTCGAATTTCAACCAGAATTATATGGTCTGGCGGCTGATATCCGCCATCGTTGCAATTGCGCGCTGGCCTGGCGGTTAGAGCGCTTCAAATCCGCTGAATTCAGCGCTTAATTTCTTGAATTCGGGATTGCCAATACCCAACTTTAGAATCAATCGACGCCCTATCCCCGACGAGGCCTCCCTTCAGGACTATGAACCAGCCGGCCCCATCCAACTTGCAAAAAGAGCCCGCGTTTGACCTCGGTTCGGTTCCCGAGCGACGCAGCGGCGGCGTGCGCTTTTTGGAAAGCGGCATTTCGCACATGCTGGATTTCTATCCCGACCTGGCCTGCCTGCTGCGCGGCGGCGTGATCGAATATATGAACCGTAGCGGCGCCGCCATATTGGGACTTGCCGATGAAGGCGATGCCAGCGGGCGCCGGCTGGCCGATTTCCTGGTTCCGGAATTTGCCGATGTTGCCGACGCCATTGTCGCCCATATGCTGACCCACCGTGAGCCGTTTTCCGCCAGGATGAAGGTCGCCACCGGCAAGGCCGTCAGTGTCAAGATGTCGGCGCAATGGGCGCGCGAGATCGGCGCCGACGCTTTTGTCCTGACCGCCCAGGACATCACCCAGCGTCTTGAATTGCTGGAAGAGATAAAACGCAGCGAGGAAAAATTCCGGCATCTCGTCGACAACGCCCTGGATCTGGTATGCGCCATCGAACATGGCCGGATCACTTTCATCAACCAAACCGGCCTCGACATACTACGCGCCTCAAGGGCGACCGATTTGATCGGCAAGGACGTATCGGAACTGTTCAGCGCCGATTACCGGCAGATTTTCACCGACGCCCTGCCCGAACTGAGCCTTGAAAGCGGGCTGATGCCGGCGAAATTGCTGCGTCTCGACGCGGTTCCCGTCGACGCCCACGTCACGGTCAGCCGGGCGGCGCATTTCGGTAAGGATTTTTTCGTCATCCAGGCGCGCGATATCTCCGAACACCGGCGCGCGGTGATGACCCTGCACTCGACCAACCTGGAACTGGAAGACCGGGTGCGCAGCCGCACCCGCGATCTGGAAGAGGAGGTGGAGCGCCGCCGCTCGGCCGAGGAACGGCTGCGCGGCATGGCCAACCATGATGGCCTGACCGGCCTTCCCAACCGCGGCCACCTTCTCGAAATTCTGCAATCGGAAATCGACGGCGCCAATGACAACTCCGGCCTGATGGCGGTGATGTATGTCGATCTCGACGGCTTCAAGTCGGTCAACGATACGCTCGGCCACGACGCCGGCGATCTGTTGCTGAAAATCGTTGCCCAGAGATTGAAGGGCTGTATCCGCAAATCGGACCTGGCGGCGCGCATCGGCGGCGACGAATTCGTGGTTGTCCTGAGGAAGGTGAAAAACCTTTCGATCGTCGAGACCCGGGCCCGCGAAATCGTTCAAATGATGGCCGAGCCGTTCGATGTCGGTAGCGAACAGCCGGCCGATATCGGCGCCAGCGTCGGTGTCGCGCTTTTCCCCGATAACGGCGCGACGCCCGATGCCCTGTTGAAAGCCGCCGATAGCGCCATGTACGGCGTCAAGCAGGCGGGCAAGGGCGCCATCGCCTTCGCTTCGTGAGGCGGGCTAATTCGGTGACAGTTTACTTTTAGGCAGCGGCTGATTTTTAGCCACCTAAACGCGTCACCTAAAAGTAAACTGTCACCGAATTAGCCCGCTGAATTAGCCCGAATTAGCCCGAATTAGCTATGCGACAGCCCTGCTAAATCCAGGGATGCAATGCTTGGATTAATGCTTATGCTGCGGCGATGACGGCGCTTCTCGTTTTCCGCATCTATATCCCGTTCGCCGCCGGTTACTACCTGTCCTTCGGGTTTCGGACCATTAACGCGGTCATCGCGCCCGATCTTGTGCGCGACATCGGCATCGACGCCGCCGGGTTGGGGCTGCTGACCAGCGTCTACCTTTTGACATTCGCCGCCTTTCAAATCCCGCTCGGCGTGCTGTTGGACCGCTATGGGCCGAAAGCGACCCAGGTGCTGCTGTTGATGTTCGCCGCCCTCGGTGCCTACCTGTTCGCCCGCGCCGGGTCGGTGGAAGGGCTGATCGCCGGGCGGGCGCTGATCGGGTTCGGGGTATCGGGGTGCCTGATGGCGTCCCTCAAGGCCTTCGCTGAATGGTTCCCGCGCCGCCATTTGCCGCTCGTCAACGGCGTCACCTTCATGGTCGGCGGCATCGGCGCCATGTCCTCGACGGCGCCGGTGGAAGCCGTGCTCGGCGTCACCGATTGGCGCGGCGTATTCTTAGGCATGGCGGCGGCGACTGGCATCGACCAAGCCACCTTCGAGCGCCAGACCAAGCGGCTGGACAACGATGAGACTGAGTTACGGAACCGCATCGACG
>NZAK01000181.1 GCA_002687515.1 Rhodospirillaceae bacterium
AGATCATCTCGATCGAGAACGTCCACAGCCAACCCCCTATCCGCTTTACGCCCACCCTAGATGTAGTGGGTGTGGGTGTCAAGCGGATAGGCACGGTTCATACCTAGGGTCATAAGTGGTCATTCAGCATAAACTGCCGGAAGGTCCGCTTTCGGGGGCAAAGTGGACCTTAATCTTCGGGCAACTGGGCTTTGCACAGACCATCGCCCACATGGTCCGGATACGGAGCGAACCAATGGGATATGCATTCCCGCATATCGCTAAAAAAAGAGAACAGGCTTTAACTAATCTTATATATCCCTGGCTTTTGCCCCTTCACTTGAAGTAAAGCGTCCAAGAGAAATTATTACCGCAATTTGGGCAGGTCAGATTATAGCCAACGAAAAAACTGTCTTCACGATTATATTTTATATCGCTGTCCTGGCTGATCTTGACGCCACATTTCGGACAATCGACGCCGATCAGCTCCTCGGGTATCCCTCCGACGCTTGTTTCTTCCTCCGTATCTTCCGCCATATCCAGATTCTCCGCTGATCGGCCGGCCAGAAAGAAAATTACGGCATGACCTTAAGGGACATCACCTTTTTGATCTCTTCGTCGGACCACCAATGTTTCATCATGCCGGTGGGCAAGCCGATATAGTCCTTGGTTCCTTGAATGCCGTATTGATCCCAATTCTTATTTATGTCCAGGGCGGTCTGGGTACTGGGACGGGTCGTTGGGGGGAATTTTAGCGGAATGCCCTTACCCTGGGGCTCCGAAGTCCAGATCGTGCGCGGCGCCCAGTGGTAGGGCCGGGTGGCATCGATCAGCACCCGGTCCTGGAACCCTTTTTCCTCGGGTGGGATACTTGGGTCCAGTCGCGAGCCATGGTGGTTCTTCGAGATCTTGATATCCTCGCTGGCCCGGGTCCGCCAAATGATCGACCAGTTGACCATCTCGGTGTTCCAGGGGTCGATATCCTCGTCCACGACGATGACGTGCTTGATCGCATAAGTATGGATCTTGGAACCCCAAAGCGCACTGGCAACGACATCCGCATGTGCTTCCATCATCGGTTTGATGGAAACCACGATGGTTCCGTAACCGCACGAGTCGAGAGGCATGGCAACGTCCACAACCCCTTTGATTCCGGCACGTTCCAGATAATCCCAGGCAAAACAGGAATAGCCGAGAGCCAAGGCCATGTGGTCCTCGTTGACGGGATGTCCCTCTAAGGTTCCCCGGAATATGGGATTATTGCGGTGGGTAATGCACTTGACCCGCATAACCGGCTTGGGTCCGGCGACGTTTCCGTAATAGCCGGTATACTCACCCATCGGCCCTTCCATCTTGCGTTCTTTCGGGTGGATCGTTCCCTCGATGACGATCTCGGCGTTGGCCGGCACCTGCAAATCGACGGTTTCACATTTTACCACCTCGATGGCCTCGCCACGGATGGCGCCCGCGATATCGATTTCGCTCACCTTGTCCACGGTGGGAATGCAGCTCATGAAGGACAAAGCCGGTTCGTGCCCGATGACCACGGCGACTTCCATCGGTTCGTCGTCCAGGAGTTTCTTATAGTAGTGGTCGCCGATATGCTGGTTAGCCGGGTCGAGCTGGATGCCGAGTTCATCCTTGTCGAGTATCGCCATGCGGTAGATGCCGACATTTACCCAGCCGGTATCGTGGTCCTTGGTGAATACCGAACCGAACGAACCGAAAAGACGCTGGCCGTCACGCTCATGCCAATGCGGGGTGGGGAACATCTCGAGGTCGATATCGTCGCCGGTGATGATGTTATCCTTGACCGGACCGGTTTCGACCAGGCGGGGCGGGATATGCCCGTCCTTTTCGGTGATGCGCCGTTTCAGCATTTGCATGATTTCACCACGGTTGACCTTCTTGGGATCGAGACCGAGCATCATCGCCGAGCGGTACCAGGACCGGAAGGCGCCGGTGAACAGGGAGCTCGGGCCGGGCGCCGGATAATCCTTGATATTTTCAAATAACAAGGCCGGAGATGAATCGCCGAGCACATCCCAAGTGCGGCGCAGAACCGAGCCGAGTTCGAACTTCCAATCAACTTGCCTGGTGACCCGGCAAAGCTGACCGGCCTCTTCCAACGCCTCGATCCATTCGCGCAAGTCCTTATAGGCGACGCGCGTATCGTCGCGGTTTGTTTCGGTAATCGAGTCCATGAAGGCCCCCCTTCTAGAGGAATGAATTTAACGGCTTTTATAATCGACCGGACGGCAAGGGGCTAGCAGGGAATCATTCATTCTGATATGCCGCATCTGTAAAACCGGGAGGAGCCATCCGGGGTTTCCCGGTTCAAGGAGGAAGTTCGATGCCGACCGCCATAATTCGCAAGATCGTCGTCACCGTCGAGGAAACCTGCCGCGAGCTCGACCGCGAGATTCTCCCGCCATCGCGCAAAGCGGTCGCTTGCGCGGTGATCAAGAACCCGTGCGCCGGCGCCGTGGCCACCGACCTGGAGCCGCTGATGGTCATCGGTGCGGAGTTGGGCAAGCTTCTGGGCGAGCGCGCCGTCGCTGCCCTCGGCGTCAAGCCCGATGAGATCACCAGCTACGGCAAGTCGGCCATCGTCGGCCAGAATGGCGAGCTTGAGCACGCCGCCGCCCTCCTCCACCCTACCTTGGGCAAGCCGCTGCGCGAGGCGGTCAAGGAGGGCAAGGCGATCATCCCGTCCTCGAAGAAGCGCGGCGGCCCCGGCACCGAGATCGACGTGCCCCTGCACAACAAGAATGACGAATGGGATTTCGACTATTTCGATGCCGCCCAGGCGCGCGTCTCGGACGCTCCGGGCGCCGACGAGGTGGTCGTCGCCGTCGCCGTCACCGACGGCGGGCGGGTGCTCGCCCGCATCAGGAGCAAACCCAAGGCGGAGGTCGGGGCTGGCTAGTACGCCGTTCCGCGTATCCGCCGGTTACGTCCGCTTTCGGGGGCAAGCCGGGCGTAATTCAGACAAGGCCTTAAAATACCGGTTTGGTTTGACAGCGGTCATTTCCCTTGAATTTTGTTTACACTTATATTGACAACGATAAGGTAATCAAACGTCGACCGGGAGGCTTCGGTGAGACGGGCGGGAGCCGACGCTGTTGGGCTTCGGATGCGAAAGGCAACGGGCAAAACGGCGCGCCGGGTACAAGGGAAATGGACAGGAAATTGCTTGCGACAACAGAGGTAGGGAAATGAGATACGCCGAAACCGGGTTTAACCTGGAAATCGACCTGACCCGGGGCGGCATTGAAAAGGTCGCCACCGATCCGGATCTGACCGGGCTACACCTGGGTGGGCAGGGATCCGCCGCCAAGATGCTGTGGGAAAGGGTGCCGCCCGAGACCGATCCTTTTTCGCCCGACAACCTGTTGATATTCAGCGCCGGTCTTTTGCATGGCACGCCTTGCCCCGCCGCCAACCGTACCGCGGTGAACACCTTCTCGCCGCAGACAAATTTGATGTCGCATTCATTGTTCGGGGGCTTCTTCGGGCCGGAGCTGAAACATGCCGGTTATGACAAGATCGTCATTCGCGGCAAGGCCCCTGATCTGGTTTACCTGTACATAAACAACGACACCGTGGAAATACGCGATGCCGCCCATCTCGCGGGAAAGGGAACCACGGAAACCGGAGACTTCCTGAAGAAAGAGCTGAACGACCAGAAGGTCCAGGTGGTGGCCATTGGCCTGGCCGGTGAAAACCGGGTCTTCATGGCCTCGATGGATCACAACCACGCCAGCGCCGCGCGCGGGGTCGGCGTCATTATGGGCGACAAGAAGCTGAAGGCAATCGCCGTGCGGGGGACCAAGGACATCAATATCGCGCGGCCGGCCGAGTTGTTCGAGATAACCCAGGCCCTGCATAAAAAAATTGGCGAGAGCGACGGCTGCGGGGACAGCATGGTGGTCACCGACAATGACAGCTTCCATCACGATAATTTTTCATGGGGCAACGCGCGTACGCGGATAAAAGGTTATTGGACCGAAGAGGTCGAGGCCAGGTGGACAAAGATGAGGGACGACCACATGGACCGGCGGACGGGCTGCTACAATTGCTCGCTGAAATGCCGCACCGTCATCAGTTGGCCGGGACGGCAGAAATTCGGCTACAAATGCTTCGGCGCGGCCACCTATCACATGGCGTCGTTTCAGGAGCGGGACTTTTCCTATGACATCCTTGGGGTTGCCCAGGAATATGGCGTCGATTCCTACGCCACGCCGCAGGTGATGGCCTTTGCCCTCGAGCTTCTCGAGGCCGGCATATTGACCGACAAGGATTTTCCGGGAATGCCGCCCGATAGCCCGGGCAGGTTCTTCTACTTGCTGGAAAAAATCGTTCGCCGCGAAGGGATCGGAGATATCCTGGCCAACGGCGTTTCCCGCGCCGCCGAAATGATCGGCAACGGCGCCGAGAAATACGACCACAATACGACCAAGAAATTCGAGCAGGTGCCGATCAAGCTGGGCAAGGTGAACCCCGCCTTCTTCCTGATGATCGCCACCGGCGAGAAGATGAACATCACCCAGATCGAAGGCTCCTTCCCCCAGGATCCCCTTCCGACCAGGGAGGAGAGGGAAGAATACGTCAAGCAATGGGATGCGGTGCCCAACGAAAAGTTCAAGGAATATTTTCTGAACTGGGAAAAACGCCACGAAATTTCCGATCAGGCGGTTTGCGAGATCGTCGAGTGGAACGAGGCCATGCATTACCTCGACGACTCCCTTGGAATCTGCGGATTCGTGTCCTCGTTCAGGGGGCAGTTCGGCGGTGATATCGCCTATCACATGAACAATCTCCCCGAAATCATCTCACTGGCCACCGGCATGGAAATGAGCAAGGAAGATTTATGGACGGTCTCCCAGAGGAACCGGACCCTGGTCCGGGCGTTGAATGTAAGAAGAGGTTTGCGCAGAAAGGACGAACGCCCGCCCGAGGACCACTGGGCGGTCAGGGACGAAGAGACGGAGCAAGCGCTGCTCAGCAAGTATTACAAATATAAAGGATGGAACGAGGACGCCATCCCCACCAGGCAGGCCCTGGAAAAGCTGGGTCTGGATTACGTCGCCGACGATCTCGAACAACGGGGGATTTTACCGGTGGAGGAATTGGTTCCCGCCTAGTACGCCCCAGTGGTCTTGACCCTGTTGGCCATGGTGCGGCCCCGTTCGAATATCACGGCCGCCTTGATCGCCTCCACGGGCAAAGGATTCTTTCATTTATTCCAAGCAAAGTTCGCGGCCCGGCAATGCCTGGCGGCGGGTTTCGGCGCACACTGAATGCGGGTTTCTGGAGCGTTTTTACTATTTTATTGACTTTTGACTTAGAAGTTATATATAATAGAACAAATAATGAACTTACTATTCCGTGGGCCATGTTGACAGGCGATAACCATATTTCAGAAGTCGGCGTTCCACCGGGGCAATAGGAGGCATCGGATGAACCACAAGTTTCGACCACCGCGATTCGCACTTGCCGTGGCGCTGGCAGTTACGCTGCCAGCTTGCTCGGCCAACAGCAACGGCGCCGCCTACACCGCCGGACGCGCCATGGGCATTCCGGACGCCACATTGAACAAGGGCGTTGACGATAACGGCAAGCTGGACCCCGGCTTCGGGCGCGATCTGTTCACCGATTTTCCGGACGTAAAGCCGCCGGTGCATTACAAGCGGGAGGTAGAGGACTCGCCGGGTAGCGATGCACCAGGCGCCGAGCAATCGGCGGCGCCAAGTGACCTGCCGAATGAGCCCAAAGGCGACGATGCGGGCATCGGCGATGCACCGGGGAGCAAATCCGCCGATCTGGCTCCAGAAGAAAAAATAAAGGAACAATTCATGAACGACCTCGCCCAGCCAGGCGACGAAGCCGATGAGATACTGCTCAAGCGCCCCGGCGACTGGACCGAGGACGAGATGGCGGAAGTAATGAGGACGGAAGTTTACCGGCGGCCCGACGACCAGATCGGAGGTTTTTCCAATGACCAGGTGACCCGCTGGCACGAGGCGGCTTACGGCGCTCAAGGACGGCCACCGCCGGTTCAGCCCAAGCCCGGCCCCGATCTTGATCAGCCCTTAAGCGGCATCGCCGATGCCCTGACGGAGCGCTCCGATCAACGGGACAAGCGCCACGCTGTCATGGATTTGCAATCCTCGATCAACGCCTTGCCGTCGGAACGCGGCGGCGACGGCGAAGGTTTCGTGCCGACCCTCGCCGTCGATGGCGATCTCGGTCCAAAGACCCGCTTTGCGGTCAAGAAAGCGGTCACCGGCTTCGGCCTGCCCACCCTGATGGGCACCCTCGAACGCCAGTTCGGATACGGCTGACGGGGGCGCCGAAAGGGGTACAAAAGCACATGAAACGGTATGAACCGGTAGCAATGATGATGATCCGGTATGGTGGATTTCGCCGAAATGTGTCGCACCGCGGGCGCAGCGCGCGTGGGATTGGCCGGGCCCGGCCTGCGCAGCCGAAGCGGCTGCTTCGGCGGAGTATGCTTGGCCATGCGGGCGTCCAACTTGGCACGACACGGCGTGAAACGCCTTATTGTCTCCTCATCGTCTCGGTGGTTCAAAAGCCTGAAAAAGCCTATAAATGCCTATAAAAGCCAATAATGCCTATGCCCATTTTCGCCGAAATATGTCGCATTATCTGAATAGCGAGCCAGGGCTGAGCACTTCACATAGACAGGTGCCTAGATCGACGCCCGGCTGGCCGACCCGGCCATCCCCAGCCGGGCTGTGCCTACTGGAATTCGGGGATGTCGGGCATCGCGCCCCACATGCAGAAGGCTTCCGGCCCCGGCGGAAACTGGCGCGGCCGGTCGTTGTCCGGATCGGTGATCATGCGCACCCCGGTGGAATATTCGAAGGTCATGTCGTCGGGCCCGGCGAAATAGACGAAAATGGCCGTCGATGTGGGATGCCGGCCGGGACCGAAACGGATCGGAATCTGCCGGTCGTTGAGGAAATACCAGGAGCGCATGACATCGTCGAAGGTTTCGACCTGGTGGTTGATGTGCTGGACACCGGGATAATCGGATGGAAACAGGGCGATGCGGTGATGCACCTGATCGAAGGTCAACAGCCCGCAGGAACCGAGCCAATCGGAGACCCGGATATTGAAATTCTTGCACCAGAATTCCTCGTCGCGGACCGGATCGGACGAACGCAGCCCGATATGGCTGAACCCGGTGATGCCGGCATCGCGGGCCGGGAAATAGCGCGCCCGGTGGTGATAGGGGCGGACCACGAGATCGATGGAGTTGCCGGTGGGATCGGTGAAATTGATAAAGGCCCCGACCCGGCGCGCCTCGCATTCGGCGTCGCTGCCCTTGGTCACGGGCCGTCCCAGCGCTTCCAACCCCACCGCCGCCGCGTCCAGGGCATCCATATCGCCGACTTCCATGCCGACCGTGTGATCGTCCGTATCGCCGTCGAAATAGACCAAGCTGTGGTCGCGCCCGTCGGAGCGCAGGTAAGCGGCATCGCGGGTCCGGCCGCCGGCTTCGAGGCCGACGATTTCGGTGGCGTATTGCACCGCGCCATCGACATCCCTGGTGCCCAGGCGCACATAACACATGTCCTTCAATTCGATCATCCAAGTCCTCCTAATCTAGAGCGGTTCCGGATAGATAGGAATCATTCTAGACTTCATCTTGCACCAATCGGCGGTGGATTGAAAACATTCGTGGACGGCCATGTCGGGAGCGCGGCGCAAACCCGGCGGTTTCGAAAATCTGAGGAAAATCGGCTATGGAAATTGAGGTTAAAGCGGCGCTGGTCACCGGCGCCGCATCGGGTATCGGCCTCGGCACGGCGCGCCTTCGCCTGGCGCGGCGCCCTGGCGGCGGCCGTTACTTTCTTTAATTTCGTTAATTCTCCGTTCGGCGGTTATCGAATATACTGCCGGGTCATCCGAGTATCACCTGTAACGAAGGCGGCCGATTCTGACGCAGTGGAATTTCCGGGATAATGCAGCCTAAGCCTCGAAAACAATTAGACCGTCCAAATTTTTATGGTGTGTTTGGTCTTACCGCCAATCCGCTACGGCTGGTTTTTATGATGGGAGCCGTATGGCGCCTGGCGCAAAATTTGGCAACCGACAAAGTTCAGATACTGGAAATCGGCTCTTGGTGCGGCGCGTCGGCCCTCGCCTGGGGCGAAGCTATCCAACTCTACTTCGGCGGCAATGGCAAAATTTCCTGTGTCGATGCCTGGCAGCCCTATGTGGATCTGGAGGTCGATGCAGACGACAACAACCGAAGAATGGATGCGGCCCTACGCAATGATGAGCCCTTTGACATCTTCCGCCAAAACATCCAATTCCTGCCCGCAACCGTGGAAATCGAAATCCTCAGGGGATGGAGCCAAGACATCCTTCCGGCGCTGCCGGACGCACATTATGACTTGGTATATATCGATGGGGACCACACCTATGCGGGCGTGTTGTCCGATATAAATAACTCGACCGGTCTGCTGCGCGACGGCGGCATTCTTTGCGGCGATGATTTGGAAATGCAGGCACACCAGTGCGATCTGTCGGTGCTCGACGCCCAACCCAATGTCGATCGATATTACGATCAACATCTTGATGCCCATTATCATCCCGGCGTTACCAAGGCGGTCGCCGAGACCTTTGGCGCGGTATCGGCCTGGTCCGGCTTCTGGGCAATGGAAAAATCAGGCCAAGGCTGGGACCGGGTGTCCCTAAAAGGCATGCCGCCCCGTATTCCAGGCCACATTCCGGCCCAGAGCCTGTTGGGGCTGAAGGCGCTGTTGATGGAGAACGACATGTTGTAAGGGCCGAATGGGGCCAGTTTGATCGCTCGCGGCCAATTCTAGAGCGGGTCAAGATTGTTAGGAACCATTTGACCGGCTCTAGCCGCGAAAGCGGCGGGCCGATATATCGCGGCCGCAAGAGGCCGGCATTTTTGCGCTTGCGCGTACCGGCAATGAAACGCATTGTCCCCATTATGAGCGAATTGACACCAATTATGTTCGTCACCGAAAACGTAGAACTTGGCGCCGAGCTGCAATCGGTTCTGGCGGCGAATTATGCCATGCAGGTGGAGGGCGATACCGAGAAAGCATTTGATGATCTTGAAGCCACGCGTCTCCTGGCGCTGATCGTCGATGACGAAATCCGGCCCCAGGGCGGGCTCAAATTTCTCGGCCGGGCGGTAAACAGGTTCGATAAACGGATGGTTCCCTCATTGCTGTTGATCCACAAGCAACAGGAAAATTTCGTCCGCAAGACCGATTATCTCGGCGATATGAATTACATGACCAAGCCGGTCAAGTGGGAGCGTTTGCGCGCAAAGGTTTCCGAAATCGTCAATTCGGGGGTGGAGAAAAGCTGGGAAAGCCTGCCGCCGGTACAGAAATCGGTGTTAAAGGAAACCGTTTCAATCTTCCGCGATTGTTTCGGATAGATTCAGCAAGGCGCGCCGATCCCGGTCGGCAAAATCGAACAAAGCTGCAAGCCGCTGGTCGAGGCAGTGACCGACAATCAGGTGACCGGACTGCTGGGTGCCGTCCAGGACCATGACGATTATACCTATGTGCATTCCCTGCGCGTCGCCATATATCTGTCGCTCCTCGGCCATTCGATCGGCATCAAGGGCGACAATCTGCTGACCCTGTCGTCGGGCGGGCTGATGCACGACCTCGGCAAATGCAAGATTCCACACACGGTGTTGAACAAGCCGGGCCGGCTGACCGACGATGAATTCGTGGTCATGAAAACCCATGTTGATCATACCGGGGACATATTCGACAAAAGCAACGACATTTCCGAAAGCATCCAAGTCATCGCCCTGCAGCATCACGAAAAGATCGATGGCTCCGGCTATCCCCTGGGTCTGAAGGGCGGCAAGCTGAACGAACTGGCGCGCATGGCGACCATCGTCGATATCTACAGCGCGCTCACCGACCGCCGCGTCTACAAGCCGCCGATGGAAGCGGAAAAGGCCATTTCGATCCTCGAAAGCATGCCCAATGAGGTGGATCAGAACCTGTTGCTGCATCTGAAAGCCTATCTGCTCGAAGCGACCGGCCTTCCCGAATGAGCGCTGTCGGCGATGACCGAAAACACCGACCAAAGCCAGCCCGAAGAGAAAAATGCGGAGGTATACAATTTCGGCCAGTTGCACGTTCTTCTGGTCGAGGCGAATGAATTCCTGCGGGAGGTTCTCGGCTCCATGTTGCGCGAGTTGAACTTCGGGCATGTGGAAATCTGCAGAACGCCGGATCAGGCATTCAATTATTTTCGCTCCCACGCTGTCGATCTGATCGTTTCCGACTGGGCGCCGGGCGCCGAAGAGCTTCGTTTCTTAAAAATGGCGCGAACCAGCCCGGACAGCCCCAACCGGATGATCCCGATTATCGTCGTTTCCGCCTTTTCCGAATTGCGTCATGTGGAAATGGCCAGGGATCTGGGCATGACCGAGTTTCTGGCCCTGCCGCTGTCCGCCAAAATTCTCTATGATCATATCTGCGCTGTTATCGAGCATCCGCGCCTGTTTGTCGAAACACCGACCTATTTCGGACCCGACCGCCGGCGGCACCAAGTCAGTTTCGATGGCGAGGAACGGCGAACCCACGCGCCCGCCGAAACACCGGGCGATCAATGGAAAGTTTAGCGCCGATGGTTACCGAAATTAGAAATCTGTACAGACTCAATTTCGCTCGAATCCGAGATATTATGTAATATTTTTATAATACTTACGTGATTTACTATTAAATATGGGCAAATATAAGAAATAATTTATAATTTTTGTGACTTATTGCCATTTGTAATTGGCGGCGCGAATTATGAGCCCGGTCCCTAAGGCGCCGGCGGCAGACGATTGCTGGACATTTATCGGTACAAGAGATATATAATAGTCAAATAATTAGGGCCCTATTTATTAGCCAGGAAACCATATGCCGGATAAAACGCAAACCGCGGCGAGTGGGCGGCGTTGCAAGGGGTGCAAATTAGATGATTCAGGCCACTGAGCAGATGCTGACCGGATTCGGCCCATCACTGATGGATTTGTCCAACCGCTGGCGGCGCGCCGTCGACGCGCATCTGCGCCCCTTGGGGCTGTCGCAGGCCACTTGGCGCACCCTGGTCTACGTTTACAAGGCGGGCAATGGATTCCTGCAGAAAGATTTGGCCAGCCGCCTCGGCATCGAGGCGCCAAGCCTGGTTCCCCTCCTGGATGCGCTTGAAAACGACGGCCTGATCGAACGGCGCGTCGCGCCCGAGGACCGCAGGGGCAAGACCATCCACCTGACCCAAGCCGGCGAGGAAACCATCCGTAATATCCAGACGGTCGCCGACGAGGTGCAAAAATCGTTGCTGCGCGGCATATCGGCGGACGAGATGCAAACCTGCACGGCCGTTTTCGGAACCATCCGGAGCAACGCCGAAGCACTTGAACCGCCTAATTCGGGGAAAAAGAACAGTGCCGCCTAAGACACTCTTCGGATCGGGCTTCGGATCGGGCGCCGGCCGGATCATCCGGGTTTCGGTGCTGGTGGTGGCGCTGGCGGCGGGCGGAATTTGGGGAACGCAATGGCTGCAATACCGGGCCGGCCATGTCTTCGAGAACGACGCCCGAATTTCCGCCGACATGATCGCCATCGCCAGCCGCGTCGACGGCTGGGTGGTGGAACGCCTGGCCGGACAAGGCGACCGGGTGCGCGCCGGCGACGTGCTGGTCCGTATCGACGGCCGCGAGGCGCGCTTCAAGCTGGCCGAACTGGAGGCGCGCATCGCCGAAATCAAGGCCGAACAGGGCACCGTCGCCGCCGAGGTGAAAATGATCGAAAGCCAAACCCGCCACCGCGTCGCCGCCCAAGGGTACCGGCTCGAGGCCAGCCGCGTGGCCGTGCAGGCGGCGGAAAAGCAAGTGGCGCTGGGCGGCTCGGAACACCGGCGTATCGCATTGCTCGCCAAGCGGCGCATCGTTTCACAAGCGCGGCTGGAAAAGACCGAGGCCGATCTTAACGATGCTGAGGAACGGCTGCGCCGGGCGCGCGCCGATCTTCTCGCCAATACCGCGCTGTTGGCCGAGGCGCGCGCCGCCGGCGCCGAGGCCGGCGTCTTGAACAGCCGCATCGAACAGCTTCGCGCCGAACAGCGCCGCATCGCCGCGCAGTTGGAGCAGCAGCGCCTGAACGTCAAGGACCGGAACATCGTCAGCCCGATATCGGGCGTCGTCGACACCACCTTCATCGACGCCGGCGAATATATCCGGCCCGGCCAGCGGATGATGCTGATCCACGATCCCGACAAGATTTACATATCCGCCAATATCCGCGAGACCGATCTCCGCGACTTAGCGCTCGGCGCCGCCGTCAAGATCAGCGTCGACGCCTTTCCGGGGCAGAGGTTCCTGGGCGAGCTGACCAAGATCGGCGATGCCGCGACCAGCCAATTCGCGCTTTTGCCCAACCCCAATCCGAGCGGCAATTTCACCAAGGTGACGCAGCGCATACCCGTAACCATCCGCATCGACCAGGTCGACGGGCTGCTCAGGCCCGGCATGATGGTGGAGATCGATATTGTCATCCAAGGAACAAAGCGCGAGCCCCGATCCTGAATTCGGCGCCGGCCAACGCAATTTCATCACCGGTGCCCTGGCGTTGGGATCGATATCGGCGATCCTGACGTCGACCGTCATCAATGTGGTTATCCCCGATATCATGGGCGCCTTCGGCGTCGGCCAGGACAAGGCGCAGTGGCTGACCACCGGCCACCTGGCGGCGACCACCAGTTCCATGCTGCTGACCGATTGGTTCATCCGGCGCCTGGGCCGCGACAACACCTATTTCCTGGCGATGGCCGTGTTTATCGCGGGTTCGGTCATCGGCGGCGTGGCCGCCACCTTCGATCAGCTCATCGTCGGGCGCGTCTTGCAGGGGATCGGCGCCGGCATCAGCCAGCCGCTGGCCATGGGCACGCTGTTCATGATCTTTCCGCGCGACCAACGCGGGCGGGCGATGGGCATCTATGGCATGATCATCATCCTGGGCCCGGCCTTCGGGCCGTTCGTTGGCGGGCTGACCGCCGATGCGTTGTCTTGGCGATGGGTGTATTTCGTGCCGATTCCGTTTTCGGCGGTGGCCGGTATACTCGGCCTGTTCCTGCTTCCGGGCCGGGATGCCGAAGCCGCCCGTCCACCCTTCGATTGGATCGGATATACCTTGCTGATCGTCTTCATCCCGTCATTCCTGGTGGCGCTGACCAACGGCGCCGAGGACGGCTGGTATTCGGACCAGATCCTGTCCCTGTTCGCGATCGCCGGCATCAGCTTCGTCGGCTTCATCCTGTGGCAGCTTTATACGCCCAAGCGGCTGTTGGATTTGAACCTGTTCACCTATCCGCGCTTCGCCATGGCGGCGATCATTTCGTTCCTGTTCGGGGCCGGTATGTTCGGCATTATGTATCTGGTGCCGATCTTCTCGCAGCTGGTACAGGGCTATACGCCGACCAAGGCGGGACTGTTGCAGATGCCGGCGGGATTCATGATGGCCCTCGCCATGCCTCTGGCCGGGCGGTTGGTGGACAAGGGCTGGTCTTCGTCGATGTTCATCGGAGGCTTGTCGCTGACCGCGTTCTCCGGCGTGCTCATGACCGACGCCCATATCGAAACGGCGTTCTGGGTGTTCGCCGGCTGGCTGATCATGAACCGGGTCGGCCAGGCGGTAATCTTTACGACGATGGCGACCGCCAGCCTGGCGGCGCTGCCGCCACACCTGGTCGGACAGGGGCCGGGGGTGATGAATTTCGTCCGCTCCATCGGCAGTGTGTTCGGGGTTAACGTGATGGCGCTTTATGTGGAACAAAGGCTGCAAACATACCGGCAGATTTTGGCCGGCAGCCAGAACGCCGGCAACCCGGAAACCCTGGAATATCTGGAAACCGTGCGGCGCCTGCTGGAACAGGCGGGCCTGGCCGAAACGATCCGCGAGCCGGCGGCGTTTTTCTACCTCAACCAGGCCATATACCAGCAGGCCAACATGCTCGCTTTCCGCGATGGCTTCATGTTTTTCGCGATTCTAACGGCGGCCGGCCTGATCCCGGCAATCATCCTGAGCCGCACCGCGGCGACGCCCGAGGAACGTGACGCGGCGGCCGGGCGCCGGTCGCGGGCGCGGCAAGCCGTCGCCGAGGCTCCCGAAAGCTAGCGCATTATCCGGCCAAATGGTGCGCTAGACTTCGATATCGGTCCAAATGCCGCCGGCGTCAGAGGATTTCACGATGCTTTCCATGACCGCGATGTTGCGCAGCGCCTCGGCCGGGCGGACCGGATAATCGGCACCGCCGGCGGTGGCTTCGGCGAAGGCGCCGAGTTCCGCCCGCAAGGTCAGATCCTGGCTGAATTTCTTGAGCGTCTCCGGCGTCGCCGGGTCGGCCGGCAGCATCCGAAGCTCGGAAAAATTGTCGCGCGCCTCGAGGATGGCCCCGGTTCCGTAAAAGCGGAGATGGGAGCTGCCAGGGGCAGCAAAGAGGCTTGAGAGCGTCCCCGTTATGCCGCCATCCAATTCGAACATGACCATGGTTGTATCGTCGAGATCGTTGGAAGCTGCCTGCCGCTTGCAGATCGCCGCCAGGCGCCGGATCGGACCTGAAATCCAGGTCAGGGTATCGACCATGTGCAATCCCATCGGGCCGATCGCGCCGCCCGGGTTTTCGGCCCGCTGGGCGCGCCAGTAATCGGGCGGATAATGCAGCGACGCGTTGCCGGAATAGTTGGCGTCGATATGGATGATCTGGCCGCAGGCGCCCTGTTCGATCAACGACTTCATCTCCCGCGCCGCTTCCGAAAACCGCCGGTTATGGCCGACCGCCAGGACGACTGAATTCCGCTCGCACGCCTCAATCGCCTGGGATGCGGTTTCGGCGGTCAGCGCCAGGGGCTTTTCGCAAAATACCTGCTTGCCGGCATCGGCGGCGGAGATCACCTGGCGCCAATGAAGCGAATGCGGTGTCGCCAGGAGAACGGCATCGACATCGGGATCGGACAGAACCTCGTCAAGCTCGTCATATACCTTGCCGCCGAAATGGGCCTGAAAGAAGGCGCATTCGCTTTCCGACAAAGAGCAGCAGCCGAGGATTTCGATGATTTCGGGTAAGCCCTTGCCCGCCTTGGCAAGTTCCTTTCCCCACCAACCGGTGCCGATAATCACGATCTTCAACATTTTAATGCCTCCGCCCATTAAAGCTTCGAGGCTCCAATATTCTCCCGGCAGCGGCTATTTGTCACGGCCTTGCGGAAAATCCTGCCTGTCAGCGCCCGGCCGGTCTGCTATGATTGGCGGCAAATACTATCAAATGGGGGAAACGAGATGACCGAAGATAACAACGGACTTCCGGCACCGCGCGAAGTTAAGATTCCGGTTCATGATGGCGTTGAGATTGCCGTGGCGCTCTATATGCCCGACGGCGACGGGCCGTTTCCGGCTTTATTCGCGCCCTCGCCCTACCGTTACGACAACAATATTCTACCCGCCGGGCCGCAGTTTCTGTGGCGCGAAACGGGCCCCATCGATCTGTATCTGAGGGAAGGCTACGTTTACGCCCATATGGACGTGCGCGGCTGCGGCCAATCGGGCGGCGAGTTCCGGCTGATGGATGAGAACGAGCAGAAGGATCTCTATGACGTGATCGAATGGCTCGGCAACCAGCCCTGGTCCAACGGCAAGGTCGGCGGCATCGGCCAATCCTACTTCTGCATGCTGCAATGGTGGATGGCTGTTCAGAATCCGCCGTCGTTGGCCTGCATCGCGGCTTTCGACGGCCTCAACGATCCCTACCGGGCGTCGGTATATCAGGGCGGTATCCTCGGTGATTTCTTCGGCGCTTACTGGTGGAACCAGAACCGGATTATCAACCGCCATCCGGCCAACGAAGGTCCGCCCAAGGAACAGGAATGCGATCTTAATCTGTTGCTTCAACATCACCCCACCTACGATGATTTCTGGCGCGAACGCTGCGCCGCCGAACGGCTGGAAGAGATCGAGGTGCCGCTCTATTCGATCGGTATCTGGGGCAAGGTGGATCTGCATACGCGCGGCAATATCGACGGCTACCGGCGCGCCTCGGGGCCGAAGAAATTGCGCATGAACGGGCCCATCAACGCCGCCGCCGCCAACCAGGAATTCAACGGCGTTGAACTGCATCAGGAAATATTGCTGCCCTTCTACGATCACTACCTCAAGGGCAAGGACACCGATTACACCAAGCGCCCGGAGGTGGAATATTTCATGCGCGGCGCCGGTGTTCACCGTACCGCCGACACCTGGCCGCCGGCGGGCGTCGAATATGTCGACTGGCATCTGAACGGCAATAAATCGGGCAGCGTCACGTCGTTCAATGATGGCGGGCTATCCCGCGGCACGCCCTCCGGTGCCGAGGCGATATCCTATTCCTATCCCGATCCGGGCTGGATGGTGGGTGTCGTCGGCATGGGGCCGGCGGGTGCGCCGGACCCGGCGCGCCGGGTGCTCACCTTCACCACCGAACCCCTGGCGGAAGATTTGGAAATCGCCGGCCCGGTCAAGCTTCAACTGCACGTATCGTCGACACGAACCGACGCGGATTTTTTCGTCAAGCTGTCGGAACAGATGCCGCAGCCGCCCGAAGACCGGGAAAAGGACCTCAACCCAAACTATTACTGGATCACCAAGGGCTGGCTGAGGGCGTCGCACCGGGCGCTGGACGCGGAAAAATGCACCGATATGGAGCCCTACCACACGCACACCGATCCCGAACCGATCGAGCCGGGCAAGGTTTACAAGCTGGACATCTCCATCGAGCCGATTGCCCACCGCTTCCAGAAGGGCAATCGCATGCGGCTGGAAATCGTCAATGGCGATTCGGTGGTCACCGACGTCATCTGGACCCATTATTACCTGCCCCATAAGATCGGCACCGATACCATCCACCATTCCGCCGAATACCCCTCGGTGCTTACCCTGCCGGTGATGGAAGGAGCTTAACGGAACCGCCTGCCAAACCCGGAGTTTATGCTTCATTAATACGAGCTGACGTAATCTCCGGCATTCGCATTCGGTCGAATATACCGGCGGCGTTTCATGAGCATTGGCACTCGAATGATCAAGAGTGGTGGCAGGATTTGAATTTCATAGCGAAAAATCGCGCCAGGCCAGATGGCGCCCAGAATGTGCTCGGCGCCTATTACGATCTGAGTAATTCCCCGCTTTCCTATGATTTCAGCGCATTCGTTGTCGAGGCCGAGCGCATCCGCCGGCGGCGGCGACTGGACGGCGTTCGATTCTACTTCGTTCCGGTCGATCCGGGCATGGACGGCTTTGACGATATGCGCCTTGATCGCGGCAAGGGAAACTGGATGCTCCACAATCTGGTGCTGCCGATTGCAAATTTTCTGCCGTCGAGCCGTGGCACGCTGGTTTTCGCATCCAGGGCCGAAGCGGCCAAGGCGCTTACCGCCGAAGTTGAAAATGGTGGAACCGTATTTCCCGATGCCTACACGGTCGAGCAGCCCAACGGCCGCCATCATACCGGGTGGAGCATCATTGCCGCCAGTGGCGGAGACCAAGTTCAGTACTTGCGGGCCGGCGGGCAAGCCCGCGCATTTGCCCGCCAGTGGATCGATGCCCACGCCGGGGGGCGCAAATGCGTGGTGATGACGCTGCGCGAAGCAGAGCACGGCGTCGAGAGAAATTCCGATCTCCAGGTGTGGTCCGAATTCGCCCGGCGCTTGGACGCGGCTGGCTTTTTCCCGGTTGTCATCCGCGACACCGGCAGAGCACTGGACGGGCCGCCCGAGGGGTTAGAAGGCATCGCTTGCTTTGCCGAGGCTGCCTTCAACCTGGAACTGCGCTTCGCGCTATATGAAGAAGCGCATATCGCCGCCTTCGTTTCCAATGGCCCGGCGCAGCTTTGTTTCTACAATCCCAACGTCAACTATATCTATATGCCGAGCGGCGACTGGCAGAGCGGCGCCAAGTGGCGCCGGACCGGTTTCGAACATGGGCGGGCGCCCGCCTTTGCCGGTGAAAATCAGCTTTGGCTGTGGAACCGTCAGGACGCGGACATATTGTTCCGCGCCGCTCTCGATCTGGACGCCAAATTGGAATCGGGTGTTTGCAACCCGGCATCGAGTGCCGGAAATGCAGCGCGGACAAGGGGGATATGTGAGCAAATAGAGGCTTTCGAGCGCATCTACGATTGGAACAGTGCCCGCCATTTTGACAAACCAGATGATATCGAGCTCTTGGAATATTGTTTCGATTTGTTGGCGCCGGAGTTGCAAGATGATCCGCGCCACCGGTTGCGGCACGCCTCGATGCTTTTCCATGCGAGAAGGATCGAACAAGCGATGGATTTGTTCGAGCCCTTGATAAACGGCGACACGGGGATGGAAATCTCGCTCCGCGACAGAGACCACGAAATATTCATTCCCCTCGGCTGCGCGGCGGAGAGATTTTCCCAATACGACCTGGCCATTGAATGTTACGAACGGCTGATCGGTTACGGTATCGACAGCGCCATGGCCCTATTCAGATTGGCCACCGTCTACAAATTGACCGGTAGGTTCGACGATGCCGCCGGTTGCTTCAATATGCTGATGGAGATGGGCGTCCAGCATCCGAAAGTGTTCGAGGAATTCGGTGATCTTTATGAACGGATGGGCAACCGCGACGCGGCCATCGGAATATACCAGCGCGCGGAAGAGGCCGGCGTTCTCGACCAAAACCTGATCCGCCGGAAATCGGCCCTGCAATGTTCGGCCTAATACCGCCGACTGGACCATTATCACAGCAGCCACTTTCGCGCATTTTCCAGTAGCTGTTTTTCCGCTTCCGAATTTACCGTGATGATATTGGGTTCCGGTGACCAGCCGCGCAACTCCAGGCGGTAACACAAGAAACGGCAGGCGGCCGGAAACTTTTCCAGATTCATGGCGTCATAATATCCCGCCGGCACCTGGTCGGGATTGACCGGGTCCATACGGTCTTTTTCGTAGACCATGGTCCGCTCAAAAATGCGCCATACGCGGTCTTCACGCCGCTCGAACAGGTCGATGAAACGTCCCCAGGTAATCATGTCGAACTCGAATGTATCGTTGCGCATGCGGCGGAGAAGCTCGACGTGGCATTCGCTGACGGCGCGGTCCCCGGCCACCCGGATAAAGGCATCGCCGAGATTGTGTTTGCCGTGTTCATCGGTCGCGGCGCCGGCCAACATCTTTTTCGATTGTTCGACAAAATCCGAGGCGCTTCCCGATATCCAGGAAATATTCATCGTCGCATCGCCGTGGTAGCAATCGGCGAGCAGGTCCCATTCGCCGTTGTCACGGCCATACGCCCAGCTCGAGAGCAGTTTCGAGATTTCATGCTCATCGGCTACTTTCTGCAGTCTTTCGTTGAAATCCATGGCACGCGTCCTTTCCTGGATCGGTATGGCGAAGGGAACTTAAGATCATACAATATTTGCCGTTTAATGGCAGGGACCGGCAGCAATTATAAATTTCCTGACAAATCACTTGTTATTTTGGATCGAAGCACCAAGATTAGTAGTTAAGTTGATTTAGCTTCGGATTCCGGGGCATGTGGAGCGCTCAAATTCGGTGGGCGTCGAAGACCAGAAGGAAAGCGATAAACGTTTGGCAGCAAGCGCCCGGGCACGAGCAAATTGGGAATCGGATTGATTTTGGTCAACGATGCCGGACCAAGGCCGAGTTATACGATGTTATAATAACAACGCCCTTGATTGGTAGTTTGTCTGGGAAACGCCGGGTTGATGAAATGGCTATCGCCAGATTGGATCTGGAAAATTTGGGGACGTCTGCACGGGTTCGTGCTGATATTTCCGGTCCTCGGGATCATCTCCATATTTCTCGCCGGGGTCGCCGCCTGGGGCGCCTTCAATTGGTCGCTCGAACTGACCAACACAGAGAAATTTTGCGTCTCGTGCCACGAGATGAAATCCTACATATTTACCGAATACAAAAAGAGCACCCACTACGCCAATCGAACCGGCGTCCGCGCATCCTGTCCCGACTGCCACGTGCCCCGCGAATGGGTCCACAAGGTGGTCCGCAAAGTAACGGCGACCAACGAGCTATATCATTGGGCAGCCGCCTCGATCAGGACGCCCGAGGACTTCAAGGCCAAGCGCCTGAAGCTGGCCAAAAAGGTCTGGTCGACGATGAAATCGACAAACAGCCGCGAATGCCGCAACTGTCACCGCAACGACTTTATGGAAGGCAGCGCCCAATCGGAAAAGGCCGAGCTCATGCATGCCTTGGCGGTGCCCTGGAAAATGACCTGTATCGAATGCCATCAGGGCATCACCCATACCCTGCCCGACGAATTCGACAAAGAGGCGGTTATGGACCGCCTGCATGACCGGATGGAAAAGGAAAAAGTGAATTGCCGTTCCTGCCACGACAAATTGGCCGGGCCACCGCCCGGTGATGGCTGGGACTGATTTAGCGAGTTTGGAGCAACCGAGGAGGACGAGATGCTTGCCCGAATTATTTTATTAAGTTTGTTTTTGCCATTCTTAGCCATCGCCTTCAGCAGCCCAGGCATGGCGCAAAAAAAGCCGTCCGCGTCGGTCCTTAAAAAAGGCAAGGCCATCTTCAAGGAAAATTGCGAAGTCTGCCATCAGGCCGATGCGATTGGCAAAGCGGGTGTCGCGCCCTCCCTGACAAATCCCGAATTTCTGAGCATATCTTCGGACAAATTCTTGGAAGGCACCATCCGGGATGGGCGCAAGGATACCGGCATGATGCCGTTTGCCCATCTTGGGCGCTCAAAGGTCCGGGCCATTGTCGCATATTTGCGCTCGCGCGAGAAACTGCCCAACCGGACCAAGCAAGTCGACGCCCAACCCGACGCCCGCGGCGATCCCCGCTTCGGCAAGACATGGTACATGAACATCTGTTCGACCTGCCACGGCAGCGACGGCAACGGTTATGAATCGGAAGGCGCCGGCACGGCAATCGGGTTGCCCGGTTTTCTGGACAAGGTTACCGACGGTTACATCCGCGAAACCATCAAGGTCGGACGCTCCAATACGCGCATGCTGTCGTTCCAGGGGCCGGCCGCCATCGCCGATCTCACGGACCGGGAAATTGACGACATCATTGTTTACCTTCGCACCCAGGCGAAGAAGTAATAGGAGTTTTGAACGATGAAACGATTTAAAACAATTTTATCGCGCCGCGATTTCATGAAAACCAGCGCTTTCGTGTCGGCTTCCGCCGCCGGTGCAACTCTCATGACCGCCGGCAATCCGGAACTGTCATCCACCGCCCTGGCACAAGGGCTTGAAGAGGACCGGACCACGGCCATCGCGCAATGTCCCTATTGCGGCGTCGGCTGCGGCACCATCATCCAGACCGAAAAAGGCAAGATCGTCTCGATGCGCCCCGACAAGGACCATCCGACCAATTTCGGGCTGCAATGCATCAAGGGGCTGACCGCCGCCGAACCGATGTATGTCGACCGCATGGAGGGCGATGCCTACGTGCGCAAGGATGTCTGGGCGGAATGGCAAAAACCCGGACACGGCGATCTGGATTATATCACCAAAACCAAGGGCTCCTTCGATGAAGAGCATTTCGTCCGGGTTCCCTATGAGCCGGCTTCGGAAATGGTCGATCATAAAATCGCCCATCTGGCCAAGAAATATGGCGGCAATTCCATCGGCCTCTATGGCTCCGGTCAGCTCACCATGGAAGGACAATATCTCGAAAACATGTTCATGAAGGGCGTGCTGAGCTCGAACACAATCGAGGCCAACGCCCGCATGTGCATGACATCGGCGGTTACCGGTTATTTTGCCACCCTCGGATCGGATACGCCGCCGCTGGCCTACGAGGATATCGAGCTCAGCGACATGATCATGCATTTCGGCCACAACCCGCGCGAGGCGCATCCGATCATCTTCTGGCGCGCCGCCGATCACAAAAGGAAAAAGGATATTCCGACCGTCATTGTCGATCCGCGCCGCACCGGCTCGGTCATGGGTTATGAGGACATCAATCCGAAAAATTCGGTTCACGTTCCCATTCTCAATGGCGATATAAGCTTCCTTAACGCCATCGCCCACGTTCTTTTGAAGGATCATGACGACGTGATCGATTGGGATTTCGTCAAGGCCCACGCCACCGGCTGGAAGGAATACGTCGATAACGTACAAAAGAATTACAGCCCGGAACAGGTGCAGGACCGCATGGGCGGACCCAATCACGAGGTCTCACCGGCGCTCATCCGCAGGATCGCCGGCATGTTCGCCGACGCCACCCGCAAGCGGCTTGCCCGGGCCAAGGGCACCCAGAAAGGCGGTTACGGCGGCGTCATCATCATGTGGGGCATCGGTTACAACCAGCACATTCACGGTCAGCATAACGTCTTCTCGATCATCAACCTGCTGACCCTGACCGGCAATCTGGCGAAGCCCGGCTGCGGTCCTTTCTCGATGACCGGCCAACCCAACGCCATGGGCGAACGGTTTACCGGTGGGTTGACCGGCCGCTTGCCGTTCAATCAGCCCTTAAAGAACGCCGCCCACCGCAAAAAGATGGCGAAGGCCTGGGGTGTGCCGGAGAAAAACCTGATCACCGCGATGAATTCCAAAAATCCGGGCTATGCCGTCGGCATGATGGAGCGCGCCCTCAAGGGCGATGTGAAAGCCTTCTTCTTTGTCTACGCGACCCACATCGATCTGCCGGACCAGTACAAACTGGTGCGCCCGGCGATCAGTAAAACCTTCAATGTGGTGCAGGAGATCTACCGCCACGCCCCCAACAACCTCTATGCCGATGTCATATTCCCGGCGGCGACCTGGGGCGAGGTCGAGGGTATTTACATATCCTCGGAGCGGCGTCTCAACATTTGCCAGAAAGCGGCGGAACCCCCGAAAGGATGCCGCCCGGACATGGATATGGTCATCGACAAGGCCAAGGGCATCGGCAAGCTTCTCGGCCTCGATATGGACAAGGCCCTGCCCTACAAGAGGAAAAAAGACGGCTTTTACGACGCCCAGGAAATCTTCCGCGATGTGATCCGGGCTTCCGCCGGCACCGATACCGACCTGACCGGCATTCTTGAAGTCGAGAAGCTGGACAAGATATCGCCCTATGAGCAAATCGCCGAGTTGCGTGGTATCCAATGGCCGGCGCCAACCTACGAGATCGCCCAGAACGGCGGCACCAAGCGGCGCTTCATGTTGCAGGAGGGCCAGTGGGAGAACAAGCCTTACGGCTATTTCCGCACCAAGGACGGCAAGGTCCATATGAAGGTAACGAACCAGGACTACAGCGATCGTGAGAAATGGACCAAAGAGCTGATGAAATTCGGCGACGACGAAAAATTCCTCACCATCGATCATCTCGACCTGATCAAGCTGGGCCGCGACAAGGGTCTGACGCCCGACATGCCGGACGAGGAACACCGCGGCAAGGCCTGGAACAAGGTGCCCAAGGACAAATATCCCTATTGGTTCGGTCTCGGCGTGGTCTATGAACATTTCCACACCGCCAAATCCAACCGCAGCCCGACGACGCGGCGGCTGGTGCCGGAGATGTATGTGGAAATGCATGCCGACGACGCCAAGGATCTGGGCATCAAGGATGGTGAAAAGGTGCGGGTGGTCACCCGGCGCGGCTCTTTGCAGGCGCGCGCCCAGGTCGGCACCAATTCGCTGGTCAGACCGGCCCGTAACTCGGTGCCGCGCGGCTATATGTTCGGCCCGTGGAACCTCTCGGTCGCCGACAGCGCCGATCCCAAAAAGAACAAATGGCTGGCCAATGGGGTGACCAGCCGGGTCTGGGATCCGGTCTCGGGGCAGGTGGATTTCAAGAAGAGCGCCGCCCGGATCGAAAAAATCTAGGTCCGGGCCAGATTATTTCGGGCGGGACCGATTGGGGTACCGGACCCGCCCGGCAAAACCGGACAGCAAATCTGGTAGGGTGGAATGGAGCGAAGAGATTTCTTGAAAGCGGTGGGCGCCGGCTGGGTGGCGGCGCTAACGCCGGGTGTTGCCCGGGCCGCGCGCAATCGTCCTTCGTTGCGTTTTCTGCGCCCGCCGGGCGCCCAAGACGAAGAAGTATTCTTAAGCAAGTGCATCAATTGCGGGCAATGCGGCGAGGCCTGTCCAAACCGCTGCATCAAGTTTTTCAGCTTGCAAAACGGCCTGAGCTCGATCGGCACGCCTTTTATCATCCCGCGCGAAAAAGCCTGCATCCTCTGCATGAAGTGCGGCGATGTCTGCCCGACCGGCGCCATTCCATCGATCAAGCGCGAGGCGAAAGCCGTCATGGACGGGGTCAAGATGGGCCACGCGGTGGTCGATGAAAGCCTCTGCCTGTCATTTCAGGGCAAGACCTGCGGCGTCTGTTACCGGGCCTGCCCGCTGCAAGATGTGGCGATTAAGGTGGGCATGCTGGAACAGCCACATGTCCAGGAAAGCTGTGTCGGCTGCGGCCTTTGCGAGCGCTCGTGTATCCAGATGCCGCAGGCCATTCGGATCACACCTAATCACGGGCCCAATCAAGGATAAGCACGGGCGATTAAGACCATGCAAAGTGGCAAACCATTTTTCCTCTGGCGTCATTTGAATAAACTGCGTTGGTTGAGCCTTAGCATTGTCATGGCGATGCTGATCCTTATCCCGTACCTGCATCTCTACCAAACCTATACCGCGGCGCACGCCTACGACCTTTTGGCGCCATCGGAAAAGCGTATCTACGATGTCATGGAATATCTGACGGCGCCCTTCACCAGCGATCCGGCCGAGGATCTGGATGCGCTCAAGGGCACCACCTGGTCGGGCACGTTCTGGGGATTGAAGCTGTCCGATCCGCTGGCGCCGCTGAGCCAGATGGCGGCGGGATTGTCATTTTATTGGCCGTTTATACTGACCGCCCTGATCCCGGTCGTCCTCACCGCCCTCTTCGGACGCTTCTTTTGCGGCTGGATTTGTCCGGCCAACCTGATCTATGAATTGAACAGTAATTTCGCCGCCTGGCTGCGCTGGGCCGGATTTAGGATCGGCGACCGGCGTTTCGACCTGCGCATCAAATATGGCGTTTTGCTGCTCGGCCTGATCCTCTCGGCGGCGACCGGTTCGGTAATCGTGGCTGCGGTTTATCCGCCGGTCATCGTCGGGCGCGAGATTTACTATGGCGTCGCGCTGGCCGGCTTCGGCGCCGGAGCCGTTTTTTTCCTGGGCACCCTGTTATTCGACTTGTTCGTGGCGCGGCGCGGATTTTGCCGCTACCTCTGCCCGGGCGGCGCGCTTTATTCGCTCCTCGGCCGCTACCGGCTGGTGCGCATCCGCCGCATCGTCGAAACCTGCAACGATTGCAACAAATGCAATGTGGTCTGCGAGTTTGGCCTTGACCCGCTGCACGATAATTTCGGCCAGGAATGCACAAACTGCGCCGCCTGCATCGCCATCTGCCCGACCGACGCGATGACCTTCACCCTGCGTCTGACCGACTATCCAGTCCAAGGCCCGGGGCATCTCGGCCGGCATTACCGGCGCGAGGGCGGGCCGGATTATCGGGACGCGGCGGAATGAAACGGCGGCGCTTCCTGCGCGCCCTCACCGCCGGGATGGCCCTCTTGGGCGTCGCGGCGCTTCCCTTCGGCATCGCCCGCCTGTTGGCGCCGGCCGAAGGCAAACGCACCACCCGGCGGATCGATATTTCCGCCAAGATTTCCGCCCGGCGCAACCATTTGCTCCCGCCCGGCGCGCTTAAGGATGAATCCGCCTTCACCGCCGCCTGTATCGGCTGTGGCTTGTGCGGCGAGGTTTGCCCACCGCGCTGTATCAAATTCCATAAGCGCGGCGGCGGCGGCAAGGTCAACACGCCCTATATCGATCCCACCGAAAAAGCCTGTATACTGTGCGATAAGTGCATGCAGGCCTGCCCGACCGAGGCGCTGACCGTCACCCGGCGCCGGGAAATCGACATGGGCATCGCGCGCATCGACCGAACCGCCTGTTACCCGTGGGTCGATCGGGGTATCTGTGGCGCCTGTGTCAGCATCTGCCCGGAGGGGAAATCGGCGATCGCCTACAAACAATGGAACCAATACAAGCCGGTGATCAAGGACGGTTGCGTCGGCTGCGGATTGTGCGTCGAAGTCTGCCCGCATCCGAGCGTGCCGATCTGGATCGTCGATCGCCAGGACGCCACCGGCTTGAAGCAAGGGGTCTAGCGCATGAACCGGAAATGGATTGCCAGAATTGCCGGAATATTATTGATCGCGCTGGCAACGCCGTTGCTGGCCGATGCCGCCGCCGCCCATCATGTGTTGGGCCGCCCGGCATATTCCCTGAACGAGGATTCGAACACGCCGCCGAGCCTGCAAGGCGAATCCATTATCGGCGACTATTACGTCACCTACATGATCTATCCGGCATTCCCCAAACCGAACCAGCCGGGGCGCATCAGTCTCTATATCAAGCACCAGAAAACCAATCAATCCTATCAAGGAAAAGTCTCTTTCCTGACCCGCAACGACGGTTGGCTGTCATTGATCGGGCTCGACAATCAGGTGGAAAAGCTGGGTGTTCAGCCGAACGACGGCAACGTCTATCGCCAGGCATATGTTTACCACGGCAATGGCAATTATATGGTGAGCGCCAGTTTCCAGGCCGGCGGCCAATCCCATGTCATCGACCTGCCGCTCAGGGTCGGGCCGCCCTCTTCGTTCGGTCCGATTGGTTGGGTGGTCGGCCTGCTGGTGGTTATCCTGTTTATCGTCAACGTGATCCACAGGCGGCGCGCCATGAGCGGTAAGATTCGCCAAGCCCACGATCGGACCACCCGATGAGCATGAACCGCCGAGATTTTTTCAGGGTTGGCCTGCAGAACGCGGCCAAACTGGCGGGCCAGGCCGCCGCCGACAGGCTTGGACTGTCGGATCGGAACCTGATCAGACCGCCCTATGCCGTCGCCGAGGCCGCCTTCCTCGAAGCCTGTACCCGATGCGATGCCTGTATCGAGGCCTGCTCTTATGACGTTTTATTTAAACTGCCGGAAGAGGCCGGCGCGAAGCGGGCGGCGACGCCGGTCATGGATTTGCTGGTTTCCGGCTGTCACCTGTGCGGCGATTGGCCCTGTGTCACGGTGTGCGAGCCAAGGGCGCTGCAACTGCCGGCCAGCCAAGGCAAGCAACCGCCGGAGCCGCCGAAACTGGCGCGGGCGGCGATCGATACGGGTGCCTGCCTGCCCTATGCCGGCCCGGAATGCGGTGCCTGTGCCGATGCCTGCCCGGTGCCGGGCGCGCTCAATTGGGTGGACGGCGTGAAACCGGTTATCGACGAAGATATCTGCACCGGCTGCGCACTGTGCCGTGAGTTTTGCATCACCGATCCGAAAGCTATCGAGATTACCGAAATACAGGTATCTTTGCCTGCCGACGCTTGAAATTGAGATGGCGTTTCCGCTGATTTGGAGGCCAACCCGGATATGTTTGATCAATTAGATTCTCAGATCGACCGGCTGAGGGCGCGCCGCGAGGCCCTGGCCGAAACAGGAGATCCGGCGAAAGACAACAGGCTGTTTTCGTTTTACAACCGCATCATGACGAAAGTCACCGATTCGGAAAGATGCAGCATATTCATTCATGATCCGAAAAGAGACAGCGTTTGGCTGAAGGCCGGCACCGGCATGGCGGAACGGGATATCGAGGTGCCGGTGAAGGATTCGGTGGCCGGTGAGGCCATTGTTTCGGGTCAGACCATTATCGTTTCCGATATGGACAAGCATCCGAGCGCCCACAAAACCGTCGAGGAGATGACCGGGTTCGTTACCCGTAGCATTCTCTGCGTGCCGATTAAAAGTCCGTCCCTGAACCAGGTAACGGGCGTGTTTCAGGTTGTGAACAAGAAAGATGACCGGGAATTCACCGACCAAGATATTTCGCTTGCCGAGGAAATCGCCGAACATCTGCAGATCGAGACGGATCGAATTTTCGTTGATCAGGAAGCCTTCGGGCTGATCGACCGGCTTTACAAGGCCCCCGGCAGGATTGCGACTTTTGTACTCGCCTGCGTCGTCCTGATGTTTTTGTTCTCGATCCTTATACTGGCGGCCACCGGTATAACCGCCCTGCTCCTCGGCTGATCCGGCGCATCGGCGATCTTCTATCGCGAACATCGAGCCCGAAGCCAAATAGGCGGAAAAAATAAGTATTTGGCGTTTCGTCTTTCGAACCTTAGATTTGGAGGTGCGTCCCGAGAGGAGCGCCTATGCAGGGGGTAGATGATGACCGATAGCGCTGAACCCAAATGTATTTTGGTGGTCGACGATCAAGAAAGTTTTCTTGATCTTGTCGCCTCACGTCTTGAGCTGATGGACGGACACCGGCTTTATAAAGCAGCGGACGGCGAGGCGGCTGTGCGTCTCGCCCGGCTGCAAGCCCCCGACCTGATCCTTCTCGATTGGCTGATGCCCGGCATGTCCGGCTTGGAGGCGCTGAAACTCCTGAAGGAAGGGGCGGCGACGCGGGATATACCGGTTTATATGCTGACCACGCAAAACCTCATGGGCAATGTGGAGGATGCACTGACCCTCGGCGCCGAGGGCTATATCACCAAGCCTATCGTCATGAACAAGCTGAGCGCGCGGGTGAAGCGCATATTTGAAGAACTCGCCGAAAAAGAGAAACCGGGCGACGAATGAGCCCGCCCGCGGCCACCGCCGTGGCGGCGTTTTGATGGCGCCGCCCCTTGCCAAAATTCTTTTCGTCGAGGACGAGTTGCGCCTGCAGAAAATTACCTGCATGGCGCTTCAGCGGATCGGCCGGTTTGAGGTCGAAAGCTGCGCAACGGGGCCGGAAACACTGGCCCTCGCCCGCCGTTTCCAGCCCGACCTTATTCTTCTCGATGTGCATATCCCGGAACTGGATGGGCCGGCGACCTTGGCGGCGCTACGCGAAATGCCGGAATTTGCTGAAACGCCGGTCATTTTCATGACCGCCAATGTATCGGAGGAAGATATCGAAGCCTACAAGGCCCTCGGCGCCCTTGAGGTGATCACCAAACCCTACGATCCGGCGGCGTTGAGCAAGCGCCTGAACAAGCTGTGGAACGCCCATCATAGCGCTGATGAAGAGGAATATCAGAGACATTTCCAGGCGGCGCGCCGATCCTTCCGGGCCGAACTGGATGGCTGGATCGAAAGCTTGAAGCTTGCCGCTGAACGGCTTCGCCGGACGGACGGCGAGCCCGGGACCGCCCTCGAGACGCTGCGCGAAACAGCGCACAAAATAGCCGGCTCGGCGGGCAGCTTCGGCTTTCCCGAAACCAGCAATGCCGCCGAACCGCTGGAAAAGCTGGCCATGCAGCTGATCGGCGAGGCGGGTATGCCATCGTCCGAAATCCTGAACCAGATTGCCGCTCATATCGGCGAAATAGAGAATGCCGCCGGTCGCGACGGTTAGATCACACTAGGCTGTGCCGGAAATTCCAGCACCGCCACGGTGCCGCCGTCCGGCCCATTGCCGAGGTTGAGGCTGCCGCCATTGAGCCCGGCCAGACGATGGGCGGTGGAATAACGCAGCGCCGGCAGCCCGCGGCGGCCATCGGCTTCCCAAACCCGGCCGTAGGGGCTTTCGGCGCGGGCCATTTCCTCGGCGCTGATGCCGGGCCCCTGATCGGCAACGCTGATGGCCAGCTTACCGCCGCCGCCGTCGAGGCTTACGGCGACGGTGCCGCCCTCGGGACTGGCCAGGACCGCATTGGCGAGGAGGTTGGCAAGCATGCGTTTGGCGGCCCAGCCGTCGGCTTCGAAAGACGCGTTTTCATCGCCGCAGTCGATGGCGATATCGACGCCCCGGCCGGCGGCGGTTTTTTCCATCGCACCGGCAGAGGAGCGCACCAATTGGGCCGCACCGATGGCTTCGGGCGACGGTTTGTAGCGCTCGGTTTCGATGCGGAACAAGGTTAAAATATCATCGGTCATATCCAACAGGTCGACGCCGCTTTCGTGCAGCTCGGAAGCGAAATCCTCCATCTCTTCGGGGCTGGCGCCGCCGTTCGCAAATTCGTGCAGCATCATGATATAGCCGAGCGAGGTGTTCATGGTGTTGCGCAGATCATGGCTCATCTTGGCGAGGAAGCGGGCGCGGTCGCTGTCGGTCCCGACATCCGCCTCGGCATCGGCCTCGCCGCCGCCTGCATCGCCGGCCAGCGCCTGAAGCGCCCGTTCCAGTTCGCCCCGCAAGTCATCGGCGATGTCGCGGGCTTCGTCATAAAGGCCCTCCGCGCAGGCCAGTTCCATCTCCCGGCAAAGGCCGGAAAGCCGCATCAGCCCGATGGTCGCGGCGCTGCTTTTGAGATCGTGGGCGTGGCGCATCATCGCCTCTTGGTCGTCGGCTTCGGCGGCGGCAAGGAAGCCGCTCGCGCCTTCGGGAGCGATGCGCCGGAAATCGTCGATCAATTCGGCAACCATGTCGGCGTCGAACTCGGCGCGCAATTTATCGAGAACCCGGCGGTCGAGGACCGGCGCCTCGCCGGCGCCGCCATCCAAGTCATCTTCGGGCGTCATCACCGGTGCGATGCCGGCCAGCGCCGCCGCCAGTTCCACCGGATCGACCGGCTTGGTGACGACGCTGTTCATGCCGGCATCGAGGCAGGTTTCCACCTCGCGCGGGGTGACCGCGGCGGTCAGCGCGATGATCGGGATCGACGCCGCATCGCCGTCCATGGCGCGAATCCGCTTGGTCGCCTCGATGCCGTCCATCACCGGCATGTGCCGGTCCATCAGAATGGCATCGAAGGGACCGTCTTCTTGCATACACTGCAATGCCTCGCGCCCGTGTTCCGCCGCCGCCACCTCGTGGCCCATGCGGCTGACCATGCCGACCGCCACCTTACGGTTGACCAGATTGTCCTCGACCAGCAGGACGCGCAGCTTGGCTCCCATGGCGGCGGCGGTCGGCACGAAGGATTCAGGCGTCATCTCGCTCGGCGCCTGGTCGGTGATTTCGAAGGGCGCGGTCAGGGTGAAGGTGCTGCCCGCGCCCAGCTTGCTCTCGAGATCGATGGCGCCGCCCATCAGATCGGCCAGGCGCCGGCAGATCGAAAGGCCGAGGCCGGTGCCGCCATATTCGCGCGCCACGCCGGCGGCGGCCTGGACATAGGGCGCGAACAGTTTTTCGGCCACCTCCGGCGCGATGCCGACGCCGCTGTCGGTCACCGATACACCGAGGTGAAAGACGCTCTCGGCGACCACGTTTCCCGTCAACTCGACGGTCACATCGCCCTCGTCGGTGAATTTGATGGCGTTGCTCAAAAGATTGAACAAAATCTGGCGCAGGCGGTTGGCGTCGCCGATCAAGGCCTCCGGCACATCCACGGCGACCTGGCAGCGCAGGTTCAGGGCCTTTTCCTTGGCGCGCGACGCCATCACATTGACCGCGTCCTCGACCAGGCGGCGGGGCGCGAAGGGAATGGCTTCCAAATCCAGCTTGCCGGCCTCCAATTTGGAAATATCCAAAAGATCGTTGAGGATAGTCATCAGGGCTTCGCCGGAATAGACGATGGTCTGGGCAAACTCCCGTTGCTCCGTCGACAAGGGGCTTTCCAGCATCAGCCGCGCCATGCCAAGGACGCCGTTCATCGGTGTGCGTACCTCGTGGCTGACCTCGGCGATGAAATCGGACTTGGCCTGGGCCGAGGCTTCGGCTTCTTCCTTGGCGGTGCGCAGGATTTCCTCGGCGCGCTTGCGCTCGGTGATGTCGGAAGCGACCACCACCACGCCGCCGTCGGCGGTCGGCGTCTGGCGAAACTCGACATGGCCGCCGGGGGTGTTCACATCGACGCTGACCGGATCGCGGTTGCGGAATTCGGCGATGCGCCTTTGCACCAGATTCCCGACTTCGCCCTCGCCGTAGTCGCCGCGCTCGGCAAGATAGTGCAGAAGCCCGTCGGCCGGTTCGCCGACCTGGATCAATCGGTCGGGAACGCCGAGAAGCGCCTTGTAGCGGTCGTTGAACAGGGTAAAGCGTAATTTTTCATCGAGTTGATAGAGCCCGTCCGACATTTGATCGAGGGCCAGGCGCAGCAGCGATTCTTTATTCGCCAGTTCCCGTTGCGCCGCCTCGCGGTTCCTGATCTCGCGGCCCAGCCGCCGGTTCCAGGCGACGATGATCAGGACGATCACCAGGGCTATGCCGCCCACCGTCAGGGCGACGCGAAGCAGTTCAGCCCGATCCACCGTATGTTCGTAGCGCACCGATATCCATTTGGCGCGGATCGCGCTTTTCTCCTCGGGACTGATGGAAGCGAGGGTCTTGTTGAAGATACCCACCAACAACGGCCAGTCTTTACGCACGGCAAAGGAAAGTCCCGGCAAGTCGATGTCCGCCGGTGCCGCCACCTTGAGGTTGGCGAGATTGTGCTTCTCGATTAGAAAGGTGGCCACAGCCAGGTTCAACACTGCGGCCTCGGCCTCGCCGACGGCCACCGCTCGAAGAGCATTCAGTGGATCGTCAACCAGATGGCGGGATATTACCGGGTAATTCGTCTCGATGTGGCTGGTGACCGCGTACCCTTTCGTCAAAGCGACGACCTTGCCGTTCAGGTCATTTAATCCGGCAACAAAAGGATATTTGTCCCGTGTCACGATAACGATAGGAAACTCCATATGCGGATTTGAGAAATTCACGAATAATTTGCGCTCCGGAGAATCAATGGCGGCCGGCAAGACGTCAATGGTACGTTTTTTTACGCCGTCTAAAACCTCCTCCCATAAAAGACCGGGAACCACTTCCATAGTGATTCCGAGCCTTTCGCTAATCAGCTTGACGTAATCCGATGCCATACCCGAGTACGTTCCGTTCTCATCGACGAATTCAAACGGCGGATATAAACGGTCGATACCGAGGCGGACCTTCTTGTGATTGGAAAGCCATTCACGCTCGTTTTTAGTAAGTTTTAAAATCGGACGGCGCTTCGCCCCACCCCCAGTGCCACCCAACCATTTTTGCCGAAGTTTTCGCAACACCGTCTGATCCATGGACTTCACGCCTTTATCGAGGATAGACGCCAATATCGGCAATTCCTGACGGGCGGAGATATTGAGCAGTGCGAATTCGGGGCTGCCCAGTTTCACTTCGCCCGACAGCACCAAATCGGTCATGAAGTGTTTTTCCATAAGATAACTTAACACCGCCAATTCGCCGACCGCCGCGTCCGCTTTGCCGAATGTTACGGCCTTCAAGGCCTCCAAAGTGTTCTTGACCAAGTGCAGTTTTATCTGCGGGAAATTGCGTTTCAGGATTTCCTCGTAGAAAAATCCCTTGGGGACGGAAATGGTTTTGCCGAATAGTTGTTCCAAATTGTCGTAGGGCTGGTCCTTGCGGCTGGTAATGGTGTTGGGGTTGTCGATATAAGGCCGGGTATAATGCATATATTTGAGCCGGTCCGGTGTGCGGACGATGTTCAGCATGACGTCAAGCTCGCGTTTTTTCATCATGCCGAGGAATTCACTCCAGGTCGGCCCGGAGATAAATTCAATCTTGACGCCAACCTTGGCGGCCAACAAATTCATGTAATCGATGGAAAACCCTTGCGGCTTGCCGTCCCGGTTGAAGTTAAAGGGCGGCCAATCCATCTCGTTATGCACGCGGATGACGGGGTTGGCGGCCAGCCAGGCGCGTTCCTCGGCGGTGAAAGCGAGCGGATTTTTCGCGAAATAGCGGTTCTCGGGCAGCTCGACCCAGCGGCCTTCGATTTCTGCCAGCTCTTCGGTCGAAATCTCGTCCAATCCTTTTTCAATAAGCGCCAGGAGTTCTGCTTCGCCTTTGCGTACGCCGAAAAACAATTCGTTTTTTAAGATCGGTGCTCCGGATCGTGTGATCCGGCCTCGCATGCCGAGCCGGCCGAGCATGTCCTCGATCGGTCGGTCTTCGCTCAGGAAGGTGTCGAGCCGGCCATCCGCCAGGGCGCGGATCAACTCCTCATCGTCGGCGAGCGAGATGATTTTAGCCGTCGGATAATTTTTGCGAATATAACTCTCTTGGAACGATCCCGCGACGACTCCAATTCTGTTGCTGGATAATTTTTTCGGCGAAGATGCTCCGGTACGGTGAAAATAGCTGCTGGCGATTTCGTAAATGGGGCGTGAAAAATCTATCCAGCGCGACCGCTCTTCGCTCTGAAACAGACCGGAGTGGACATCGGCGTCATCATTGCCCAAATTGTTGAGCGTATCGGCCCAACTACTCTGCCTGAATTCAATTTTACGACCGGTCTTTTTGGCCCACAGGCGCCAAATATCGACCAGCATTCCGGCCGGCTGGCCGTTGGCGTCGATCAAGGTGAAAGGTGGGTAGTTCCGCGACATAGCGATGACCAGCGTTCCGGCTTTCCTGGGCTGAATCGGATTGAGCCAACGCCGGACAATCTGCGCCCGTTCCCGCGGCGTAATGCTGCCCATACCGGCGTTAACCTTTTCCAAGAGCTCTGTTTTACCTTTGGCAACCGCTGCGAATAGATGGTTGGCATCGAGAGGCGCCGAGGCATCGAACCGGAAGTTCGACACCAGATTGCGCTGGTTGAGGAAAAATAATCCGGTCTGTTCGACATCGGCAAATAGACGAACCTTATTGGCCAATATCGCATCATAGAGTTCGTCGATACCTTTGAAGGGCACCAGTTCGGCGCCGGGCACCTGCTTACTCAGAACGGACTCTTCCAGACTGCCTTTCAGTACGCCGATGCGGAAACCGGTAAGTTGCTGGATCGAACCGGACAATTGCATGCCGGCCGGCGAAAAAACGTAACTGTTGGTGCTGAGCAGCGCTTCGCCGTAGTCGAGGAATTTTTGCCGTTCTTCGGTGAGATTGAGACCGGCATGGATATCGGCGCGGCCATCCTGCATCATCTTGAGCGTATCGCTCCACGGCGCCGGCTTAAACTCGATCGGAATGCCGGTTTTTTCCGACCACAGTTTCCACAGATCGACAACCAGTCCAGCCGCCTTGCCGTCTTCGTCGACGAATTCGAATGGCCGGAAGTCCTGGCCGGTGGCAACAGTTATCTTGTCCTGCGCCCAGATCGCGGAAGCAGGCAGCAGAACCGCCAAGGCGACGAGTGCGCCCAGCATTCGGGCTCTAAATTTTGACGCTGTCGCTTTCATCGCGGCGCAGGCACCCTCCATTCGCCAAAGCTTGTCCGGCGCATCATCGCCGGATTCAATCTTAGGGCGGCCATACTGCCCCAGACCGGCGCGCGAGGGAAGCAGCGGCGACGCCTCGGAAATATTTCAGAAACATCGGCATCAGCGATTAAATCGGGTCCGCCACGGCAATTGGTTCGGATCTTGGGGTGAGTCTAATCCTGAAACCCCGGTCAGCCGGGATTTTTCTTGCCTGATCGATACCTCGATGCATTGGCGCGCCAAGAATCGTTAATCAAACCGAACTCTTCGCCCATGGTCTCGACAAAAGCCCGCGCCGGCATCGATAGGGGCGATTGAATTCGGTGAATAAGGAAAAAATCCGCCGAAATTTCAGGGGCGGTGATGGGGTTGAGACACAGGTCCGGGGCTTCGGCATCGGCAGCGACGGCGGTGTAGGGTAGGATCGTGGTCCAATCGGAATTGCGGATAAACTCGATCGAGCCGTGTACCGAATCCATTTCCAATAGGTTGGCGACGGGAAGTTCTTTGGACCTGATGCGGTGTTCCAGGTTTACGCGCAAGCTGTTTCCCGGCGACGGCGCGATCAATTTCAACGGCTCGGCGACGGCCAGATCGATCGGGCGCCAAGGGGTCAGCGCCATGGCCCGGCCCGATATCAGCACCATCGATTCCTTGGTCAGCCGCTCGGTGATCAGGCCCTCCTGACGGGGTGGCTCGATGACCACGGCGAAGTCCAACTCGCCGGTCCGGACCCAGGCCGTGAGACTGTCGCTATAGGCCTCTTTCAGGGTGATCTTGATCTCTGGATAATCGGCGGCAAAACGCGGAAACAAGGTGGGCGCGAGGCCGCGCATGGCCGAAGGAACGAGCCCGAACTTGATCGATCCCGAGATCTCGCCGCGCATTTCCCTCAAATCCTGCCGGGCCACCTGAATTTGACGCAAGATGGCGAGCGCGTGTTGGTAGAAACGCCGTCCGGCCGCTGTCGGGGTGACGCCGCCGACCGAGCGCTCGAACAAGCTATCGCCGAGGGTGGCTTCAAGCTGCTTCATTTGGGCGCTCAAGCCGGGCTGCGTCGCATGCAGCCTTTCGGCCGCGCGACTGAAGCCGCCTTCCTCGAAAATGGCGACGAAACTTTGAATTTGCTTGAGGTTCATGGTTGTGCGTCCGATGCGCCAAGACGACCGCGGTCAATCTAAAATCCTTATGGGAATTATAATGAAAAATTATTGTTTTTTCAAAATCAGATAGGAAATAATTATATCAATTCCACGCCTGGGGGGGGCGGAAAATAGCCTCAGCAATTTAATTCACACCAATTCGTGGTCCCACCCGTGGGCGCATTTCAACCCTCTTGGAAATCGACCGAGGAGACAATCCAATGACCGATGCATACGGAAAATCCTATCCCTTTCAAATGACCGATTGGATCGACGGCATCAACATGGATCGGCTGCGCGCGCAGCGGCTCGAAAAGGCCAAGGCCGAGCTATTCGAAAAGCGCGATTTCGGCGCCTTCCTGTCGCTCAACGAATGGAACACCCGCTACATCACCAGCACCTATACGCCACAATGGACGACGCCAAGCTCGGGGCTCCGCTATTCGCTGCTGCTCAAGGGCGACAATCAGCCGATTATTTTCGAACAGGGCGACATCGGTTATCACACCATGCGCAATTCGCCGTGGCTGGGCGAGGACAATGTGCGCTGGGCAATCACCGGCATGGGCTGGATCGCCCGCTGCATGGGAGATTCGGCCCATCAGGCGGCGATCGTCCGCTTCATCGATCAGATTTGCGACGAATTGAAGCGGGCCGGCGTCGACAAGGAGGTCCTGGCGGTCGATTTTTCCGATCCGATGATCGATGCCGCCTTCGAGGCCAAGGGCGTTAAAACCAGCGGCGAAGGCTATATGGCGCTCCTTGAGGCGCGCAAATATAAACTTCCCGAAGAGGTCGAGTGCCTGCGCAATACCTGCACCATCGGCGATGCGATGTTCGATTCCATCGTGCAGACGGCGCGGCCAGGGATCAGCGAACACGAGGTTCTGGGCGAGATGTTCAAGGCCTGCTACAAGAACGGCGGCGAGGTCCATTCGGGCGTGTTCTGCACCTCGGGGCCCTATACATGGCCCAACCTGCGTCATTGGACCGGGCGCCGCCTGGCTCCCCGGGACGTCATCTACGCCGATGTCTATAATACCTCGTGGAATGGCTATAAGACCTGCTATTACCGCACCTTCAGCGTCGGCGAGCCGGCCAAGGAGACGGTCGAGGCCTATAAACGGGCCTACGAATGGCTTTACGATTCGATCAGCATCATCAAGCCCGGCGTGACCTCCAAGGAAATCGCCGAAAAATGGCCCAAGGGACCGGATGTCTGGGCCGATATCGGCGTCGTCTCCGAAGATCAGACGGCCGGCAACAACTGGGCCCACGGCATCGGACTGACCCTTTACGAGCCGCCCCTGGTCTGGCGCGGCTGTTCGGTCGACCATCCGATGGAGATCGAGGAAGGCATGACCTTCGCCATCGAAACCCAGGAAGGCGACGGCTTGGGCCAGGGCGTCAGACTGGAGGAAGTCATCCACGTCACCGCGACCGGCGTCGAAATACTGTCGCGCTGGCCGATCGAGGAAATAACGGTTATCGACATTTAACCATCAACCGGCTCCCTCGGACTGAAACCCCGGGGGAGCCGCAACGAGGTAACGAAAATGCCCTATTTCAACTATAGCTGCGACGATTGCGGCGAGGCTTTCGAGGCCCTGACCCATAGTGACGGCGCCGATGTTGATTGCCCGGCCTGTTCGTCGGGTAAGGTGGCCAAGCAAGTCGGATCGCGCGTTGCCATCCGCACCAGCGCGAGCAACACCGGCAAGGTGATGGATCTAAGCTCGGGGAATTGTCCGGGCTGCGCCCACCACCATCATCACTGACCGCTGACGGCCGGCCCCATCGGTCCGGCGGCTTTGTTGTGCTACCCTGGCGCCGGGTTCGCCGGCTGGCGGCGGACGGAGGGGCGTGGGAAAAGCAATGGACGAGCAAGATCTGGTCAAACGGCAGGCCAATTACCAGCCTTTGACGCCGCTCGATTTTCTCCGCCGGGCGGCGGATGTCTATCCGGAAAAAACCGCCGTCGTGCATGGCCCGGCCCGCTGGACCTACCGCCAGTTCCAGAGCCGTTGCGTATCCCTGGCCAGCGCGCTCACGAAGCGCGGCATCGGAACCGGCGACGTGGTCGCGGTGATGGCGCCCAATATTCCCGCCCTCCTGGAAGCCCATTACGGGGTGCCGATGACCGGCGCCGTCCTCAACGCCATCAACATCCGGCTCGACGCCCCGACCATCGCCGCCATCTTGGAACATGGCGGCGCCAAGCTGGTGCTGGCCGACGGCGAATTCGCCGGCGTCATCGGTGAAGCCCTGGCCAAGATGGACCAGCCGCCGCCGGTTATCCGTATTGACGACTTAGCCGCCGCCGGCGATCCGTTCGGCGATATGGAATATGAAGCCTTTCTCGCCACCGGCGATCCCGAATTTGACTGGCGGCCGCCGGAAGACGAATGGCAGTCCCTGTCGCTCAACTATACCTCGGGCACCACCGGCGATCCCAAGGGTGTCGTCTATCACCACCGGGGCGCCTATCTCAACGCCATCGGCAACACGCTGATGTTCGGATTGCGCCCCGATACGGTCTATCTTTGGACGCTGCCCATGTTTCATTGCAACGGCTGGTCCTATCCCTGGGCGGTGACCGTCCTGGCGGGCACCCATGTCTGCCTGCGCGAGGTTGAACCGGCCGCCATATTTGCCGCCATCGGCGAACATGGCGTGACCCATATGTGCGCCGCCCCGATTATCCTCAACATGCTGATCCACGCTCCCGAAGAGGTGAAGCAGCAATTCGCCCACCAGGTCGAGGTGGCCACCGGCGGTGCCTCGCCGCCGAGCCCGGTGATCACCGCCATGGGGCAGATGGGGTTTCGGGTGACCCATCTTTACGGCCTTACCGAATCCTTCGGACCCTCGACCACCTGCGCCTGGCAGGATGACTGGAATGAATTATCCGCCGAGGAGCAGGCCGCCATGCTGGCCCGTCAGGGGGTACGCAATCTGACCATGGCCTATCAGATGGTCGCCGACCCCGATACCTTGGAACCGGTGCCCGCCGACGGCGCCGCCATGGGTGAATTGATGCTGCGCGGCAATACGGTGATGAAGGGGTATTTGAAAAACCCCCTTGCCACCGAAACCGCCTTCGCCGGGGACTGGTTCCATACCGGCGATCTCGGCGTCGTGCATGCCGACGGTTATGTCGAGATCAAGGACCGTTCGAAGGACATCATCATTTCCGGCGGCGAGAACATCTCCAGTCTCGAGATCGAAGAGGCGCTCTACCGCCATCCCAAGGTGATGGAAGCCGCCGTGGTCGCCAAGCCGGATGCCAAGTGGGGCGAAACGCCCTGCGCCTTCGTCACCTTGGCGCCGGCCGCCGGCGAGGTGAGCGCCGATGATATCATCGAATGGTGCCGCGGCCATCTGGCCCATTTCAAATGCCCAAGCGAGGTGATTTTCGGCCCGCTGCCGAAGACCTCGACCGGCAAGATCCAGAAATACGTGCTGCGCCAGCGGACGAAGGACAGCTGACCGCCGCACCCACCACTTGAATTTACCCACCAGGAGCGCCCGTCATGGACTTCACCCTGCCTGATCATATCGAAGATTACCGGCTGCGCCTCGGCGCATTCGTTGCCGATGAGGTGCTGCCGCTGGAAGGTGTCGCCGCCAATTTCGACGCCCATGAAATGATCGCCGAGCCGGTCTTGCAAGAGCTCCGCGCCAAGGCCAAGGCGGCCGGCCTGTGGGCCTTTCAGATGCCGGAGGAACGAGGCGGCGCCGGCGTCGGCGCTATCGGCATGGCGGCCTGCTATGAAGAAATGGCGCGCTCGCCATTCGGGCCGCTGGTGTTCAACTGCGCCGCCCCCGATGACGGCAACATGATGGTCCTCGAAAAAGTGCTGCCCGAGGAGCAGAAGGAGCAATGGCTGCAGCCGATCGTCGACGGCCGGCTCCGTTCGGCCTTCGCGATGACCGAACCGATGCCGGGCTCCGGCTCCGATCCGTCGGCGATGCTGACCACGGCCGAGAAAAAGGGCGATGCGTGGATTATCAATGGCCGCAAGCATTTCATTACCGGCGCCGAGGGCGCCAAGCATTTCATCCTGATCGCCAAAACCTCGGACCATCCGCGCAAGGGGCTGACCGCCTTTTTGCATCATGCCGACGATCCCGGCTGGCGCCTCGAGCGGCGGATACCGATCATGGGGCCGGAAGAGCATGGCGGGCATTGCGAACTGGTCTATGACGGCCTCGAGATCCCCGACGCGCAGCGATTGCTGGAAGTCGGCGACGGCCTCAAGGTGACGCAAATCAGGCTCGGCACGGCGCGCCTGACCCATTGCATGCGCTGGCTTGGAATGGCCAAGCGCGCCCTCGAAATCGCCTCGGACTATGTCGGCAAACGCGAAAGTTTCGGCGCCAAGCTGATCGAGCACGAAGGCGTGCAATGGATGATGGGCGAAGCCGCCATGGCGGTTCAGGTGGGGCGGCTTTTGGTGATGCACGCGGCCTGGAAACTTGAACAGGGCGATTTCGCCAGGAAAGAGGTCTCGATGGCCAAGATTCAGGTGGCCGACAGCCTGCACCAGGCGGTCGACACGGCGATCCAGCTATGTGGCGCCGGCGGCTATTCCAAGGACAGTATATTGGAATGGATGTACCGTTACGCCCGCCAGGCGCGGCTGGTCGACGGCGC